>NZ_JAMYSP010000039.1:0-56837 GCF_040322015.1 Mesorhizobium sp. M0208 | reverse complement strand
TTGCAGACCATCGACAACCCGTTCGGCACGAGGTTGTCACCCATGTCTTAGGTACATTCTGTTACCCATGTCTCCGGGTCGTACCTTTTCTGCGCTTCCGGTGCTCACGGACTCGAACGTCCGCTCCGGGTCTCGAAAACCACGTCATATGACTCGGCGGAGCGAATTCTGAAAAGGCCTCATGGCCTTCCTGGCTTTCAGGAAACATCAACTTTTCCTCGCCAAATATCTTGCCCATGGCAAAGCTCCTGATCGTCGAGGACGATGAATCCGTCCGCACTCTCGCCGCTCGCGCGCTCGAGCGCGCCGGGCATAATGTCACTGTCGCCGCGGACGGCGCACATGGCCTTTCTCTGATCCGGGCGGCGCAAGGGAGCTATGACCTTGTGCTGTCCGACATCCGCATGCCGGAGATGGACGGCATCGAGATGGCCAAGGCGGCAGCAGCGCTGTTCCCGGCGATGAAGATCATGCTGATGACCGGCTATGCCGACCAGCGCGAGCGCGCCGAGGAATTGGACGGCATTATTCTCGACGTCGTGCAAAAGCCGTTCACGCTGGCTGAAATCCGCGCCCGCGTCGAACAGGCGCTCGCCTGCTTCGCCTAAGCCCAAGGCCGACCGCCTTCAGGCAGGGTCGCAGGTCGCCGTATTGGCTGGCGCGCCGCTCCGGCGCCGGCCGGCATTGAGCGCAAAAAGCTCGGCGCCGATGATGAGGGCTGCGCCGGCCGCCGTCGCTGGTCGCGGCACCTCGGCAAAGAACAGAAAACCCCATAGCGGCGACCAGATGATACCGGTGTATTCGAAGGTGGCGACGCTGTTGGCGGGCGCCAGCCGGTAGGCCTGCGACAACAGGATCATGCCGGCCGAGGCAACGAAGCCGCATGTCCCCATCTTGAGGAGATCCGGCGTCGCCGGCCAGACCCATGGCCGGACGAGGAATTCGAGGCTCGGATGCACGGCGTGGTCAATGCCTGCCAGCCAAAACAATGCCGCCACCAAGGCGGCGCCGACCAGATAGGCGCCGTTCTGATAGAACGCCATGACAGTCGAGGATTCGGTGTCGCCGATCTTGCGTGCCATCAGCTGCGAGAAACCGTAGAGCAGAGCCGAACCTAGCGACAGCAGCGCTGCCCAGTCGAACAAGCCGGCGCCCGGGCGCACCATCACCAGCACGCCGAGCATGCCGACCAGGACGGTGGCGAGCGCCTGCCAGGACACGCGTTCGCCGAGATAGGGGCCGGCCAGCGCCATGATGAACAGCGGCGCCATGAAATAGAGCGCCACCGCGTCAGCCAGCGGCAGGGCGGCGATTGCCAGATAGTAGGCCGTGTAGGAGGTGAACTGGATGAAGGCGCGCATCGTCAGCATGCCGAACCGCTTCGACAGGATTGCCTGCAATCCGACATCGGCGTGGACGAGGAAAACCAGGATCGGCAAGGCGACGATCGAGCGGATCGCCATCACCTCGGTGACCGGATAGTGGCTCGACACCGCCTTGACCAGCGGGTCCTGCAGCGAAAAGACCAGTACGCCGAGACAGAGGCTGAGGATGCCGAGCACAAGCCGATTCTGCATAGGCGCTCCTGTCCCCGCGTGCGCGGCCGAACGCAGGCCTGCATCCGGGTAAAAAGAACCCGCCGCCATTTCGGGCAGCGGGTACGAGTGAGGACTTTTGATTGGTCCGCGGCCGATTTCGCGGCCGCATATCCAATGGGTAAGGCGAACTATCGTCCGCCGTTTGACATGTTGCAAACGAATTGGAATGATGCCAGCAATCAGATTTTCTTATGGCGGGCACATGCGACCCAATCTCGACAGCGACCTGTTGCGAACCTTCGTGGCGGTCGCCGACAGTGGCAATTTCACCAAGGCGGCGGAGCGGGCCGGCCGCACCCAGTCGGCGGTCTCGATGCAGATGAAGAAGCTTGAAGGGATGATCGGCGACAGCCTGTTCGAGCGCGGCTCGCGCGGTGTGGCGCTGACACGGCGCGGCGGCGAGCTCATCGCCAACGCCAGGCGCATCGTTTCACTGCTCGACGAGACGGCGGCATCGATGGTCGCGGCGCCGCTTGGCGGGCCGGTGCGCATCGGTATCCCGGAGGAATATGGCCACGCGATCCTGTCGCGCGCGCTCGGCGCCTTTGCCAAGCGCCATCCTCAGGTCGACATCACCGTCCGCTACGCGCATTCCGGTGCGCAGATCGCGGCGCTCGCCGCTGGCGAGCTCGATCTGGCGGTGGTGTTCGAATGGCAGGATCTGTCGGGGGGTGAGGTGCTGATGCATGACCCGACCGTATGGGTGACGTCAGAGCTGCATCACATGCATGAGGAGCGGCCGGTGCCGATCGCGCTCTACAACCGTGCCGGTTGGTGCAAGGATTTCGCGATAAAGTCGCTGGAACAGCGCGATCTCGCCTATCGTGTCGCCTACACCAGCGATACCAATGGCGGCCTGCGGCTCGCCGTCACCTCCGGGCTGGCGATTGCGCCGATCTCGCGCAGCAACATCCCGGCCGGCTGCCGCGAGCTTACGACCGCCGACGGGTTCGGCGACATCGATTCCTCGAACGTGGTGCTGCGGCGCAACCCGAACGCTTCCGGCGAGGCTATCGACGGCATGGAAGAGGCTATCCGCGAGGCGTTCACCAACCGTTAAGAATGCCGCTCAGTCCGGCGGTAGCGGCCAGCACCGCGCGCGGCGATCTTCCGAATACAGGCAGCCTTACTTCAGCTCCAGCAGCCGCTCCAGATAGCTGCGCTCGATATCGGGGCTGAGTGCATTGCCGAGCCGCTTGCGGATCGCTTCGAGGATTTGGCGGGCACGCTGCACGTCGATCTCGTCAGGCACTCTCACCGAACTCCCGTCATCGGGACCCTCGCTGGTGCGGGGCCGCCCGAGCGGGTCACGGTCGGCATTCTGCTGTCGTCCGCCCTGGCCGTTGCCGCCCTGGTCGCCTTGCATTGCCTGCAATTGCTTCATCATGTCCTTGGCGCCCCTGCGCAAGGCTTCCAATGCGCGGCCCTGGTGACCGACGGCCTGGTCGCCTTCGCCCTCGCCGAGCGCCTGTTCGGCATTGCCCATGGATTTGCCGGCCTCGCCAAACCCCTCATTGGAGTCGAGGCCCATGCCTTCGAGGCTCTTCCTCAATTGATCGAGCTCGCTCTGCAGCTTGCCCTGGCCTTCCTGCAACTGCTTCATCGCATCGGCGAATTCCTGCGGCGTCATCTGCCCCGGCCGGCCGAGCGGATCGCGGTCGTCGCCCAGGCCGGGCTTGCCCTGTTCGTCCATCGGGCCCGGCTCACCGTTCTCGCCGAGCTGCTCGTCGCGGTTCTGCCCGCGCTGTTGCTGGCCACGCTGCATCTGGTCCATGCGGAAGGTGTCGTTCATCATCTCCTGCTGGCGCCGCATGATCTCGCCCAGCTTATCCATCTGCTGACGCATCTCGCTGTCCTGCTGACCGCCTTGTTGCTGGCGGCCTGCCTGCAGATTGTTCATCATGTCCTGCAGCTCAGACAGCAATTGCTGCGCCTGGTCGCGATTGCCGGATTTCGCCAGGTTCTCGATCTGGTCCATCATGCGGTCGATGTCGCTCTGAAGCAGTTCCCGGCCGTTCTGCTGCATCTGTGGCGCATTCGGATTCTGCTGCGCCCGCGCAGCGAATTCCTGCAGGAACTGGTTCATCGCCTCGCGCAGTTCCTTCATCGCCTTCTCGATCTCCTGGTCGCTGGCGCCGTTCTTGATCGCATCCTGCAGCGCCTGCTGCGCCTGGCGCAGCCGCTTCTCGGCCGCCGACAGATTGCCTTCCTCGATGCCGAGCGCGATCTCCCAGAGGTAAGCGACCTCGTCGCGCAACTGGTCGTCGCTGTCAGCCATCTTCAGCCGGGTGCGGGCGCTCATGATGGCGAGGTAGTGCGTCATGTTGTCGAACGTGTCTTCGGGCCTGAGCGTGATCGCATCCATCAGGTCGAGCACCCGGTCCTTGGCATAGGCGTCGAGCGCCAGCATGCGGCGCTGCTCGACAACAGCCCGCGCCAACGGGTTGGAGAATGGCCGCTCCGGCATCACCAGCGTCTTGGTTTCGCTGGTCGCCGTGTGTCCGGCACCGTCGGTGGCGACAAGCGACAGCTTGACGTTACCACCGGCCCAGACATGGTCGGTCAGGTCCTTCGTCGTCTTAGCGGCATTCGCCTTCCCGCCGCGGCGCGGCAACGTCAGCGGCATTTCCGGCGGGCCATAGAGCGGATGCGCGTTGGGTGCCTGCGGATCGGCCAATGCGAAAACGGCCTTGGCGGAGGCCGCGCCATAGTCGTCGTCAATCTGGTAGTTGAGTTCGAAGGCGCCGTTGACGGCGCGCTTCGGCTCGCCGACAAAGCGGATCTGCGGCGGCTTGTCGGGAATTATGGCGAAGGCCCAGCGGCCGAGCTCGCCGTCGCCGGACTGCAGCGTCAGCGTGCCGTCGGCCGTCAACTTGCCGCTGAACTGGCGCACGGTGGAAGGCGTTGCCGGAGCTGCCTCAGTCTTGGCGGCTTGCGGCCCGGTCGGATCGATGGCGCGGGTGTTGCCGCCGGTGTCGGCGTAACTCAGCGTTTCCTCGCCCGAACCGCCGGTGACGCGCAGCGACACATCGCTGCCCTCCGGAACGGTGAAGGTCGGCGCCGTTTGAGTGGCGTTGTTGGCAAGGACTGGGGCGTTCAGGAATATCGGCGGCCTGCCGGTATAGGCCGGCGGCGTCACCCAGGCATCAATGCGCGGCGGCACGACGTCGCGGGCGGCACGGGCACCAAAGCCGTCGCCCAGCCTGCCGCCCGACGGCCCGAAGGAGAAGGCAAAGGCAGTGACCAACAAAAGCGCGGCAACGGCGCGCAACGCCCACGGGTCGCGTTCCGGCACGCGTGTGCGCGGCACGTCGCCGCCAAGCTCGCCCAGCCGGTCAGCCATGCGCCGCTGATGCTCGCGCCACAGGGCTTGCGAAAAAATGCTTTCCTTGCCGCTCGGGCGATCGGTCTGGACCTGCACCGGGCTGTGCAGCAGCCGGTTGGCCGCCTCGATGCGGCGGTCGACCTCGGCACTGGATGGCGTGCGGAAGAAACGCAGCGGGTAGAGTGCGGCAAGCGCTGCGACGCCGAATGCCGTGATAAGACCGATCCGCGCCAGATCGGGCAAAAATGGGAACAGGCCGAGCCACGAAATGCTGAGGAACAGGCTGGCGACGATGATCAGCGGCAGCAGCAATGGCCAGCCGCGTTCGACGATTATCGAGACCTGCGTCCCCAGCCGGCTCAAGGCAAGGCGCCTGGCCAGACTGCGATCGCTGGTGAAAATGGGTCGTTGCGTCATCGGCCCTTCCTGGCCGGGCGGGATAGCCCAGGCCTCACGAGTCTATCGCATGGGCCCGAAAAGTCGATTTCCGGGAAGCACGATGCGAAGACCTAAAATCTTAGCGCGTACTTCGTGCGTCCAAGCGGATGCACATCGCCCTAAGGATACCAACAAACACGGCGAAGGCGAGGCGGTTCCCCAAAACGTGAACAATAATGCCCCGGATATTGTCAGAATTTCGCCGGATTGGCGTTTGCGCCGCAGACCAGTACGGCAACGTGCTCGCCTCTAGCCGGTGCGTAGCGGCCGGACAGGAGCGCCGCGAAGGCGGCCGCACCGCCCGGCTCGGAGATGATTCGCACGCGGTCCCACAGCGCCGCCTGGGCGGCGACAATGTCGTCGTCGCCGACCAGGATCGAGCGCTCGACGAATGCCTCGGCGATAGGAAACATCATTTCGCCGACACGCTTTGGCGCGAGCGAATCGGCGGCGACGCCCTCAGCCGGCGCGTCGACGGGTCGGCCCGCCGCGAACGCGCGATGAAGCGTCGGCGCACCCTCCGGCTCAACAGCGATGATCCTGATGCGGCCGGAAAACCAGGCGGCGATGCCGCCGATCAGGCCGCCGCCGCCGACAGCGACCAGCAGGGTGTCGAGCTTCGGCAGGTCGGCCTCGATTTCGAGGCCGAGCGTGCCCTGCCCGACCAGCGTCTCCTCCTGATTGAAGGCGTGGATCTGCAGGGCGCCGGATTTTTCGGCGAAGCTCTCGCTGGCGGCCAGCGCCTCGGCATAACGGGCGCCGCCGACGATCAGCTCGGCGCCGTAGCCACGGATGCGGTCCAGCTTGGCCTGCGGGCTCACTTCGGGAACAAAGATGGTCGCCTTGTGGCCGAGTCGCATGGCGGCATAGGCGACGGCGGCGCCGTGATTGCCGCCCGATGCGGCGACGACGCCGGCCGCAGGAACCGGCCGTTCGAGGAGATTGGTGAACGCACCACGCGCCTTGAACGAGCCGGAATGCTGCAAGCACTCAAGCTTCAGGTCGACCGGCAGAGCCGGGCGGCCGAAATCGGCCATGTCGACGCGCAGCACCGGCGTGTGGCGCACGAAGGGTCGGATGCGTGGTTCCATCGCCGCAATGCGCTCGCGTGTGATCGTGTGGCCGTGCAGCATGCTTTCACTCCCAGGGCTGACATTCAGAGTTGACATTACTTAGTAACTTGGCAAAGTGGCTAAATGCAAGAGGTCGACCTCTTCAAAGCGATTGCCAACGAGCGCAGGCTGCAGATCCTCGACTGGCTCAAGGACCCGCGCGCGCATTTTCCGCCGCAGGCGGACGGCGATCTGGTCGACGACGGAGTCTGCGCGCTGCTGATCGCGGAAAAGCTGGGGATCACCCAGGCGACGCTCAGCGAACATATGCGCGTGCTGACCCAGGCAGGGCTTTTGCGCAGCAAGCGCATCAAGCAGTGGACATTCTATCGCCGGAACGAGAACAGGATCGCCGAAACCAGGGCGCTCATTCAGCACCGCCTGTAGCTGCAGAGTTCTACTCCAACCAGTCCGGCACCGAGTCCAGTCCGATCAGCTCGTCATAGGTCTGGCGCGGTCGCACAACGTGGAAGCGGTCGCGGTCGACCAGCACTTCCGGTACCAGCAGCCTGGTATTGTAGGTGCCAGCCTGGACGGCGCCATAGGCGCCGGCGGTGGCGACAGCGATCAGGTCGCCGGATTTCAGCCGGGGCAGGTCACGGTCGAGCCCGAGATAGTCGCCGGTCTCGCAAACCGGGCCGACGACGTCGACCTTCATGCGCGGTGCTGCGGCCGGCTGCTGCACCACCGGCTTGATGTCGTGGAAAGCGTCGTAAAGCGTCGGCCGGATCAGGTCGTTCATCGCGGCGTCGACGACGAGGAAGTTCTTGGCGTCGCCCTCCTTCACGAAGATCACCGCCGAGACCAGGATGCCGGCATTCCCGACGATCAACCGGCCTGGCTCGAACATCACTTTCAGCCCGAGCTCGGCGACATGCTTTCTGACGATCCGGGCATAGGCATCGGGCAAAGGCGGCGGGTTGTTGTCGACGCGGTAGGGAATGCCAAGGCCGCCGCCGAGATCGATGTGCTCGATGGCATGACCGTCGGAGCGCAGGGCGCCGACCAGCTCCACCAGCAGCGCAAAGGCCTCGTCGAAGGGCTGCAATTCGGTGATCTGGCTGCCGATATGGGTGTCTATGCCGGTGACCTTGATGCCCGGCAGCTCAGCCGCGCGGGCATAAACCTTTCGTGCCTGCTGCCAGGGAATGCCGAACTTGTTCTCGGCCTTCCCAGTCGAAATTTTGTTGTGCGTCCTGGCATCGACATCCGGATTGATGCGCAGCGAGATCGGCGCGATCTTGCCCAGCGCGGTCGCGCGGGCCGACAGCAGCTCCAGCTCCGGTTCGGATTCGACGTTGAAACAGAGAATGCCGGCCGAGAGCGCAAAATCCATTTCGCGCGCGGTCTTGCCGACGCCCGAAAACAGGATCTTGCTTGCCGGAATGCCGGCCGCCAAAGCGCGGCGCAATTCGCCCTCCGAGACCACGTCGGCGCCGGCGCCGAGTCTTGCCAACACCTTCAGCACGGCCTGGTTCGAATTCGCCTTCATGGCATAGCAGACGAGGGCGTCGAGCCCGGCAAAGGCCTCTGTGAAGACGCGAAAATGCCTGGTCAACGTCGCCGTCGAATAACAATAGAATGGCGTGCCGACGCTGGCGGCGATGTCTGATATCGCCACGTCCTCGGCATGCAGCGCGCCGTCGCGGTAGTCGAAATGGTTCACGAGATTGGTCCGAAAAATCAGAGCAGCGGGTCGAGGATGAATTTCTTGTCCTCAACAGGTTTTTCCGGCTCCGGCGGCAAAGGTTGCTTGGCCTTCTCGGCGTCCTTGCGGGCCTGCACGGCGGCCGCGTAGGGCGTATCGAGCGCAGCCTTCCTGCCGCAGGCCGCAACGGTGGCCATTGCTGCCAACAGCGTCAGCGTCACCAAAATCCTGCTTCCGGTCATCGTGCCATCCGTCCGAAACTGTTGCCCGCAGCCGCTTCTAGCCGAGTTTTGCGGCCATTGCACCCCGCGTCTTACGCCTTGGCGAGCCGCTTTTTCCAGTAGCGGATCTGCTTGCGCACCTCGGACGGCGCGGTGCCGCCGAAGCTCGTGCGGCTCTTTACAGAATTCTGCACGGCAAGAACCGAAAACACGTCGGCGCTGATACCGGGGTGAATGGACTGCAGATCCTCCAGCGAAAGCCTGTCGAGCCCGATCTTCCTGTCGTCGGCCAGCGCCACCGCCCGGCCAGTGATATGGTGCGCCTCGCGGAACGGCAGGCCGAGCGTGCGCACCAGCCAGTCGGCGAGGTCGGTCGCAGTCGAATAGCCGGCGCCGGCAGCCTTTTTCATCGCCGCGGTGTTCACCGTCATGTCGCGCACCATGCCGGTCATTGCCGCCAGCATCAGGTCGAGCGTCTCGGCCGCGTCGAAGACGGATTCCTTGTCTTCCTGCATGTCCTTGCCATAGGTCAGCGGCATGCCCTTCATTACTGTCAGCAAGCCGACGAGGTGCCCGGTGACGCGGCCGGTCTTGCCGCGCACCAGTTCGGCAGCGTCGGGATTCTTCTTCTGCGGCATGATCGACGAACCCGTCGAGAAACTATCCGACAGCCTGACGAAGCCGAATTGCGGCGTCGACCAGATGATGATCTCTTCAGCCAGTCGCGACAGATGCGTCGCGCAGATCGCTGCTACGCCCAGGAACTCGAGCGCGAAATCGCGATCCGAAACGCTGTCGAGCGAATTGCGCATCGGCTCGCGGAAGCCAAGCGCCTTCGCTGTCTCGTGCCTGTCAATCGGAAAGCTGGTGCCGGCAAGGGCGGCAGCGCCGAGCGGGCTTTCATCCATATGCTCAATCGCATCGCGGACGCGAGACAGGTCGCGCGCAAACATCTCGACATAGGCCATGCAGTGATGGCCGAAGGTCACCGGCTGCGCCGCCTGCATGTGGGTGAAGCCCGGCATCACCGTTGCCGCATGCTCCTCGGCGCGATCCAGGAACGCCGTGATCAGGCCCTTCAGCGCCTCGGCGACGCGAAAGCACTCGTCCTTGACCCACAGCCTGAGGTCGACCGCCACCTGGTCATTGCGCGAGCGGGCGGTATGCAGGCGGCCAGCTGCGGGCCCGATCAAATCGGCCAGACGGGCCTCGATATTCATGTGGATGTCTTCCAGCCTGGTGGAGAACTCGAATGTGCCGGTCTCGATCTCTGCCAGGATCGTGTTCAGCCCGTGAGTGATTTTTTCTTGATCGGCCGCCGAAATAATGCCCGTTTGCGCCAGCATCTGGCAATGGGCGATCGAGCCGCGAATATCCTGCGCATAGAGTTTGCGGTCGAACGAGATCGACGCGTTGATCGCTTCCATGATTGCGGCCGGACCCGAGGCAAAACGTCCGCCCCACATCTGGTTGCTGGCCTTCTTGTCGTTCATCGCTATAACCCGTGCTCCGGAGCAGTTTTTAAAAAATGGCAGACGGCAATAGATTCTTCCCGGCTTTGCGTCTCATCCTCGCCGCTTTGGTTGCGGGCGTGCTGGCCGGCGCGGTCGCGGTATATGTCAGGGAAAGCAGTTCTGGCAACAAGGCGCCCGCGCAAGTGGCCGCCGGCGGCGGCAAGGACGACGCCGCCTGCGTCGCCAAGACCGACCGTGCCAAGAAGATCGCCGCCGCTGCTACCGGCCAGGTTGCCGCGCTTTTGCCGGCGGATCCGCCGCAATCGCTGAAAAGCCTTGCCTTCAACGGCCCCGACGGCAAGCCGACGACGATCGCCGATCATGCCGGCAAGACGGTGCTGCTCAATCTGTGGGCGACATGGTGTGCACCTTGCCGCGCCGAAATGCCGGCGCTCGATGCGCTGCAGAAGGAGATGGGCAGCGATGCGTTTCAGGTTGTTGCCGTCAACGTCGATGCCGGCGACGATGCCAAACCGAAGAAATTCCTGGAGGACACCGGCGTCAAGTCGCTCGGCTACTATCGCGATGCCACGATGTCGCTGTTCAACGACGTCAAGACGCGCGGCCTGGCGCTAGGTCTGCCCGTCACCATGCTGATCGATGGGCAAGGCTGCCTCATCGCCCATATGAACGGCCCGGCCGAATGGTCGGGGCCGGATGCCAAGCGTCTGGTCGAGGCGGCGCTTCAGCCGGGATAGGCTCAGACCGTGCGCAGGCGCGGCTTGAGCACGGCAATGCTTGCGCCGCGTCGGCTGGCTGTGCGGATTGCCGGAGCAGCCACGCCCGTCAGTTCGCCGAACGTCTCGATCGGAGCCGGTTTGCCGAGGTAATAGCCTTGCCCGATCTCGCAAGCCTCGGCATCCAAGAACTGCAATTCACCCGGCGTCTCGATGCCCTCCGCAAGGACCGGTAGGCCGAGACCGCGTCCAAGCCCCAGCACGGCGCGGACGATCGCCGCGAACTGGGCGTTCTTGTCGACCGATTTGATGAACGACCCGTCGATCTTGATCTTGTCGAAGGGAAAGGCGCTAAGGTTGGACAGCGAAGAGTAGCCGGTGCCAAAATCGTCCATCGCTACATGCACGCCAAGCGCCTTGACCTGCCTCAAGGCCGCCAGCGCGCGGGGCATATCCTTCACCAGGGCTGTTTCGGTGATCTCCAGTTCCAGCCAGCCGGGTGCCAGGCCGGACCTCGCCAGTGCATCATGCACCTTGCGGCTGAAGTTCGGATTGTGAAGCTGCACGGCGGAGACGTTGACGGCGACCATCAGCGGATTTGTCCAGCGAGCAGCATCGTTACAAGCCGTCGTCAGCACCCAGTCGCCGATCTGGGCGATCGCGCCACTGTCCTCGGCCACGGGGATGAAAACAGCCGGAGAAATATCACCCCGCTCAGGGTGCTGCCACCGGACCAGGGCTTCGAAGCCGATCATCCTGCCGCCGCGGATTTCCTTCTGAGGCTGGTAGACGAGGTGGAACTCCTTGCGGGCGATGGCCTGGCGCAATTCATGCTCCATCACGCGCTTGTCGCGGGCCGCGGTGCCCATGGCTATCTCGAAAAACCGGTAAGTGTCCCTGCCTTCGGTTTTGGCGCGATGGAGTGCCGTGTCGGCATGGCTGATCAGGCCGGCCTGGTCTTCGGCATCCAGCGGAAAGAAGGCGATGCCGATGCTGGCCGAGACGAGGCCGGAGCCGACCGAAACCCTGTTTTCCTCGCGGATCGCCGCCAGCAAGTCCTCGGCTATCCGGCCTGCGGCCAAGGGGTCGGGGAGGTTCGGAGCTATGATGGCAAATTCGTCACCGCCGAGACGCGCGAGCATCTGTCCGTTGCGCGGGATGCCGGAGATGCAGTGCGCGAGCTTCTGCAGCATCGCGTCACCGGCGCTGTGGCCGTAGAGGTCGTTGACTTGCTTGAACCGGTCGAGGTCAAGCAGCAGGAGCGCCAGATATCCATCCTTGCCGCCACGATCCATCGAGGCGACTTCTGCTTCCAGCCGGGAAGAAAAGCTCCGCCGATTGGCAAGCCCGGTAAGCGGATCGAAATGCGCGAGGCGGAGAATCTCTTCTTCTGCCTTCTTGCGCTCACGGATGTCGCGAACGGCAAGCACCGTATGAGGCCTGCCGCAGTAGGTGATCTTCCTGGCGATCAGCTCGACAGGAATTCTCGCGCCGTCGCTGCCCCTTAATTTCGCTTCCTGCGCCTGTTCGCCGAAGCCGGACATAGCGGCTGCGCTCTGTCCGTCGAAAAGCTCGCCGAGTTGCATCGTGTTCAGGGTGGCTGTCGCTGTTCCGGTCAGCTTCGCCATACTGTCATTGGCGCTGACGATGCGGGTGCCATCGCAAACGATCAGACCTTCCACCGCCGCATTGGCGAGATCGTGCATGCGCTCGGCCTCGAGCTTCTGGTGGCGAAAGCGCAGATCGATCCACAGCGCGGCACCTGACAGCACAAGGATTACAAGGCTGGCGACCGCTGCGGCAAAGGCCTGGGAAATGGGCTCGATGGAATGTTCGGATATTTCAATCGAGGAATCCGGAATGATCGACACCGCGGCCATCGCGATGAAATGCAAGCTGCAAATGGCCAGCGTCAAAAGCGCGGCGCCGCCGAGAGTCGCGACTGCTGACGGGCGGCGCAAAACGACCAGGAGTGCCAGTGCCGCAAGGGTCACGCCGGCCAGAAGCGACATCGCGACAAGGAGCAGGTTCCATACGACCCGGCCTTCGACCTCGAAAGCCGCCATGCCGATGTAGTGCATCGTCGCGATGGCGCCGCCCAGAATGGCACCACCGACGAGGAAATGGTCGATGCCGCGGCGCAAGGTGGCGACCCACATCCCAAGCGCGGTCAGGATGACGGCGGCGGCAAGCGAAAAGGCGGATAATCCCGGATTGTATGCGTTCGGTATTCCCGGCGTAAACGCGGTCATGGCGATGAAATGCGTCGCCCATATGCCGAACCCGGTCGAGGCCGCGGCGATCATCAGCCAGACAAGCCGGTTTCGCTCGGTCGATCGGCCGACATGCTTAAGGAGATTAACTGCTGAGAAACAAGAAATTCCACAGACGAGTGCGGCGAGCGCAACCAGTCTCAGGTCGTGCTGATTTACGATACAATTATAGACCGTCAGCATCCTGGTTCACTCGGTCAAAACTAACAGGGGAGGTGTGACGGATTAGCTCTTGGAGATTTTAACGAATAGTTAACCCGTAGGCCATGAGGCGGGTCTTTTCGGGGGAAAACCGATGCCGCTGCGCCGAAAAGGCGGTGATGTCGTTTCTGACGCCCGGTTTCGGTAGCGAGTGCACTTTAGGAAGGAATGGTGTTCATTGATCGGCAACAAAACCGTTGTCCGATTGTCATCAGCGCCACATATTGGCTTTGCGGAGGTGCCCCTTTCGCCAATGACAAACGGGAGATGAAACATGAAGTTCTTCGGCTTTGCGGCCGGTATCGCCGCCACCGTGACCCTGCTTTCCACCACCTCCGCCTTCGCCGTCACGCAGATCAGCTGGTGGCACGCCATGACCGGCGCCAACGCCGAGGTCGTCGCCAAGATCTCCAAGGATTTCAACGCCAGCCAGAGCGAATATGAGCTCGTTCCGGTGTTCAAGGGCACCTATCCGGAGACGCTGAATGCCGGCATCGCTGCCTTTCGTGCCGGGCAAGCGCCCGATATCCTCCAGGTGTTCGACGTCGGCACCGGCGTGATGATGGCGGCCGAGGGTGCGATAAAGCCGGTGGCCGATGTGATGACCGGCGCCGGGATGACTTTCGACAAGAGCCAGTATCTGCCCGGCATCGTCGGCTATTATTCCAAGCCGGACGGCACCATGCTGTCCTTCCCCTACAACTCCTCCTCGCCGATCCTCTACTACAACAAGGACATCTTCCAGAAGGCAGGCCTCGACGTGAACAATCCGCCCAAGACCTGGAACGAGGTTTGGGAAGCCGCCAAGAAGATCAAAACGAGCGGCGCCGCCTCTTGCGGCTATACCTCGACCTGGCTGACCTGGATCCATCTGGAGAATTTCGCGGCGTGGAATGACGTGCCTTGGGCGACCCAGCAGAATGGCCTGGCCGGCGGCGACGTCGAACTCAAGATCAATGCGCCGATTTTCGTCAACCACTTCCAGGCGCTCGCCGACCTGGCCAAGGACGGCACGTTCAAATATGGCGGACGCACCTCCGAAGCCAAGCAGATATTCCTCGCCGGCGAATGCGGCATCTTCACCGAATCGTCGGGCGGCCTCGGCGATATCGTCAAGTCCGGCATGAATTATGGCATCGGCCAGCTTCCCTACGACAGTGACGCCAAGGGTGCCCCGCAGAACACAACGCCGGGCGGTGCCAGCCTATGGGTGTTCGGCAACAAGTCGGACGAGGAATACAAGGGCGTTGCCGCCTTCTTTGCCTATCTGTCCAAGACTGATGTGCAGGAATACCTGCACCAGAAGTCGGGATACCTGCCTGTGACGCTCGCCGCGTACGAGGCGACCAAGAAATCAGGCTTCTATGAAAAGAACCCCGGCCGCGAGACACCCATCCTGCAGATGATCGGCAAGCCGCCGACCGACAATTCGAAGGGCGTGCGCCTGCCGAATCTGCCGCAGGTGCGCGATATCCAGAACGAGGAGCTGGAGAAGATGCTGGCCGGCCAGCAAACCGCCCAGCAGGCCCTCGACAATGCGGTCGCGCGCGGCGACGCCGCAATCAAGGAAGCCCTGGACAACTAACGAGATCGTCTCGGTCAGTCGGTTGGAATATCGCCCACGCGCGCGCGTGTGGGCGATGCCTGGATAGCGAGGGAAATCAGCCTGTCTCCACGCGTCGTCTTTCCCAACAATATCCTGCCCTACCTGCTGGTGGCGCCACAGCTCGCCATAACCCTGGTTTTCTTCTACTGGCCGGCCGGTCAGGCGCTTTACCAGTCGATGCTCAGGCAAGACCCGTTCGGGCTGAAGAGCAGGTTCGTCTGGTTTGCCAATTTCCGGAAGGTGCTGGCCGATCCGGCCTATCTCAACTCGATCAAGGTCACGGTGGTGTTCTCGCTTGCGACCGCGATCGTTGCCATGGTTGCGGCCCTGCTGCTCGCGGTTATGGCCGAGAAGGCCATGCGCGGCAAAGGCCTCTACCGCACACTGTTGATATGGCCTTATGCCGTGGCGCCGGCGATTGCCGGCATGCTGTGGCTGTTTCTGTTCAACCCTTCGATAGGCTCGTTGGCCTATTTGCTGAGAAGCCTCGGCATCGCATGGGACCCACTGCTCAACGGCACCCACGCCATGATCCTGCTGGTGTCGGCGGCTGCCTGGAAGCAGATCAGCTACAATTTCCTGTTCTTCGTCGCCGGCCTGCAGGCGGTGCCGAAAACGCTGATCGAAGCGGCGGCCATGGACGGCGCCGGCGAAACCAAGCGCTTCTGGACCATCGTCTTCCCGCTGCTTGCGCCGACAACCTTTTTCCTGCTGGTCGTCAACACCGTCTATGCCCTGTTCGACACGTTCGGCATCGTTCATGCCGTCACCGGCGGCGGGCCGGGCAAGACGACCGAGACGCTGGTCTACAAGGTCTACAATGACGGCTTTGTCAATCTGATCCTGGGCGACTCGGCGGCGCAGTCGGTCATTTTGATGGCTATCGTCATCGCGCTCACAGCGATCCAGTTCCGCTATGTGGAACGCAAAGTCCACTACGGCTGAGGGCAGCGATGATCGGCCAGTCCCCGCTCCGCACCTTCATCGCCCATGCCGTGCTCATCCTCGGCATATTGATCGTGGCTTTTCCGATCTACTACACCTTCGTTGCCTCGACGCACACGCTGCAAACGATCCTCAGGCCGCCGCTGCCGCTCTTGCCGGGCGGCCAGCTATGGAACAACTACAGTGAGGCGCTGTTCGGCGGCATCGGCCGTATCGGCGGGGTCAGCGTCGGCAGGCTGCTCCTCAACACCACGATCATGGCGCTCGGCGTTGCGGTCGGAAAGATCTTCATCTCGATCCTGTCGGCCTACGCGATCGTGTTCTTTCGCTTTCCGCTGCGCATGACCTTCTTCTGGCTGATCTTCATCACCTTGATGCTTCCAGTCGAGGTGCGCATCCTGCCGACCTACAAGGTGATGGTCGATCTCGGCATGATCGACACCTATGCCGGCCTGATCGTCCCGCTGATCGCCTCAGCCACCGCAACGCTGCTGTTTCGCCAGTTCTTCATGACCATACCGGGCGAATTGGTCGAGGCGGCGCGTGTCGACGGTGCCGGGCCATGGCGCTTCTTCTTCGATATCCTCCTGCCGCTGTCGCGGACAAACATCGCCGCGCTGTTCGTGATCCTCTTTATCTATGGCTGGACGCAGTATCTTTGGCCGCTGCTCGTCACCAACAGCAACGACATGAACACCATCGTCATCGCGCTGAGAAAGATGGTTTCGTTCGCCGACGCCGACACCCAATGGCACCTCGTGATGGTCACGGCAATGCTGGCCATCGTGCCACCGATCCTCGTCGTGGTGATGATGCAACGCTGGTTCGTGCGCGGCCTGGTCGAATCCGAAAAGTGAGACTCTGATGGCGACCGTCGATCTGAAGGACGTGAAGAAGGTCTATCCCAGCGGCGTCGAAGCCGTGAAGGGCGTCTCCATCGCCATTCCCGACAAGGAGCTTTGCGTGCTGGTCGGGCCGTCAGGTTGCGGTAAGTCCACGCTGCTGAGGATGATCGCCGGGTTGGAGACCATTTCGGCCGGTACAGTCGCCATCGACGGCAAGGTGGTCAACGCCATCGGCCCGACCGAGCGCGACATCGCCATGGTGTTCCAGAATTACGCGCTCTACCCACATATGAAGGTCTATGACAACATGGCCTATGGCCTGCGCAACCGCGGCACGCCGAAGGACGAGATCGATAGCAGGGTACGCTCGACGGCCAAGGTGCTGGAGCTTTCGGCGCTGCTCGACCGGCGCCCGCGCGAGCTTTCAGGCGGTCAGCGCCAGCGCGTCGCCATGGGTCGCGCCATCGTGCGCAACCCGAAGGTCTTCCTGTTCGACGAACCACTGTCCAACCTCGATGCGAAATTGCGCGGGCAGATGCGCATCGAGATCAAGAATCTGCAGCGCTCGCTTGGCGTCACCTCGGTTTATGTCACGCACGACCAGCTTGAGGCGATGACGCTGGCCGACATCCTCGTCGTCATGAACGCCGGACTGGTCGAGCAGACCGGCGCTCCGCTTGATGTGTACGAGAAACCGGCTTCGACCTTCGTCGCTTCGTTCATAGGCGCACCGCCGATGAATCTGCTGGCGCTCACAGGGGCCTCCCCAAGCTCGGTATTGGCCGACGGTACGGTGATTGGCTTGGCGCCTCGACAGGGCAAGGTGGTGACACTAGGCTTTCGTCCGGAGGACGCCGATATCACCTTCGCGGCAGAGGCGCCGGCCGGCGCGCTCGCGCTGCCTGCGACAGTGGAAGCGGTCGAACCGGTCGGTGCCGAAAGCTTTCTCCATTGCGTGGCAGCCGGCAGCCGCATCGTGGTGCGCGTCTCAGGCCGCGCCAACGCCAAGCCAGGTGACCGATTGCGCGTCGTGGCCAGGTCCGAAACGCTGCATTGGTTCGATCAGGCGGGCAAACGGGTCGATTGAAATCGGCCTTGCGCAAAACCGTTCAGGCAAACACATGCGCCTTGCCCGACACGGTCAGCCGCACGATCTCGCCGACCGCCGGCGCGTCCATGCCCGGCTTGCGCAGGATCAATGGCGTGTTGCCGATGGCGGCCGCGTCGGGCGGATCGGGACTGTTCAAGAGACGCACGGCGATGGTGCACATCGAGCCGGCGAACTCGGATTCCGTGACCTCGCCGAACAGCATGTCCGGCGTGCCCGACATGCCTTCACGCGAGGTTCGTTTCAGCAGCACCTGCTCGGGCCGCAGCATGATGCGGGCAATGTCGCGCCGCTCGGTGCTGTCGACGGCGATGCGGCCGAGCGGCGAGGTAGCGAAGCCATCGGCGATCCTGGCCGGCAAGACGATGGCGTCGCCGAGGAACTCGGCGATCATCCTGTCCTTCGGCCTGAAATAGAGCTCGCGCGGCGTGCCGATCTGCGAGAATTTGCCGTCGCGCATCACCGCGACCTGGCTGGCGAATGACAGCGCCTCGGCCTGATCATGGGTGACCAGGATGGTGGTGATGCCGGCGGTTTCAAGGAGCTCGGCCACGGCCTTGCGCATCGAGGCGCGCAGGCCGGTGTCGAGCGCCGAGAACGGCTCGTCGAGCAGCATCAGCCGCGGCTTCATGGCCATGGCGCGGGCGAGCGCGACGCGCTGCTGCTGGCCGCCGGAGAGTTCGTGCGGACGGCGCTTCAGGATACCTTTGTCCAGCCCGACGACATAGGCGAGCTCGGCGATGCGCTCGCTGCGCTTTTCCTCGTGACGCCCCATGCCGAAGCCGATATTGGCGGCGATGCTCAGATGCGGGAACAGAGCGCCGTCCTGCGCCACCAGCCCGATGCCGCGGCGATGCGCCGGCACGGCCGTGTCGCCATCGGCCAGCATCTCGCCATCGAGCACGATGCGGCCCTGGTCCGGCGCCTCGAAGCCGGCGATCAGCCGCAGCAACGTGGTCTTGCCGCAACCGGATGGCCCGACAATTGCCGTACGGCTGCCGCTGGCCACGCTGAGGTCGACGCCGGCAAGTGCTGCGACGGGGCCGTAGTGCTTGTGGATGCCGCTCAGCTCGAGAAAGCTCATCGCCCGGCCATCCGCTTCGACTGGACGTAGAGCAGCCAGGTCAAAGGCAGCGACATCGCCACCATGATCAGGGCATAAGGCGCCGCCGACGCATAGTCGATCTCGCCGCTATAGGACCAGAACGCCATGGCCAGCGTGCGGGTGCCGTTGGGCGCCAGCATTTGGGTTGCGGTCAATTCGTTCATGATACCAAGGGCAACCAACGCCATGCCGGCTGCGGCGCCCGGCGCCGACAGGCGGATGGTCGTCGACCACAGCGCCTTGAGCGGCGACCGGCCGAGGCTGGAGGCGGCGCGTTCGAGCTCGACTGGCGCCTGTGCTATCGACGCCCTGAGGCTAATCAGGGCGCGCGGCAGGAACATCAGCGCATAGGCGACCAGGATGGTGAACAGGGTCTGGTAGAGCGGCATGGCGACACGCACGGCGATGGTGACCAGCGCCAGGGCGATGACAACGCCGGGCAACGCGCCGACGATATAGTTGCAGCCCTCCAGGACGCGTTGCAGCCGCCCCGGTGCGCGGATCGAAATCCACGCCATCGGCATTGCCGCGACGGTGGCGAGCAGCGCCCCGGCAATCGCCAGGAACAGCGTTTGGCCAAGCGCCAGGCCGATCTCGTCGAGCCGCCAGACATCGGCGCCGCCGGCCATGAGCCAGCGGCCGATGGTGGCGAACGGCACGCCGAGCGCCAGTAGCGTGGTAATGGCAGGCAGCAGCAGGCAAGGAATGGTGGCGCGCCCAAGGCTCGTGCGCTGCTGCTGGCGCGCGGCACCCGAACCGACGCGGGCATAGCGCTCTTCGCCGCGCACCAGCACCTCCAGCCCGAGCAGCACAAGGCAGCAGGTCACCAGCACGCCGGCCAGCATGTTGGCGGCGGGACCGTTGAAGGTCGACTGAAACTGGTCGACGATCGCGGTGGTGAAGGTGTCGAAGCGGATGAAGACATAGAGCCCGTATTCGGCCAGGAGGTGCAGGCCGACCAGCAGCGAGCCGCCGCAAATGGCGAGTCGGAGCTGCGGCAGCACGACACGCCGAAACACGCGCCATGGGCCAAGCCCGAGGGCCGCTGCTGCATCTTCGAGAGCGGGATCGAGCCGGCGCAAAGCTGCCGCTATCGGCAGATAGAGGAACGGGAAATAAGCGATGACGGATACAAGCACGCCGGCCCACAGGCCGTGCAGTCTGGGCGCCATGGTGATCCAGGCGTAACTGTGGACGAAGGCGGGAATGGCGAGCGGCGCCACCGACAACCAGGCCCATAGGCGGGCCCCCGGCAGATCGCTGCGCTCGGTGAGCCAGGCCAGCGCCACCGACAGCACGATCGAAATCGGCACGGTCAGCACCACCAGCAGACTGGTGTTGACCAGAAGTTCGCCGACGCGCGGCCTGAACACCAGCGCCACCACTGTTTCCCAGCCAGTCTGCACCGCCACCCAGACGATGAAGGCAAGTGGCAGCAGCGCGAAAAGCGAGACAAAGACGGCAGCCAGCGCAATCCATGAGACCGACCAACGACGTGCCCGCACGGCCGTGGTATCGGCTGGCAAGCCTGAAGGTGCGAGATCGATCGCCGACTGCATCAGATCAGACGTTGTGCCGTTTCCGCCCGAAGGCGGAAACAATCGTCGGCGAATGCGGCGAGCAGCTTGTGGTCATGGACAAATGCCATCTTGAAAACAGAGCGCTCCCGCGGAAAGCGAATTCCACAGGAGCGCAGTCGGTTGCCCTTTTAGGACGAACGCCGGCTAAAGCAAGCCGGCCGCCGTCATCAGGTCGGTCACCTTCTTCGAGTTCAGCGTCGTCGGGTCGACTTTCGGCGCCTGCAGATCGGCTAGCGGCACCAGCTTCGGATTGGACTCGGCGCCCTTGCCGACTGCGTATTCGAACGAATCGCCTGTCTTCAGTACGTCCTGGCCGCCCTTGCCGGTGACCCATTTCAGGAAAGCCTGCGCTTCCTTCGGGTGCTTGCTCGACGCCAGCACGCCACCGCCGGAAACCGAGACGAAAGCGCCGGGATCCTGGTGCTTGAAATAGTGCAGCTCGACGTTCTTGCTGTTCTCGCCGGTCTTGGCCTGATCGCCGTAATAGTAATAGTGATAGATCACGCCGCCTTCGACCTCGCCGGCATTGACCGCCTTCATCACCGTGCTGTTGCCCTTATAGGCGGTAAAATTCTCCTTCATCGCCTTTAGCCATTCGGCCGTCGCTGCCTCACCCTTGAGCTGCAGAAACGCGCTGACGATCGCCTGGAAATCGGCGCCGGAGGGCGAAGCGGCCCAACGGCCCTTCCAGCTCGGATCGGCGAGATCGAGAAGCGATTTGGGCAGCTGGTCGGCGGCCAGCTTGGTCTTGTTGTAGGCAAAGACCGTGCTGCGCGCCGCGACGCCGACCCATTTGCCGCTCGCCGGCTGGTACTCCTGCGGAACCTGGGCCAGCGTCTCGGTGTCGACCGGTGCGAACAGGCCGGCCGCCTCGACTAATGCCATGGCCGGCGAATTCTCCGTCAGGAATACATCGGCGGGCGAAGCGGTGCCTTCCGCAACGATCTGATTGGAGAAATCGCTGTCGCCGCCATTGCGGACGGTAACCTTGATGCCGGTTTCCTTGGTGAATCCCTCCGCCCAGGCCTTGGTCAGGTTTTCGTGCTGGGCGTTGTAGACGACGATGCCCTCGTCCTCTGCTATTGCCGGGCCGGCGATCAGGCTGATTGCAAGTGCTGTCGCACCGGCAAGGGCGGAAAGAGCGTATTTCATGGCGTCGTCCTCGATTTCGATGGTCGTTGGCTTGGCACGCTGCACCTACCAATACATGACTAGCGCAGTCAACATTGCTGGCCCACTCAATTGCTCAAAAGGGCAAACTTTCGTGATGCTCAGCTAATTTGCCTTGGACATTATTTCGCCGGCCCCGTAACAAATCAGCGCCGAGACGCGAATATCGGGGAGTGAACTCTTGTGAGCGGCAAGGACGAAGCCGAGCTTTCACGGCTGCTGCGGGCCGCGATCGCTGGAGACGAAAGGGCCTATGCCGACTTTCTGCACCGGATCGCCGCGCTCGTTCGTGGCTTTGCCCGGCGCAAGATCGTGCAGGGTGGGGTGGATCCCGAGGATGTCGTGCAGGAAACCTTGCTGGCCATTCATGTGAAACGACACACCTGGCGCCATAATGCGCCGGTGCTGCCTTGGGTCTATGCAATAGCCCGCTTCAAGCTGATCGACGCATTCCGGCGGCGCGGCCGGCGGATCGAGGTCGAGATCGACGAAATCGCCGAGACCTTTGCCGAGCCGGAATCGGAGACGGTGAGCGAGCGCGACGTCAACCGGGCGCTCGACAGCCTGTCGCCGGCACAGCGTTCCGTCGTCTCGGCCGTATCGGTCGAAGGCCGTTCGATCGGCGAGACGGCGGCCAAATTCGGCATCAGCGAGACGGCGGTGCGGGTGTCACTGCACCGCGGGCTTGCCGCCATTGCCAAACGGTTCGGGGCGGGGCGGGAATAAAAATGAGGACTGAAGATCTCATCAAGGCGCTCGACGCCGATGCCCGCAGCAAGGCGCTGCCGCTGGGCGCCGCCTGGTGGCTTGCCGCCGGTTCGGCCATGGTGATCGCGGCGGCGATTTTCTGGCTGACGATCGGCCCGCGCCCCGACATTGCGATCGCCATGCACACGATGCGGTTCCTGTCCAAATTCGTCTTCACGATCGCTCTTTCGGTCAGCGCCTTTGCCCTGGTGCATGCGCTGTCGACGCCCGGTGCATCGACCCGCCGAGCGGCAAGCTGGATGATCGCCGCCCCGCTGCTGGTGATTGTGGCCGTGATTCTCGAACTCTTCGCCGTGCCTGCGTCCGACTGGGGCACACGCCTGGTCGGCACGAACCTGGTCATCTGCCTGACCTTCATTCCGTTGATCGGGATCGGCCCGCTTGCCGTCTTTCTCGCGGTCCTGCGCCATGGCGCGCCGACAAGGCCGGTGCTTGCCGGTGCGGCCGCGGGCCTGCTTGCCGGCGGGCTGGCGGCGACCTTCTATGCGGCGCATTGCTTCGACGATTCGCCGCTTTTCGTCGCCACCTGGTACACGATTGCGGTCGCCATCCTTGCCGTGCTCGGGGCGCTCGGCGGACGACTTTTTGTGCGCTGGTAGCGATAAGAATCAGCGTGTCGGAACGGGATGCTCGCCGCGATAGTCGTAAAAGCCGCGCCCGGTCTTGCGTCCGAGCCAGCCGGCCTCGACATATTTGACCAGCAGCGGGCAGGGGCGGTATTTCGAATCCGACAGTCCGTCATGCAGCACCTGCATGATCGACAGGCAGGTATCGAGCCCGATGAAATCGGCAAGCTGCAGCGGCCCCATCGGATGGTTGGCGCCGAGCTTCATGGCGGTATCGATGGCGTCGACCGAGCCGACACCTTCATAGAGCGTGTAGATCGCCTCGTTGATCATCGGCAGCAGGATGCGGTTGACGATGAAGGCCGGGAAATCCTCCGAGACGGTGATCGTCTTGTCGAGCTGCTTCACATAGGTTTTTGCCGCCTCGAAGGTCTGGTCCTCGGTGGCGATGCCGCGCACCAGTTCGACCAGCTTCATCACCGGAACCGGATTCATGAAATGTATGCCGATGAAGCGTTCCGGCCGGTCGGTCTGCGAAGCCAGCCGTGTGATCGAGATCGATGATGTGTTCGTCGCCAGGATGGCCTCGGGGTTGAGCTGCGGGCAGAGCTGGGCATAAATCTTGCGCTTGACCGTCTCGTCCTCGGTCGCCGCTTCGATCACCAGATCGGCGCCCGCAAGGTCGGCCATGGCCGGCGCCGCCGAAATGCGCGCCATCGCTTCATTGCGCAGCGTTTCCTCGAGCTTGCCGGAGCCGACCTGACGGGCCATGTTGCCGCTGATCGTAGCGATGCCCTTTTCGATGCGGTCGGGCGAAATATCGTAAACCAGCACCTTATAGCCCGCCAGCGCCGACACATGGGCGATGCCGCCGCCCATCTGGCCCGCGCCGATGATGCCGATCGTCTCGATCTTGCTCATTACCCGATCCCGTCGAGGCCTTTGCGGCCCGTTTTTTGTGCAGTGCAAACTAAAAGGGCGGGGCGACTTCGTCTACCCCACCCCTCAGAATTTAATACGCTTTGGCAGAAGGCGTCAAAGCGCCTTTTGCAGTTCCGGCAGAATGACGAAAAGATCGCCGACGAGACCGTAGTCGGCGACCTGGAAGATCGGCGCCTCCTCGTCCTTGTTGATGGCAACGATCACCTTCGAATCCTTCATGCCAGCAAGGTGCTGGATGGCACCGGAGATGCCGACGGCAATATAAAGGTCGGGCGCTACCACCTTGCCGGTCTGGCCCACCTGCCAGTCGTTCGGCGCATAGCCGGCATCGACGGCGGCGCGAGATGCGCCAACCGCCGCACCGAGCTTGTCGGCGACCGGCAGGATGACCTCCTGGAACTTCTCGGAGGAGCCCAGCGCACGGCCACCCGAGATGATGATCTTGGCCGAGGTCAGCTCTGGACGGTCGGTCTCGGAGAGCTTGTTCTCGACAAAACTCGACAGGCCGGGATTGGCCGCCGCCTGAACCGTCTCGACCGGCGCGGAACCACCCTCGGGTGCTGCCTGGAAGGAAGCGGTGCGCACCGTGATAACCTTCTTAGCGTCACTCGACTGCACCGTCTGGATGGCGTTGCCGGCATAGATCGGCCGCTTGAAGGTGTCGGGCGACACGACTTCGATGATTTCCGATATCTGGGCGACATCGAGCAGCGCCGCCACGCGGGGCGCGACGTTCTTGCCCGACGAGGTCGCCGGCGCGATGATCGTCTCGTATGGCTCAGCAAGCGAAACGACTAGTGCCGCCAGCGGTTCGGCGAGACGCTCGGTCAGTTCGTCAGCGTCGGCGAGCAGCACCTTGGTAACGCCCTTGAGCTTGGCGGCTGCGTCCGCTGCCGGCTTGGCATCTTTGCCGGCAACTAGCACATGCACGTCCGAACCGATCTGCAGCGCCGCCGAAAGCGCCTTGGCGGTCTGGTCGGAAAGCGCAGCGTTGTCGTGTTCGGCAATCAGAAGAATTGTCATTTTTTATCCCTTCCTGGCCTACAGCACGCCGGCTTCGTTCTTCAGCTTGTCGACCAGTTCGGCGACGCTCTTGACCTTGACGCCCGCCTTGCGGCCGCCCGGCTCCTCGGTTTTGATCACCTTCAGCCGCGGCTTGACGTCGGCGCCGTAGTCGGCAGGGCTCTTCTCGTCGAGCGGCTTCTTCTTGGCCTTCATGATATTGGGCAGCGACGCGTAGCGTGGCTGGTTCAGGCGCAAATCGGCGGTGACGATTGCCGGCATCTTCAGTTCCAGCGTCTGCAGGCCGCCATCGACTTCGCGCGTCACCGTGGCCTTTTCACCGTCGAGCACGATCTTGGAGGCGAAGGTGCCCTGCGCCCAGCCGAGAAGTGCGGCCAGCATCTGGCCGGTTTGGTTGGAATCGTCGTCGATCGCCTGCTTGCCGAGAATGACAAGGCCGGGCTGTTCTGCCTCGACGACGCCCTTCAGCACCTTGGCGACGCCCAGCGGCTCAGTCTGCTCGTCGGTCTTGACCAGGATGGCGCGGTCGGCGCCCATGGCGAGCGCCGTGCGCAAGGTCTCCTGTGCCTGCTGCGGCCCGATCGACACGACGATGATCTCTTCGGCCTTACCAGCTTCCTTCAGCCGGATCGCCTCTTCCACCGCGATCTCGTCGAACGGGTTCATCGCCATCTTGACGTTGGCGAGTTCCACCGCCGAACCGTCCGCTTTCACCCGGACCTTGACGTTCGCATCCACAACCCGCTTCACGGGCACAAGGATCTTCATTTGCCTGTCACCTCTTTCACGATAGTCTCTCACGCGCGTCGGACGCGCTATAGCAGCGTGCACCTCTTCAGAGTTGTCGAAAGCCGACATTCCGGACGGAATTCTGGTCTTCGCCACGCCAGTAGGGTGGCGCTTGCGTAGTTGCGGCGACGCCGCGCGTCAATATCCGGGCGCACTCGGATCCTCGGCGAAGCACTCAAATCAGTTCAGTCCGGACCGGAAACGCTTCCCCGGCCCCAGCGCGGCGCCTGCTGCGCAGGTTGTGGTTCGCTTGGCGCCGGCTCTACGGCAACGGGCACATGGCCGGCGACCACCACAGTCTCTTCATCCGCAGCGGCGAGCAGCGGCACGCCGCGGCTGCGCAAGACAAGCACCAGCACGGCTCCGGCGATGATGCCGCCGATATGGCAGGCCCAGGAAACCTGATCCTCGCCTCCTTGGGCAAACATGAAGATCTGGAACAGGATCCACAGGATGAGCGGGATGAAAGCCGGGATACGCAACGGGATGCGGGCGAAGGCCAGCACCCACACCTTCACGCGCGGATAAAGGATCAGATAGGCAGCGACGACACCGGCGATGGCGCCCGACGCGCCGATCAGCGGCACTTGCGAATCCCAGGCCACCAGACCCTGGAAGAAAGCGCCGGCAATGGCGCAAAGCAGGTAGAAGATGAGGTAGCGGATGTGGCCGAGTGCATCCTCGACATTGTCGCCGAATACCCACAAGAAAAGCATGTTGCCGCCGAGGTGGAAGATATCCGCGTGCAGGAAGGAATAAGTCAGGTAGCTCAGGCTCTCGGGAATGACGACGAATTGCGGATCGAGCTCGACGCTGTCATGCACGACCGACGGGATGAAGCCGAGGCCCAGCACCGCGGCGTTGGAGAAGTCCTCACCGCCAAGCGTGGTGACAAGGTAGATCAACACATTGAGCGCGATCAGGCCGATGGTCACATATTGCAGCTTGATGTGCCGCAGCCTGTTGGTGTCGTAAAGCGGGATGAACATCGGGTCCCCAACTCGGCGGATTTCAGCGGTTCTTGCCAGGAACCCATAGCACGTCGGCGTTTCCGTTGTCATTGACCGCGCGCGCGGCAACGAACAGGAAGTCCGAGACGCGGTTGATGTACCTTATTGCCTCGCGGTTGACGGGCTCGTTTGGGTCTTGCGACAGCGCCACCATGATGCGCTCGGCGCGGCGCGCGACCGTGCGGGCGAGGTGAAGGGCGGCGGCGGCCGGCGTGCCGCCATTGAGCACGAAGGATTTGAGCGGCTGCAGATTTTTGTTGAGGAGGTCGATGTCCTGTTCGACGCGGTCGGTCTGCGAGGCTACGATGCGCAGCGGCTCGTAGTCCAGCGGCTTGCCATTATCGGGGACTGCCAGATCGGCGCCGAGATCGAAAAGATCGTTCTGGATGCGGCCGAGCATCGCATCGATCGCCGGATTTACTGCCGCTGTATGGATGCGGGCCATGCCGATGCAGGCATTGGCCTCGTCGACCGTGCCGTAGGCGTCGATCCGAAGGTCGGATTTCAGCCGCCGCTCGCCGGAGCCGAGACCGGTGGTGCCGTCGTCGCCAGTGCGGGTGTAGATCTTGTTGAGCTTGACCACGGGGTACCTCCCGACTGGTGCTGCGTCACTTACGGGTGAAATACACCGCCAGCATGATCAGCACCAAGGCCACGAACTGCAGGAGCACGCGCGTCTGCATCAGCTTGTTGGAGGTCATGCTGGAGCCGCCGCGCATCATGTTGATGAGGCCGCGCATCAGCACGATCACCACTGCGACCATGACAAGAACGGCGAGGATGTTGAAGACGGTTGCCATGGTGTGTTCCAGTTGGATTGCGTTCAGGCGCGTTTGGCGAGCAGACGGTAGAGTGCAGATGCCGGCAGGATGCGTTTAAGGATCGCGCCGATCCTGGCCGGCACTGTTACCACATAATGCGGGCGCGGGCGCCGCGACAGAAGCGCATGGTGCAAGGCGGCATAAACCACCTCCGGCCCGGGCTTCAGCCGCGATGTGCTGCCGCCGGCCCGCAGCCGTTTGAGTTGCGCCGCATAGGCGAGGCGATGAACGGAATTCTCGTGATCGATATTCGCCAGGAACCACGCGAGGCTGTTGCTGGCGATCTTCGATTTTACCGGCCCCGGCTCGATCAGCGAAACATGGATGCCGCTACCCCGGAGTTCTTGATAGAGGGACAGCATCAGCCCTTCGATAGCGTGCTTCGATGCCGAGTAGGCGCCGCGAAAAGGCACCGGCGCGAGGCCGAGGATCGATGAGCAATGAACGAGACGACCATGGCCCTGGCGGCGCATCACCGGTACGACGCGGCGAGTGAGATCATGCCAGCCAAAGACATTGGCCTCGAACTGCTGCCGCAAAGCCTCGACCGGCAGGTCCTCGACGGCGCCGGGCTGTCCGTAGGCGCCGTTGTTGAAGAGCGCATCGAGCCGGCCGCCGGTCCGTTCCAGCACCGACGTCACCAGCGCCTCGATCGATCCGGGCTCGGTATAGTCCAGATAGAAGGCCTCAATGCCGTCGGCCTCGAGCGCGGCGATATCCTCGGGCTTTCGGGCCGTTGCGAACACCCGCCAGCCTTCCTTCTTAAGAGCATGGGCGCAATAGGCGCCTATACCGGAAGAGGCACCTGTGACAATGATGGTGCGCAACTCTTTTCCGGGAGGAATGGTGGTTTGACCTAGGGTTGTCATTTACTGCAAACCCTTCCCATATTCGCGGCGTCCGGACAATCGAAGGGAACGCGGTTCTTGTTGCGGAAGATCGTAGCCCTTAAACGCGTCCTCTATGACGCGCTCGGCCATTTCAACACCGACGACGGCTGGGCAATGGCCAGCCATCTGGCGATCACCGCGCTGATGGCGCTTTTTCCTTTCCTGATCTTCGCTACGACGCTGGCGAGTTTTTTCGGCGCGCAGGCTTTCGCCGACACCGCCGTGCACCTTGTGTTCGACACATGGCCCGAGCAGATCGCCAAACCAATCGCGCGCGAAGTGCTCAACGTGCTTACCGTTAGGCGCAGCGACCTGTTGACGTACGGTATCGTGCTTGCCGGATACTTCGCCTCGAACGGCATCGAGGCGCTGCGGACTTCGCTCAACCGTGCCTATCGTGTCTCGGAAACGCGGGGCATCATCTACCGGCGGGTGCAGAGTATCATCTTCGTGCTGATCGCGACGGCGGGGTTTTTG
The DNA here is from genome assembly GCF_040322015.1 of Mesorhizobium sp. M0208. NCBI lineage: Bacteria > Pseudomonadati > Pseudomonadota > Alphaproteobacteria > Hyphomicrobiales > Phyllobacteriaceae > Mesorhizobium > Mesorhizobium sp. M0208. The sequence continues at coordinate 28,185 of NZ_JAMYSP010000039.1, read as the reverse complement.
GCGATCAGCGTGCTGCTGGTCTTCGCGCCATTGCTGGCCCGGCTGGCCGAGTCGCATTTCGAATGGATAAAACCCTATATGGGCACGATCACGCTGTGGCGTTACGTCATCGCCTCGGTCGTCATCATCGGCGGCCTGTTCGCCGTGCATTTCTGGTTGCCGGCCGGCAAGCGCCGCTTCGTCTCCATCGTGCCGGGCATCATCTTCACGCTGATCGGCTGGCTTATCGGATCGACCATCTTCGCCGCCTATCTCGATCATTTCTCGTCCTATGTGACGACCTATGCCGGCCTCGCCTCGATTATGATCGCCGTCGTATTCCTCTATATCGTCTCGGCGATTTTCATCCTCGGTGGCGAGCTCAACGCTGCGATCAGCCGCTATTTAGAGGCGCGTGCGAGAGTCGGCTGAGTTAAGCATGATCTTTTCCGAAAACCGGTTCCCACTTTTTGGGATCATGCTTTTGGCGGCTGAGCGGTCGCCAGCCCGACGCCGAGCGTCGCGATCGCCATGCCGGCGATCTGGAGCGGGCTCAATTGCTCACCGAACAACGCCCAGGCGATAACCGCGGTGACGGCCGGCACGAGGTAAAACAGCGAGGCGACCTTCGATATCTCGCCGTCGCGGATCATCACCATCAACAGGAAGATGGCGCCGATCGATAGCACCAGCACGAGCCAGGCCATGGCGAAAATCAGTTCGCCGTTGACGATGACCGTTCGGGTCTCGAAGGCGAGCGAGGCCAAGACCATCACCGATGCGCCGCCGACATATTGCCAGAACGTGGCAGCCACCAGATCACCGCCGGAGGCGAAGCGCTTCTGCCAGATCGTGCCGGCGCTCATGCCGAGCACGGAGACCAGCGAGGCGCCCAATGTTTCGGCCGTCACCCCGCCGCCGAGCGCGCCGAGCTTCGGCCAGAGCACGATCACCACGCCGATCAACCCGAGGCCGAGACCGGCCCAGTGGCGCGGCAGGATGGCCTCGCCCAGAAGCCGACCGGCGAGCACTGCCGTGATCAGCGGCTGCAGGCCGACGATCAAGGCTGAAAGCCCAGCGGGCATGCCCCGGTGGATGGCCCAGAACACGCCGCCGAGATAGACCCCATGCATCAGGATGCCGGCGCCGGTCGCGTGCAGCGCCTCGTCGCGGGTGGCGCGGCTCGAACCAAGTGCGGCCATCAAAGCGACAAGCAGGATTGCGGCCAGGACAAAGCGCGCGGCCAGGAAAGTAAAGGGCTCCGCCCACGGCATGGCATAGCGCGCGCCGATGAAGCCGGTCGCCCACAGGACGACGAAAGAGGCGGGGATGAACCGCTTGAGGCTGTGCATTTTCAGGAGGCCGCGGTGAATTCGGGTGAGGGATCGACTGCGGCGACTGCTTAATGCCGTTCGGGCCGGCAAGCAAAACCAAACGGTTGATCCATAGAGTCATTTGAATTGAAGGAGCGCCATTGATGGCCGTCAGCTCGCCGGTCTAGCTAGAGACCGACCAGCCGCCTAACATCGTCGGGCGAGGCGCCCGCCGCACGCTGGGCGGCAAGGCTGGTATCGCCAAGACTCTTCGAGAGTTTTCGTCCGTCCGGGCCGAGGATCAGGCGATGGTGAAAATAGGCCGGCTGCGGCAGGCCAAGCAGCTGCTGAAGCAGCCGCTGCACGCTGGTCGCGGAATAAAGATCCTGGCCGCGCACGACATGGCTGACGCCCTGCAGCGCGTCATCCACGGTGACGGCGAGGTGATAGCTGGTCGGGATTTCGCGGCGCGCCACGACCACATCGCCCCACTCCTGCGGATGGGCTTCGACACGACGCGCGGCGGAGAGCGTCTCGTCCGTGTATTCGGCCCATGACAGGTCCTTGCCGGCGCGCTCTATTGCCGCATCGATGTTCAACCGCCAGGCAAATGGCACATTTTCAGCGATGCGCCGTTTGCGTTCGCTCGGCGGCAGCGCCTTGTCGGCGGCGGGATAGAGCGGCACGCCGTCCGGGTCGCGCGGCCAGTCGCGGCCGCGCTTTTCGCTGTCGGCGATGAAGGCGCGGATCTCACTTCTGCTCATGAAGGCCGGATAGACAAGCTCCGCTTCGATCAGCCGCTCGAGCATCGCCCGATATTCGGCAAAATGCTCGGACTGGCGGCGCACCGGCTCCTCCCAGCCAAGCCCCAGCCATTTCAGATCGCGAAAAATGCCTGCCTCGAATTCCGGCGTGCAGCGCGTCGTGTCGATGTCCTCGATGCGCAGCAGCAAGCGTCCGCCCACCGCCTTTGCCAATTTCTGATTGAGCAGCGCCGAATAGGCATGGCCGAGATGCAGTTCGCCGTTCGGGCTCGGCGCGAAGCGGAATGTCAGCAGTGTCATTGTCCGGCGGGCAATCGGGTTGTGCGGCGCTTTCGCCAATTGCTACTTTGCGCCGGCAGCGTCGTGCGTCCAGAGGGACACGTGACGAACGTGCGGCACTTTTGATTTTGGAATAAGCAGACATGCAACGCATCGCCAGCCTCGACGACATTGCGCAAGGGCTGGATAGGCTATGCTTGCTCGACCCACGCCTGGAAAAAGTGCGCGGCATGGCCGGCGAGGTGCCGCTCAGGCTGTCGGAGCCGGGGTTCAGGAGCCTTGCTTCCATCGTCGTTTCGCAACAAGTGTCCCGCGCGAGCGCCGATGCCATCTTCGGCCGCCTGACGGAACTGCTCGATCCGCTGACGCCGCAGGCGATCCTTGCCGCCGATGAGGCGATCTTTCGCAACGCGGGACTATCGCGGCCCAAGCAGCGCGGACTGATTGCCGTCGCCCAGGCGGTGGCCGACGGGCTCGACCTCGATCACCTCTGCCGGCTCGATGCAAGCGAGGCTATCGCGGCCATGACCAGGGTGCCGGGCATCGGCCCGTGGACGGCTGAAGTCTACCTTTTGTTTGCCGCCGGACACCCGGACATCTTTCCGGCGCGCGACGTTGCATTGCAGAGCGCGGTCGGCCATGCGCTCGGCATCGACCCGCGTCCGCCGGAGAAAATGCTGATCCGGCTTGCCGAATCATGGAGCCCGTGGCGCGGTGTCGCATCGCGGCTTTTCTGGGCTTATTATCGCGAATTGAAGGGCAGGGATGCCGCGCCTCCGGCCTGAATCCGCAAAAAAGCATTGAAATCATGCGTTTTTGAGACCCGGCATGATCGACAATCCGCTTCACATCCCTGTCATGTCGGGCTTACAGTATCCGCGTCGACCGGTTCTAGGGTGAAGGAGGTCAACGACGTGACGGTTGCCGTATCTCCGGATGGGCTTCCAGCGCTGGTGCTGAATGCGGATTACCGTCCGCTCAGCTATTATCCCCTGTCGCTCTGGTCCTGGCAGGATGCCATCAAGGCGGTGTTCCTCGAGAGGGTGAACATCGTCGCCGAATACGAACACGCCGTCTCTTCGCCGACCTTTTCGATGAAGCTGCCGAGCGTCGTCAGCCTGAAGGCTTACGTGAAGCCGTCGAGGCATCCGGCGTTTACCCGTTTCAACGTCTTCCTGCGCGACCGTTTCCAGTGCCAATATTGCGGCACACCGGACGATCTGACGTTCGACCATGTCATTCCGCGCCATCGCGGCGGCGCCACGACCTGGGAGAATGTCGTCGCTGCCTGTTCCCCCTGCAATCTGAGGAAGGGCGGCATGATGCCGGCCCACGCCAAGATGTGGCCGCTGCAGAAGCCCTACCAGCCGACGGTGCATGATTTGCATAATAACGGCCGGCTGTTCCCGCCCAACCATCTGCACCAAAGCTGGATGGATTATCTGTACTGGGATGTCGAACTCGAACCATAGAGTTCGGCAGAGATCCGCCATGCCGGTCGCCTGACGCAGCTTTCTGCGCTTCCGGCCTTCGCCGGCCGAAGCATTCATGAGCGGTCGTGGCGTGGTAGTGCACTCCGGCCTGACGAATTTCTGAACGAATTCTGCGTTGTGCCACTCAGTCGCGGGCAAAGGCGCCGCGGAACGCGACGGCGGCGAGGACAAAGCTGGCGATGGCATTCCAGCCCGCCAGCGACAGGCCGAGGATGCGAACCGCCGCCTTGTCGCAGGAAGGCGGGACGAATTTGTCGAGCGCGTCGAGCACGCCCTTGCCGCCGGTGTCCACCGGCCCGGCGGCTGCGCTGCAATCGGTCGGGCCCGGCCACCACCCCCATTCGACGCCGGAGTGATAAACGCCGAGATAGACGCCGTAGAGCATCAGCAGGCCGCCAATGGCTAGCAGGCCACGGCTTACCCAGGCTGGCGCCCGAAGCGCCGACGCAAGCACCGCCAGCAGCATCAAGGGCACGCCGACGTAGTAAGGCGTGCGCTGCTCGAGGCAGAGCTTGCAGGGGATGTAGCCGCCGAGATACTGGAAGGCCAGCGCCGAGCCGACCGTGGCGGTCATGGCGACGGCGAGAAACAGGGCGGTGCGCAGCCGCTGGCGTCCGGTATCGGCATTCACGGTCGCTGTCATCGGGCTCAGTCCGTTCGGTTCAGACGGCGTATTTGACGACGATATAGAGCAAAATCAGGGCAGCGGCGCCGGCGCCCGCAATCTGGCCAAGGCGCTTTTCGATGAAGTGGCGGATCGGCTCGCCATAGCGGCGCAACAGCCACGCGAGAAACAGGAAGCGAGCACCGCGCGCCACGATTGCCAGCACGATGAACAGCAGCAAAGGAACACCGATGACGCCCGACAGGATCGTCACAACCTTGATCGGCGGCAGATGGGCGAGGCCGGAGGTGACCAGCATCAGGATGATGAAGCCGACACCCGATGAGACGCGCATCGCCTCGAACTCGTCATATTTGCCATAAAATTCGAGGATCGGCCGCGCCACCGCATCATAGGCATAATGGCCGATGAACCAGCCGGCGATGCCGCCCAGCACCGAGGCGACGGTGGCGACCAGCGCGTAACGATAGGCGCGATCCGGCCGCGACAGCGCCATCGGCAGATAGAGGACGTCGGCCGGCACCAGGAACACCGAGCTCTCGACGAAGGCGATGAAGGCCAGCCACCATTCGGCGGATTTGCTCGCCGCCAGCGACAAGGTCCAGTCGTAAAGTCCGCGAAGCATCGGCACTCCTAATGCACGCCCAAACCAGAAGTGGTCTTGGGATCACGACATGTACAAACAAGACTTGGAAGCGCCCCGCATCAACCTCGTCGGACAAGGTGCGCTTCAATGACATGCGCCGCCTGTCTAGAAAGATTTTCCGCGCTGCACAATGGCAGCTGCTTCACGAAATCGAAAGGCTGAGGCTTGAGCGAGCCCAGATGTCGGGATTTGGCCAGTTGACGAACAGGCCTCCAACCGTATAGTCCGCGCCCATCCAGGCCGCCCGGCCTGAGCCCCTATGGCGGAATTGGTAGACGCGCTCGACTCAAAATCGAGTTCCGCAAGGAGTGCTGGTTCGATCCCGGCTAGGGGCACCACTTTTTAAATTCCGACGCGGCTTCTTATTAAACCTAATGGCGTGGGTGGGATCGTCCGCGACGCCCTCGACGGCCACCGAATGGTTGCGTCTTGCCTGTTGCCGCAAGCTGCCCAAGCTTCCGCTGAACGGTGCGCGGACCAGCCCCAAGCGCAATCTGGCGTTCCTCACCGCACGCGATCAGGCGTGCCGCGGTCCCGCAAAAAGACGTTGCCGCAAAGTCGATCGCTGCCCGACAGACATGTTTCCTCCCGCGAACTACCCACCAGACCCGGCCCACAGATGCAACCTCGGGAGGTGAGATATGCGGTAACATTATGGCACGATGCGAAACAGCTTCGTCTTGGATCGTGCTGCGGGCCGGAGCCGCCGCCGTGCCTAGCGCAGGGCCGCCACGACGTCGGCGAAGTCGGCCCGCTTGCCATTGCCGGCGCGACGCAATTGCACCTCGACCGGCTTGCCGTCGGATTGGTCGCAGTAGACGATGGGTCCGGGCCGCACCCATTTGTCGCCCCACTCGGTCAGCGCGATAATGACCGTTTTGAATTCCAGCCCCTTCCGGGTCAGGACATAGTCGGCCTGCTCGCCGGCGGCACCCGGGCGACGGTCCATCAGGCCGGCCTCGACGAAATCCTCGAGGCGCTTGGCCAGGATGTTGGTGGCGATCCCCAGGCTCTTCTGGAATTGCGAAAAGCGCGTGCAGCCGCCGAATATCGCGTCGCGCAGGATCAACAGGCTCCAGCGCTCGCCGACCAGTTCCAGGGCGCGTGAGGCCGAGCAGTTTTGTTTTTCATAGAGACGACCAAGCATGGAGTGAACATACCCTATTGACTTGCATCATGCAAGTATGCATTGTGCTTGCATGATGCAAGCGACAGAGGTCGAGAGAGCGTCGCTCCACTTCATCGCCCGAGATTTCGGGTGTCCATCAACCAATCAGATCCAGACAGGAGATATGTCATGAAAAAGGAAGAAGATTACACGACGTCATTTGTCGTCGAGCAAAGCCCGGAAGAGGTTTTTGCCGCGGTTATCAATCCGCGCGCCTGGTGGTCGGAAGACATCGATGGCGATACCAACAAGCTAGGTGCGATATTCTACTATCATTTCAAGGATATCCACCGCGGCACATTCAAGGTCACGGAGCTCGTGCCTGGCAAGAAGGTCGTCTGGCACGTCGTCCAGAACTACTTCAACTTCGTCAAGGATGCGACCGAGTGGACCGGCACGGACGTGGTCTTCGAGATCGCGCCGACTGATAAGGGGACCGAACTGCGTTTCACCCATGTCGGGCTGAAGCCGAGTGAAGAATGCTACGATGTCTGCCATGACTCGTGGCGCTTCTATGTCGCGAGTCTTCGCGACCTGATTTCGACGGGCAAGGGGCAACCCAACAAGGGCGAAGAGAACGCCAACCCAACGGTTGTGCCGCAAAACGAGGACCTCGGCGCCGTCGAGCGCAAGGCGGCAGGCGATGGCGCCGAGATGATCGTCATGACGACGGCAGCGGCGAAGCCCGGCATCGAAAGCAAGGTGCGGAATGCCCTGCGCGACGTAGCGGGGGCGGCCCGCAAGCAAAGCGGGTGCATCGACTATAGCGTCTTTTGCTCGGAGGCAGAGCCCAACGTTACCATCTGCGTCGAGCGCTGGGCATCGAAGCAGGAGCGCGACGCTTTTCTACGCTCGGCGGACGCGAAGAATTTCGTTTCGGCCATCACCGGCGCCTTCCTGGAGCGGCCTTCGCCGATCTCCTACACGACATTGGAAGTCGGGTCCTAGTTGCAAGGGTTCGCCCGGCGATAGCGCCGGCTGCCCTGGAGCAATGCACGGGGGAGACGGCGTCCAAGCGTGGAACAGAAAACCATAGCCTACTTGCATGATGCAAGAACGAATGGCTTGCATTCATGCAAGAGGAGGAGAGATCGCCGTGCCGAAATCGATGGAAGTCACAAACAAAGCCGTTCTCGTGACCGGAGCCAACCGCGGCCTCGGCAAGGCGCTGGTCGAGGAAATATTGAGACGGGGTGCCAAGCGCGTCTATGCCGGCGCGCGCAAACCGCTCGCCCACGCGGATCGGCGCGTCACGCCGCTGATCCTGGACGTGACCGATGCGGTGCAGATTGGGGCGGCTGTCGAGCGGATCGGGTCTCTCGATATCCTCATCAACAACGCCGGCATCGGGCTCTACGACGATCTTGGCGATCGCGCCGCGCTTGAGCGACACCTCGCCGTCAACCTGCTCGGCGTGCATGGCGTAACCCACGCATTCCTGCCGCTGCTCACGCATTCGCGCGGCGCCGTGGTCAACATCCTGTCGGAAGCGGCTCTCGTTCCCTTCCCGATTATTCCGTCTTACTCACTGTCGAAGGCCGCCGCGTTTTCCATGACGCAATCGCTACGTGCTCTCGCCGGCGCTCGTGGCGTGAGCGTTCATGCAGTCCTGTCCGGTCCCATAGACACCGACATGAGCAGAGACGCCGATATACCGAAGAGCTCCGCGGAGAGCGTCGCGAAAGGTATCCTGGACGGCATGGCGCGAGGGGAGGAGGAAATTTTCCCTGATCCAAAATCGGCATCCATGGCCGAGAGCTGGCGCGGCAGCGCGTTCAAAGCGCTCGAACGCCAAATGGCGGCTTTCGTCCAAGCCATGCCCACCAAGCCATAGGCGACCGCCGCCATCGATAGGCTGCCAGCATTTGCAATTCAGCGTCCCACAGTGGAGCGGAACGTCATGCTGTTGAACGCAACTTCCCCGGTTTTCACCAGCGGATCACGATGACTTTGTCGGTCCCGTTGGCGAGTTCGACAGCTTCGGTGCCATCCGGTTTGCGGCTTTGGATTCTGGCGCTCTCGACAGCTTCAACGCCAACAACGTTGACTGCAAAGGCTTCATCGATTTCGGCGGCACAGACCAAGGTGTCCGGCGGCAGGTCCTTTACTTGGTCCAACAACTCGCGAAGCTTCATGGTCGAATCTCCTTGGCGATAGCAGGAATGAGCAGCACGCTTTCGCCGCACATTCGGAACCATGTCCCTTGAGAAAGGTTCCCGATGAGGTGGAGATGCCGCAGAATGGGACGAGCGCGGCGATCCGCCCGTCACAATGATGTGAACGCGCCGTGCGAAGCATCTGTCTCAAATCCCTGTCCCTAATGCTGCCGGCGCAATTCCTTGTTGATCATGCCGCCCATCGCTAGACCGATCGCCATCACCGCAAAAGTCGCCGCGATAGATCGCTTCGGCAGCACCGTCTCCCAACCTGGCGTCAACCGCTTCGGCACGAAGCCATAATCTGTTGCCGCGGCAATGGCCGCTGCCGCCAACGCATCGCGAAATATCAGAAGCGACGGACGCGGCGGCCTCGAGGCGAGCCATAGTTCGAAAAGGAATGCCCAGAAGATGGAGGAAGCGTGATGCGTGCCATAGCCGACGAGCGTGTGCGCCACATCACCGCGCCGCACGGACGCGGCCTGTTCGCCGTAGAGCCAGTGGCTGGTCGCATTCGTGGGCTGCAGGGCGCCTTTGCCTTCCCGCCTTGCAAGCAGGGCCAGCGCAGCTGTCGTGGCGAAGCTGACGATCGTACCCGAAACGGCTGCGGACAATCCTGTCTGGATCAGGCTTTTCACTTGGTCCTCCGTCGTTTCGCGGTCGGCTCCTTGGAACGCCTTTTGTCAACCCGCGGCAGGGTCGAGTCGTGATTGCCAAACGGCGAAACGAGTCCGAAGGTTCCGGGAACGGGCTTTTGGTTGGACGTTATCCCAGGAGCGTCCTCCGGGATAACGCCTTTGAGGTCCGGCTGCCTTTCCTGGTAGGCTCGGATCGTAGCCCGGCCGCTATTACATCGGCCCCGGCACCATCTTGGTCGGCTGCTCAGGCATCGGAAACGGATAGTTGTCGCATTTCACGTCCGGGTTCGTCGGGCTGAACATTCCGAGCGGGTTGTCCTTGAACAGCCAGGCGTGAAGGTCGTAGTGGTGGAACTCCTTCGGGATGAGCGGGTAATGCCCCTCCATCGGCCCCTGGAATGTCTGGCCGAAGAGCTTCGGCGGCTCCTTTGTGTCCGGCGTCAAGGGCACGAGCCATTCCGCGCCGACCAGGCGCAATTCGCCGCCGACCGGCTCATAGATCAGCACATTGGGGCGCGTCGGATCCGCGGTCGGGCCGACAGTCGTGACGTTGACGAAATGGATGCCCATCGCGCCCTTCGGGTAGTCCATCGCCCCCTCTACCTTTTCGCCGCTGTAGAAAACGCATCCTACCGTCGATAGATAAAGCTCGCGAATGGCAACCTTGTAGTCTTCATACCTGGACAGCGATTTACGCAGGGCATCGATCTCGGCTTTGTCGGGTTCGGCCGCCCGGGGAGCGGCGGCGTTCAGACACGCGCCAATGAGACCTGCCAAGGTGAGGATACCGACACGCCTGAGGTGAGTTGTTTTCATCATGCATTCCTCCCAGATTTTTTTCTTCTGGCCGTGCAGGACCGAGGCGGCAGTGATGCTGGACGCGCGGCCGTAATTGATCGCCTCATCCCGGTTGGGACTGCGTCGATGCTAATCCTTTCCGCTGATCGGGAGAATTAACCCTGACGACCTAGGCCCGAGAGAGCCGACGGTGCAGAGACGGACGGTCGGGCCCACTTTGGACCCCAAGTCTACCGCCGGCGCAGCAGGCTCCTCATCCGGTTGCGCAGCAGGCGCGCCATGTTGCGGGTCTCGCGATAGAGGTGAAGCTGCGACGCGGCCTGGCGGGCGGGGCGGTCGGCATCCGGCGTCAGCCCGATCACCAGCGTGCCCATCGGCCTGTGTTCGCTCCACAGCCGGCTCATCACCGGATGGTCGGGCACCGCGCAGGAATCGGTCATCATGATGTTGGGGTCGTCGAGATGCTGTCTGGTCACCTCGATCATCAGCAGCGTGCCCGGCGAATAGGCGGCGAGCGTCTCGTCATAGGCGGTCTTCCAGGTGTAGGCGACGCCGGCCTCGACGAAGACGATCAGGCAGGCGACGGTGCGGCCGTCGAGCGTCAGCGAATGGATGCGGCAGAGATCCTGCTCGGCCAGCCGGTGCACCGCTTCGCGGGCGAAGGCGGCGCGGTAGCGGTCGATGGCCATGGCGGTGCGCTCGCGGCCTTTCCAGCCGGCAGCCTCCAGCGTCAGGAAATTTTCGATGGCGTGGCGGATCTCGTCAGGCCCGCGCGCCACGACATGCTGCAGCCGGCCGAGGTCGGCGAGGCGGCGCTTCAGGCGGCGGAACTCGCGATAATGGTGGGCGCGCAGCGAAGCTTTCAGATATTCCTCGCCGTCGAGCGCGCTTTCGAGCACCGGGCGCTCGGCCTTGCCGGTGGTGACCAGCGTCAGGCCGCGCGTTTCGGCGACGCTGGCGAGCAGGCTCGCCACCGGGCCATCCAGCCTTATGTCGGGCAGCACGAAGACCTTCGGCAGCTTGAGATGCGGCCTGGACAGCATCGAAAAGAAATCCTCGATGACGCCGATCGGATCGTCGCGGTCGACCAACGGCGTGCCGATCGGGCCGAACGGGCTCGACCAGGTGCGCATGACGGGAACCCCGAGCGGCATCACCGGTCGCTCGACCGAGAACGGCACCAGCAGGCGCAGCCGGTTGCGATACTGGTCACCGTCGCGGATGACGGCCAGCCGCACCTCGCGGTCCTCGAGCCTGGGCATGGCCGGCGCCAGGAAGCGCGGATTGAAGAAGACGTTGGGCTCGATCGTGCGGGTACAGAGATAGTCGAGCTCCTCGACCAGGTCGAAGCCGGCGGAGGCCGGATAGATGGCAAGCTTGCGCTCGGGCCGGTTGTTGGCGAGGATCTCGACATGGGCGGGATCGGCTTCGCGGGCAAGCCCGGCAAGGCCGGACACCATGGCGCCGGCCGGGCCGCCGCTGGTTTCCTCGAGCAAGGGGACGGCAGCCATCAGGCGGCTCCTTTGGCGGGCACGAAAATGACCATGACGATGCCAAGCTTGCGCCAGACCGTGAAGGACAGCGCGCTGGCCTCGAAGATCATGGCGAAGACGGTGGCCATCGCCGCGCCCCACAGGCCGAAGAGCGGGATCAGCACGACGCTAAGCGCGATGTTGAAGGCCAGCGTCATGGCGTAGACGGCGGCGCAGATATTCTGGTTGCCGCTCATGGTGAGCAGGCTTTCGCAAGGGCCGACGGCGGCCCGCGCGACGACGCCGAGCACCAGCAGGAACAGCAGCGGATAGCCGGCGGAAAATTCCGGGCCGAACAGGGTCAGCATCGGCTCGCCCAGGGCCAGCACGAGCAGCGCCATCGCCAGCGACGGCCAGAAGGTCCACGACACGGTTTCGCGGGCGAAGGCGGCGAGCTTTTGCGGCTCGCCATGGGTGAACTGCGCATAGCGCTGGGCGACGCCGGCCTTGACCGCGAAATAGACGAAATGCACCAGCGCCAGCGTCTTGACGGTGGCGAAATAGACGGCGACGTCGTTGGGATCGAGATAGGCGCCGACCATCAGCACGTCGGCATTGGTGAGCAGGAAGAAGAAGCTCTCGACCAGGAAGATCGGCAGCGAGACGATGAACCATTGGCCGAAATGCAGCTTCATCGGCCCGGCCGGAATTCTTTTGTCGATGCGCGAGGTGACGCCGACGAGCTGACCGAGCGTGGTGGCGTAGGTGGCGGCGATGGCGGCGAAGATCGCCGTTCTGGCATCGGGCGCGTAGCCCGCCAGCAGCATCAGCGCCATGAACGCCAGGATCAGCAGCGGCCGCACCAGAAAGGTCGGCGACAGCGCAAACAGCGCCCAGGAATTGGCCCGCGCCAGCCCTTGCAGAAGGTCGGACATGGCGATCATCGGCAGGCAGATGATGCCGAGGATGAACGGCACGACATAGTAGTTTTCGATATAGGCCGACAGCAGCCAGACGCCGAGCGCGCCGAGGCCGGCGATCAGCGTCGAGGCAACCAGCACGAACAGCCGGCTGGCCCGCACGATGCCGCGCAGTTCGGCCATCATGCCGCGCTCGCGATATTCGGGAATGAAGCGGATGATCGAGGTGTGGAAGCCGAGGCAGGCGAGATTGCCGACGATGACCATCGTCACCCACACGAGCACGAAAATGCCGTATTCGAACGAGCCCATCCAGCGCGCCATCAAAACCTGGCTGACGAAGGCGATGACGGCGCTGACGATGCGGACCGAAAAGGCGATCAGCGACATGCGGCCGGCCTCGCCGCGCGCGCCGGCGCTGAACAGCACGGCATCGATCAGGCCAAGCAGCGGCCTGATGCGCAGCGCAAGGCGCTGCGGCAGGAACCGCCCGGCTGTCGTCGCCGCGGAAAAGCGCACCCCGATCACACTCCGTTTTCCGCCAATTTACAGGGGCTGGGTGTAGCGGAGACACATTAAGAAACGGTTGGGTGGGCTTTCCTTCGCCCGTCTCTATGCGGGGAGAAGGTGCCGGCAGGCGGATGAGGGGCGGCGCTGGCTGCTTCATATTCATCATTCGCGCAACCCTTCAACCTGCTCGGGAGTGTCTCAGTTTGAAATCCGCGGAAACGCCTATCCCGTTTGCCCCATATGCGAAACGCCTATATGCTGAGCGGAACGCACGGCAGCAACAATGGTCTACACTGTCATCTGGTATGGAAGGCAGGGCATCGTCGACAAGGTGATCTTCGACGACGAGAAGACCGCGAAAGATCATGCAACCTCCATGTTTCAAACCCGAAAGGGTGACGATGGAATCGTGTCCGTTGAAGTTCGTAAGGACAACGGCGCTGTCGTCTTTAGCCATGCCGAGAACTAGGAATGCCAACCGGACCTAAAGGCCAGAAGCGTCCTGCCGACGTGATCGGCAATGCCGTCCACGTCATGCGTATTGCTACAGGCGAGGAATCCGATGACGTGGTTGACGACGGTAAAGACCTGCCGCGAAAGCGCTGGGCGCGAAAGGCGGCCCGAAGCGGACCGAGAATATGACGCCAGAGCGTCGCCCTAAAATCGCCAAAAAGGCTGAGCGCCCCCTCTGGCCTGCCGGCCATCTCCCGCTCAGGTGCGGAGATTGGCTAATTGCCAACGCCTCCGCTGCCCCTCATCCGCCCTTTGGGCACCTTCTCCCCGCGAACGGGGCGAAGCAAAGCAGCGCCTTACGCAAACGCCCCGTGGCAATGCTTGTACTTCTTGCCTGACCCGCAGGGGCAGGCTTCGTTGCGGCCGATCTTGCCCCAGGTGGCCGGGTTCTTCGGGTCGCGGTTTTCGGGGGCGACGATGGCGTTGGTCTCCTGGCGGACCAGGACGGCCGTGTCGCCGCCTTCGAAATCGTCCTCGCCGGTCGAGCCGTCGATATGGCTGCCGAACATGTCGGGCGCCTCTGGCGGCGGCGCTTCCGCCGCCTGGCGGACCAGCTCGACGCGCATCAGCTGCGCCGTTACCGCCTGGCGCAGATTGCCCAGCATCGCCTGGAACAGCTCGAACGCCTCGCTCTTGTACTCCTGCAGCGGATCCCGCTGCGCATAGCCGCGGAAGCCGACGACCGAGCGCAGATGGTCGAGATTGACGATGTGCTCGCGCCACAGGTGGTCGAGCGTCTGCAGCACCACGGAGCGCTCGACATACGTCATCACGTCGGGGCCGAAGCGCTCGGCGCGCTCCTTGGCGGCGGCGTCGGCGGCCTGGCTGATGCGCTCGCGGATGTCGTCTTCGGCAATGCCTTCTTCCTTGACCCAGTCTTCTACCGGCAGGTCGAGGTTGAGGAATTCGGCGATCTCGGCCTTGAGCCCGGCGACGTTCCACTGCTCGGCATAGGCGTTTTCGGGAATGTTCTTGGCGACGATCTCCTCGATGACGCCTTCGCGCATCTCGGTGATGGTCTCGGATAGGCCTTCGCCGTCCATCAATTCGAGGCGCTGCTCGAACACCACCTTGCGTTGGTCGTTGGAGACGTCGTCATATTTCAACAGGTTCTTGCGGATGTCGAAGTTGCGCGCCTCGACCTTCTTTTGCGCCTTTTCCAGCGCCTTGTTGATCCATGGATGGATGATCGCCTCGTCTTCCTTGAGGCCGAGCTTCTGCAGCATGCCGTCCATGCGCTCGGAACCGAAGATGCGCATCAGATCGTCCTGCAGCGACAGGAAGAACTTTGACCGCCCGGGATCGCCCTGACGGCCTGAGCGCCCGCGCAACTGGTTGTCGATGCGGCGCGATTCATGGCGTTCGGTGGCAAGCACATAGAGGCCGCCGGCGGCGAGCGCCTTTTCCTTCAGCCGGGCGATGTCGTCGCGGATTTCTTTTTCCCGGGCCTCGCGCTCGGGGCCCGCTGGCATGTCGCCAAGCTCCTCGGCGATGCGCATGTCGGCATTGCCGCCGAGCTGGATGTCAGTGCCGCGGCCGGCCATGTTAGTGGCGATGGTGATGGCGCCGGGTTTGCCGGCCTGGGCGACGATCGCCGCCTCGCGCTCGTGGTGGCGGGCGTTCAGCACCTCGAAATCCTTGAAACCCTCCTTGCGCAGGCGCTCGGCCAGTTGCTCGGATTTCTCGATGGAAGTCGTGCCGACCAGCGTCGGCTGACCCTTGGCGCGGGCTTCCTTGATCTCCTTGACGATCGCCTTGTATTTCTCCTCGACCGTCCGGTAGACCTCGTCGTCTTCGTCGATGCGGATGACCGGCAGGTTGGTCGGGATCTCGGTGACGTCGAGATTGTAGATGTTGGCGAATTCTTCGGCCTCGGTCAGCGCCGTGCCGGTCATGCCGGCGAGCTTCTTGTAGAGGCGGAAATAGTTCTGGAAGGTGACCGAGGCGAGCGTCTGGTTCTCCGGCTGGATCGCCACATGCTCCTTGGCTTCGAGCGCCTGGTGCAGGCCCTCCGAATAGCGGCGGCCGGGCATCATGCGGCCGGTGAACTCGTCGATGATGACGATCTCGCCGTTGCGGACAATATAGTCCTTGTCCTTCTGGAACAGCCGGTGCGCCTTCAGCGCGTTGTTGACGTGGTGAACGATGGCGACGTTCTCGACGTCATAGAGCGACTCGCCCTTGAGCAGGCCAGCATCGCGCAGCATGTTCTCCAGCTTCTCGGTGCCTTCCTCGGTGAAGATCGAGGTCTTCTGCTTCTCGTCGATCTCGTAGTCCTGCGGTTGCAGCTGGACGATGAAGGTATCGATGGTGTTGTACATTTCCGAACGGTCCTCGAGCGGACCGGAAATGATCAGCGGCGTGCGGGCTTCGTCGACCAGGATCGAATCGACCTCGTCGACAATGGCGTAGCTATGGCCGCGCTGCACCATCTGGGCGCGCTCGTATTTCATGTTGTCGCGCAGATAGTCGAAGCCGAGCTCGTTGTTGGTGGCGTAGGTGACGTCGGCGGCGTAGGCGACCCGGCGCTCCTCGTCGGACAGGCCATGGACGATGACGCCGACCTTAAGGCCGAGGAATTTGTAGACGCGGCCCATCCATTCGGAGTCGCGCGTGGCCAGATAATCGTTGACGGTGACGACATGGACGCCATTGCCGGCGAGCGCGTTGAGATAGACCGGCAGCGTCGCCACCAGCGTCTTGCCTTCACCGGTCCGCATCTCGGCAATACCGCCATTGTGCAGCACCATGCCGCCGATCAGCTGCACGTCGAACGGGCGCATGCCGAGCACGCGGCGGGCGGCCTCGCGCACGGTAGCGAAGGCCGGCACCAGAAGGTCGTCGAGGCTGGCGCCGTTGGCGATGTCCTGGCGGAATTTGTCGGTGCGGGCCTGAAGCTCGGCGTCGGAGAGCGCCCGCATCTCGTTTTCCATGGCATTGATCGCCTCGACGCGGGGCCGGGTCGATTTGACCCGACGATCGTTGGAGGAGCCGAAAACCTTACGGGCGAGACCGCCGAGACTGACCATCCAATGGCCCTTTCGATAGCATTCCAAGTCGTTGCGACAGGCGCCGGCTGGCCCCATCAAATCCACGTGAACGCGGACAAACGCAAAAAGCGCCCGGAAAACGGTTCTGGACGCAAAGTCGTTGGACAGATAAGAGGGGGCTCATTCGATGTCAACGCCGCGCTCGCCCTGTCGACCGCGCCAAATTCCGCCACAATCCTGCTGGTCTGGAAGCCATTCCGCTCTAGCTACCCCGCTTTGGAGATAATCGTAATGTCCTTGTTGTTCCGCCGTGCGTCGCTCGCCAGCCTTGGTCTGGCATTCGGGCTGTCGGCCCTCTCGCTGTCGCCGCTGATGGCACAGGAAGCCGCCCCTGCCCAGCCGGCAGCACCCGCCCCGGCGGCCAAGCCGGTCGATCCGAACGCCGTGGTCGCCACCGTCAACGGCCAGACGCTGACCGAGGCAGACCTTGGGCTTGCCGAGGGCGAGCTGTCGCAGCAGTTCGCGCAGCTTCCGCCCGAGCAGCGCCGCGCGGCGGCACTGTCGGCGGCGATTGAAATCCGCGTCATGGCGGCTCAGGCGGTGACCACCGGCCTCGACAAGGATCCCGACTTCCAGCGCCGCATGGCCTTCCTGCAGCAGCGCGCGCTGCATGGCGAAATGGTCGAGAAGGGCGTCATCGACAAGGTTACCGATGCCGAGGTCCGCGCCCGCTACGACCAGGAAATCGCCAACACGCCGCCCACCAACGAGGTGCACGCCCGTCACATCCTCGTGAAGACGAAGGAAGAGGCCGACGCCATCATCAAGCAGCTCGACGGCGGCGCCGACTTCCAGAAACTCGCCAACGAGCACACCAGCGATCCGAGCGGCAAGACCAGCGGCGGCGATCTCGGCTGGTTCGGACCTGGCCAGATGGTGCCGGAGTTCGACAAGGCGGCGTTTGCGCTGGCGGTCGGCAAATACACCGAGCAGCCGGTGCAGTCGCAGTTCGGCTGGCATGTCATCAAGGTTGAGGACAAGCGCACCAAGCAGCCGCCGGCGTTCGACCAGGTCAAGGACCAGGCGCGCCAGGCGGTCATCCGCGACAAGTATTTCGCGCTGGTCAAGTCGCTGCGCGCCAACGCCAAGGTCGACATCCCCGATGCGAACCTGAAGAAGACGGTCGACGCGCTGGAAAGCGCCAAATAGGCCAGATTGGGCTACGACAGGGCGCGCTGCCGCCCTGTCGCTT
Source organism: Mesorhizobium sp. M0208 (assembly GCF_040322015.1). Classification (NCBI taxonomy): domain Bacteria; kingdom Pseudomonadati; phylum Pseudomonadota; class Alphaproteobacteria; order Hyphomicrobiales; family Phyllobacteriaceae; genus Mesorhizobium; species Mesorhizobium sp. M0208. Next base: position 10,669 of record NZ_JAMYSP010000039.1, on the reverse strand, counting down.
CTATTTGGTAGGGCGAGCGATGATGCGTTAACGCCGCCGCCGGACCGCCGTGGCGTTGCCGGCATCCTCAGCGACGATGCCTTTCAAGACATAGCCGACCGCCCTGCGCAAGATCGCCTCGTCCTCGTCCAGGCGGTCTGTCAGAAGGTGCGCCCAGGCAAACGAGGCGATCAGGTCGGCGACGACAGTGGCATCGACATCGGCTGTCACCTCTCCCCTTGCCTTGGCGCGTTCGACCATCTGGCCGGTGTGGATGCGACGGCCTCTTGCGTATTCGGCGAGGGCGGCGGCGGCTTTTTCGTCCGACTGCGCCTCGGCAATCAGCGATCTGAACACGCTACCCGACGACGTCTCGCGCCAATGCGCGAACAAGCTCTTCAGGAAGCCGACGAGATCCTCCGCAAGGTTCCCGGTGTCGGGATTGTCGACGCGCTTTTGCCGCTGGTAAACGTCGAGCAGCAAGGCGGCCTTGCTTGGCCACCAGCGATAGATCGTCGGTTTTCCGGCGCGTGCGCGGCGCGCCACCGCCTCGATCGAGAAGCCGGAATAGCCGGCTTCGACCAGTACCGCCTCGGCGGCATCGAGAATGGCATCGGCGCTTTCCGGGCTGCGCCGTGCGCCAGCCGACTTGCGCCCGGGATCGGTGATTTCGCCCATCTTTTCTTCCTTACCCGCGGTTTCAGCAGCCATCATATACAACTCTTGACGAAACGGAACGATCCGTTTTATATGTAACGGAACGTTCCGTAACGATAAGGAGAGTTTGATGAACTCGACCGCCGTGACCCGCTTTTCGCGCCTGCGCTTCGCCCTGCTTGTGCTGCTCGGCGTGTATCCGCTGATCACTGCCATTCTGTATGTGGTTTTTCCGCTGATGCAGGAATGGCAAATCTGGCAGCGTACGCTGGTCATCGCGCCGCTGATGGTCTCGATCATGATCTGGGGACTGATTCCGGGCGTGCAGCGGGCGTTTCGCGGGTTCATCAACCCAGCGGTCCGCTGATGTTCATTCCAGCGCTTGCGACGTTTCCGACGCAACGCGCCACGCGCCATCGGCCAGCACGAGTTCCAGCGTCACCCGCGCCTTGCCGGTCAGGCGCTGCGCCGATTTGTCTTTCGGCACATAGTCGTAGCGCATGGCGAAAACCACGTCGGCACGGTCCTTGCCGTGCGGCGTCACCTCAAGGCTGCCGGGCTCGAGAGCGAACGACCATGACGCCCATTGCGCGAACCAGTCGGTCTTGACCTTGACGATCGCCTCGCTGTCGTAGCGCGTGCCGTAGATGGTGGCCGACGCACCGTAAAGCCGCTTGACGGTTTCGCGCATCCTCTTGGCATCCAGCGCCAGATAGTCCTGGCGCAGAAACTGCTCGATGGCGCCCTTGTCGCCGACGGAGCGTTCGAGCGCAGCCACCTGCGACGCGGGAGCCGGGCTGACAGCCGGTTTCGGTTGCCGGGCAGTGTCTGCGCCCGGAACGAATTCGAAACGCTCGAGCAGCGACCCCTGCTCCCAGGGACGCTGCGCCTCGCGCGTTGCCGAAACGACGTCGCGGCGCACCGCGATCATCATGTCGTTGATGCTTTGTCCGGGCTCGGCCATATGCCGCAAAAGAGCCGCCGCAAAGGGCGAGTTGCGCCCCGTCCCGTCCATTGCGACGGCGCCGGGCGCAGTCGAGAAGGCGATGAATGAGCCGCGTGTCGACTCGAACTGGGCGAGGCCGGCGAGAGCCGTCGCCGAGCGCGTGATGGTGCTGCGGCTGAGGCTTCGGGCAAACGGGTTGTTGCGGCAGGCATCGAGGAAGACCAGGCTGACCTTGGTCTGCTGCTCCATGATGTCGAGAACCTCGTCGATCGGCACCGCCTCGAGCTGCAGCTTGACCGGCATGTCCAGCCGGGCGTCGACCGGCACGATGAAGTTGCGCCCGTCGACCTGCAGGCCGTGGCCGGCATAGTAGAACAGTCCGGCACCGGCACCTTGCAGCGCATCGGAGAATTCGCCGATCTTGCGTTCGAGCTCGCGCTTGCCGAGATCGTTGCCTTCGATCACCTCGAAACCGATGGCGCGCAGCTTGTCGGCGATGTCGAGCGCATCGTTGACGGGATTGGCCAGCGTGCCGGCTTCGGCGTAGCTGCCGTTGCCGACCACAAGCGCGACGCGCCGCGCCGTCTGCGCATCGGCGCGCAGCAGCAGAAAGCCCAGAAACGCCAGTGCCAAGACCACAAGCCTGCCCATGGGGCAGGATCATAGCGCTATCGGTCGCAGCGACGCCAACAAATTTGCAACAGCCTGCTTGCTGCATGAGGCGGTGTCAGGCTTCCGGCACCCGTAACGGCTGTGAAACGCCTTGCGCCAGCGCGTGCTATCGGGCAAACCGGCGTTCCTTTCGCGATTTTTCCCGCCCGGGGTCTTCCATGTCCACACAGGTTTCGCCGCTCGCGCCGAAGAAATATCCCAAGATGCCGGTGATCGAGGGCGCGCGCATCGCCACCGCCGAGGCCGGCATAAAATACAAGAACCGCACCGACTTGCTGGCCATGGTGTTCGACGCCGGCACCACCGTCGCCGGCGTGTTCACCAGGTCGAAATGCCCTTCGGCGCCGGTCGATTTCTGCCGGCAGAACCTCGTGGCTGGCAAGGCACGCGTGCTGGTGGTCAATTCCGGCAATGCCAATGCCTTTACCGGCCAGAAGGGCCGCGCCTCGACGGCACTCACGGGCGAGGTGGCGGCGAAAGCGGCCGACTGCACAGCGGGCGAGGTGTTCCTGGCCTCGACCGGCGTGATCGGCGAGCCGCTCGACGCCGGCAAGTTCAGCCATCTGCTGGCCGGGCTGGTCAAGGACGGCAAGCCGGAATTGTGGACCGAAGCCGCCAAGGCGATCATGACCACCGACACCTATCCCAAACTGGCGACCGCGACGGTCAAGCTCGGCGATGCCGACGTCACCATCAACGGTATCGCCAAGGGTGCCGGCATGATCGCGCCCGACATGGCGACGATGCTTTCCTTCATCGCCACCGATGCGCCGATCGCAGCACCGGTGCTGCAGGACCTCCTGTCGCGCGGCACGGCCAAGACCTTCAACGCGGTTACCGTCGACAGCGACACCTCGACCAGCGACACGCTGCTGATGTTCGCCACGGGTGCTGCCGCCAGGCGCGGCTCGCCGGCAATTTCCGACCCCAAGGATGCGCGCCTCGGCGCGTTCCGCCGTGCCCTCGGCAAGGTGCTGAAATCGCTGGCACTACAGGTGGTGCGCGACGGCGAGGGCGCCCGCAAGCAGGTCGAGGTCACCGTCACCGGAGCCAAATCGGCCCGCTCGGCCAAGCGCATCGCGCTGTCGATCGCCAATTCGCCGCTGGTCAAGACGGCAGTCGCCGGCGAGGACGCCAATTGGGGCCGCGTCGTCATGGCTGTCGGCAAGGCCGGCGAACCGGCCGACCGCGACCTTCTGTCGATCTGGTTCGGCGATAACCGCCTGGCCTATCAGGGCGAGCGCGACGCCGCCTATTCCGAGGAGGCGACTTCGGCGTATATGAAGCGCGACGAGATCCGCATCCGCGCCGACATCGGCATCGGCCGCGGCAAGGCGACGGTGTGGACCTGCGATCTCACCAAGGAATATGTCGCCATAAACGGCGATTATCGGAGCTGATGGCGTTGGCTTCCAGACATCCGGCAAGCGTGTTGGCGATCGTGCGCCGCTATGAGGCGGCCGGCTTTCGCGCCTGGCCGGCGGCCGCCGTCCATTATGACGGCACCTGGGTGGTGCGGCTGACGGCCGGCCACCCGGCCAAGCGGCTGAACTCGGTCAATCCGCTCGATCCGGGCGACATCCAGCACATTGCTGAGCGCATCGGTCGCGCCAGCCGCCGCTTCGACGCCTATGGCAGGCCGCTGACCTTTCGCATCTCGCCGCTGTCGGGCCCGGATCTTTCAAAGTACCTCGACAGCGAGGGCTGGAGCATATTCGCCGAATCGCTGGTCATGCGGCTGCCGCTGGCGGACGCCACGCTCGACGACGCCATGGACCAGATTCCGTTGAAGGACATCAGCCGTTTCATCGGTGCCGCACTCAAGGTGAGCGGCTCGGATGTGTCGCTGCGGCCGGGCCTGTCGGAGATCATCGGCGCCATCCAGCCGGAGGCCGGACTGTTTGCGCTGGAGGCCGGCAGCGAGCCGCTGGCAACGTTGATCTGCGTACATGACGGCGATCTTGCCGGCCTGTTTGAGATTGCCACCGACAGATCGGTGCGCAACCAGGGCCATGGCCGCCATCTCATCCGGTCGGCGCTGAAATGGGCGCGGCTGCGCGGGGCGCGGGAAGCCTGGCTGCAGGTCGAGGCGGACAACGCGCCGGCGCTGGCGCTCTACCGTTCGCTCGGATTCGACGAAGTCTATCGCTATCACTATCGCCGGCCACAAGGCGCATGAGCGGCTTGGATACGGTCGGCAAACGCCTGCTCCTGGTCGCGGCCTGCGCGCTGGTCGATGCCGACGGGCGCGTGCTGTTGGCGCAGCGGCCCGAAGGCAAGCAACTCGCCGGCCTGTGGGAGTTTCCAGGCGGCAAGGTCGAGCCCGGTGAGACGCCGGAACAATGCCTGATCCGCGAATTGTACGAGGAGATCGGCATCGAGACCGACATCCCTTGTCTGGCGCCGCTCACCTTCGCCAGCCATTCCTACGATGATTTTCACCTGCTGATGCCGCTGTTCGTCTGCCGTCGATTCCGCGGCATTGCCCAGCCGAAGGAAGGCCAAGTGCTGAAATGGGTGCGGCCGCGCCAGATGCGCGATTTTCCAATGCCGCCGGCCGATGCCCCGCTGATCCAGTTCCTCATCGATCTGCTGTAACGGCCGACCTGCCGTAAATCGGGCAGCGCCGCAACGCGCTGGCAGCAGCGTTAATGAAAGATTTATCTGACCGTGAAAAATTGACGCTAGGCGGTTACGCCGATTCCACCGCTGGGGAGCGATTTGCATGAGCCTTGAAAAGGACTGGGACTCGCCTTGGCCCGACCGCCTTCCTGGCGCCGCCAATGCCGGCATGGGAATATTGCGCATCGCCCTCTTGTTCGGCTCGGCCGCGGTGGCTCTGGCCTTGATCGCGACGCCCTACCTCGACAGCCGGACCCGCTCGCAGTTTGCCCGCGACGGGCTTGATACGATGAGCACCGGCTCGATCGGCCAGCGCGATAGCTATACGCTACGCAAGAGCGTGCTGCAGCCGCTGCCCAGTTCGGTCTGCGTTATACGGGCCGATGGCAGAAGCAGCGGCGACTGCTGACTCCTCAACAGATCTCTAGGATTCGGCTGTTTCCTAGAATGCAGCTGGTTCACCGCGCGTTAAGCCTGTCGCATTAACCTTTCTTAACGGGTCGGCGCTAGGTTCGGGCAAGAGGGATGGGCGCCCATGAAAATCTTGCTGCAACGATTTCTAGAAGACGAGAGGGGTGCGACGGCTATCGAATATGGTTTGATCGTCGCCGTGCTGTCGCTTGCCATTGTCGCTGGTATTGGCCAGGCTGCCGATGCGATTCAGTGGCTGTTCAGCGACAACAGCAGCAGGCTTGCCAACGCTTTTGCGCAGTGACCCGCTTAGCTTTGATGGGATACGCTTAGCTTTTGCGCAAGGATACGCTCAGGGGCCGCCGGGGTTTTCCAGGATTGTCTTCAGCGATATTTTTGCGGAGCCCGGCTTCAGCGGCTTTTGCTGAGAGGCATCGGGCGCCCAGCCTGACATCCAGACCACCGAGAAACTCGCCCTGACGCGGCCATCGGCATCCGAAAACCGCTCCGCATAGATTTCGGCGGCGCGCGCGAACAGCGCTCGCGTGCCCGGCCGCCTGCTGCGGTCGACAAGCGCGCTGGTCTCGCCCATGGCGCGCAGGTCGGCGACCAGGCCAAATAGCGAATCGTAGCGCACCGTGATCGTCTCGACGTCGGCCACCGGCAGTGCCAGGCCGGCGCGCTGCAGCAGCGCGCCGGCGTCGCGGACGTCGGTGAACGGGATCACACGCGGGCTAGCGCCGCCATAGAGCTCGGTCTCGGCGGCAAGCAGGCTTTCGCGCAGTTCGGAGAGCGTGCCTGTGCCGGCGAAGGCGCCGAGGAAAAGCCCGTCCGGCTTCAGCGCCCGGCGGATCTGCACGAGCATGCCGGGAATGTCGTTCATCGCCTGCAGCGACAGCAGCGAGACTGCGAGGTCGAGGCTTTCCGGTTCGAATGGCACGGTTTCCAACGGCGCTACCACTCCTGGCTGGCCGGCCAGGAAAGCGGCGTCGGCCTCGACGCGCACGTTTTCCGTCACCTTGCCGCTTTCAGCGAGCACCTCTGCTGCTGCCGGCGTCTGGCAAAACAATGAGGCCGTCTTGCCGAACCTGCGTTCGACGGCGTCGAGCCGGTCGGCAAGATCCTCGGCCGCCCGCCGCATGAGGAAATCCGCGCCGACGATGGGACGGGCCAGTGCCCGGCGCTTGCGCGCCAGCCAGAGCGAGGTGTCGATTACAGGCTGCAATGGGCAGGTCCTTGTGCTTCGCTCTCTGATATAGTGATGCGAAGGACCAACCACGTGGCCGATCCCATGCCAGAGATCAAGCGTATTGCGATCAAGAGCATTGCCCGCAAGGCATTGGGCTGGCCAGCGCGCCTCTTGTTCCCGCCGGTCTGCGCCGGCTGCCGCCGCCATGTCTCGCAGCCCGGCGTGTTGTGCGGCGCCTGCTGGCCGAAACTCAGGCTGCTGGAACGGCCGTGGTGCCCGGTGATGGGCACGCCGTTCACCCACAGTATGGGTGAGGGTTTCCTGTCGGCGGAGGCGATAGCCGACCCGCCGCCGTTCGAACGCGCGCGAGCGGCGGTTGCCTATTCCGGCGTTGCCCGCCAGATGGTGCAAGGGCTGAAATACCAGGACCGCACCGATCTGGCGCCGTGGATGGCGCGCTGGATGCTTCGCGCCGGTGCCGAGCTCATCGCCGAGGCCGACGTGGTCGTGCCGGTGCCGCTGCACTGGCGGCGTTTCTTCCGACGGCAGTTCAACCAGTCCGCGGAACTGGCGCGGGCGGTGGCGCAGCTCGGGGAGCGGCCTTTCGCGCCATCAGCCATCAAGCGCGTCAAACTCACGCGCCAGCAAGTCGGGCTGGAGCGGCGGGAACGCGAGGAAAATGTTCGCGCCGCATTCAAAGTGCCTGATGAGGCGGAGATCGAAATCGCCGGCCGCCGGGTGCTGCTGATCGACGATGTCTACACCACCGGCGCCACCGTCCGCGCGGTTGCCAGGGCATTGACGAAGGGCGGTGCCGGCGCGGTCGACGTACTGACCTTCGCGCGCGTGCTGCCGGGGGACTTTCGGGCCGACGAATCGGCGCCTATATAGCCTATATGACAGCAGAACGAGGCAGGATTGCTGACCGATGGTCGATGTGACGATCTACACGCGGATGATGTGCGGCTATTGCACCGCGGCCAAACGGCTGCTCGACAGGAAGGGCGTCGCCTATACCGAGCACGACGCCTCCTTCTCGCCGGAACTGCGCCAGGAAATGATTTCCCGGGCCCATGGCCGTTCCACCTTTCCGCAGATATTCATCGGCGACACGCATGTCGGCGGCTCTGACGATCTCCACGAATTGGAGGCGGAAGGACGGCTGGACGGATTGCTCGCCAACGGCTCGACCAGGTAAGGACATGACGATGGGTGCTTTCAAGGCCGCGGCGATCCAGATGCGTTCGGGAACCAGTCCGGAGCGCAATGCGGTCGATCTGGAACGGCTGGTCCGCGAGGCGGCAGGTCTTGGCGCGTCCTATGTCCAGACGCCGGAAATGACCGGCGCGCTGATCCGCGACAGCCAAGCGCGGGCCGCTTCCTTCACCTCCGAAGACAAGGACATCGTCGTCTCGACGTCGCGGAGGCTGGCCAAGGAGCTCGGCATCTTCCTGCATATCGGCTCGACCGCCATTCTGCGCGCCGACGGCAAGCTTGCCAACCGCGCCCTTCTGTTCGGGCCGGACGGTGCCACGATTGCCACCTACGACAAGATCCACATGTTCGATGTCGATCTCGACAATGGCGAGAGCTGGCGCGAATCCGCCGCCTATGAGCCTGGCACCGAGCCCGTCGTCGCCGAAATCAATGGCGTGAAGCTCGGCTTTGCCGTCTGCTACGATCTACGCTTTCCGCAGCTGTTCCGTGCCGAGGCGCTGGCCGGCGCCAATCTGCTTTCGGTGCCCGCCGCCTTCACCCGCCAGACCGGCGAAGCGCATTGGCATGTGCTGCTCAGGGCGCGCGCCATCGAGAACGGCGCCTATGTGGTTGCCGCGGCGCAAGGCGGCGTGCACGAGGACGGCCGCGAAACCTATGGCCATTCGCTGATCGTCGATCCCTGGGGCCGCATCGTCGCCGAGGCGGCGCATGACGAGCCGGCGGTGATTGTCGCCGAGATCGACCCGGTGCAGTCAGTCGCCGCGCGCAAGAAGATACCGAATCTCAAAAACGCACGCGATTTTGCCGTAAACGCCGGTTCGGCGGAGGCAATGCCGCTCAGGGGTGCCGCCTCTTGATCCGCTTTTCCCTGATCTGCGAACACGAGCACGAATTCGAGGCCTGGTTCCGCAGCAACGACGATTTCGACACACAGAAGAGGCGCGGTTTCATCGATTGCCCGGCCTGCGGCTCGCACAAGGTCGAGAAGGCGCTGATGGCGCCTGCCGTCTCGACCGGGCGCGGCCAGGAGAAGATCGCGCTGGCCATGGGCGAGGCACAAAAGCAGGCGCTGGCGCAGCTCAAGGCGCTTGCCGAGAAGGTGCGCGAGAACGCCGATTATGTTGGCGACAAATTTGCCGAGGAAGCGCGCAAGATCCATTTTGGCGAGAGCGATCCGCGCGGCATTTATGGCGAGGCGACGCTGGAGGAGGCCAAGAGCCTCGCCGAGGATGGCGTCGAATTCTTGCCTATTCCAAGTTTCCCCGACGACCGCAACTGATCGGTCAACTTGCTCCGGACATCAGGAGGCATCTCTGCGCGCCGTGAGGGGTCGGGGCGGCGCCGAGGGGCGGCGATGCCGCGACCCCTGCATAAGCGTCCGCAGTTTCAGGCCGAGCAGCAAGGATGGGGCTCGCGGGCAATCGTTTCGCTGCTTCTTTCATGCCCACTGCCTGACGGGCTTGCTTCACTTGACGGACTTGCTTCCGCATAGGCTGCAAACTGGCGCTCAAGCGCCTTGACCGCACTGCTGCGCCAGCCCTCCGCCACGGATTCCGACATGGGATCGGGGAAGATCTCTTCCTCGCCATTCTCCACGCCGTCCAGGATCGCCCGCGCGACAGACTCCGGAGAAGCCTTCGCGATGTCCAGGCCCCGTGTCATGTCCGTGTCCACCGGGCCGGGAAGGACCCTGTGGACGCTGACACCCCGTCCGGCCAGGAGCGTGCGCAACGACTGCGACAGCGAGAACGAGGCCGCCTTGGAGATCGAGTAAGCCGGACTGAACGGCACGGCGGCAATCGAGGCCAGCGACAGAATGTTGACGATGGCTCCCCGCGACCGGGCCAGCAACGGCAGCAGAGCCTGGGTAACGTCGTACGAGCCGAAGAGGTTTACGGCGAGCTGTTGTTCGAGCACACGACGGTCGCTGAGGTCATCGAAGGGCGATACGCCGGCGTTGTTGATGAGGATATCGAGAGCATCGATCTTCTCGACGGCCTCCCGGATCTGCGCAACGTCGGTCACATCCATGGTCAGGGACGTCACACGCCGGTCCGGGTGGGCCATGGATTGGCGAGTTGCGGCATAGACGCGCTTTACGCCTCTGCTCAGGGCTTCCTCGACCAGTGCCCGACCGATGCCCCGATTGGCGCCAGTCACCAGGATGGCTGTACCTTCGATCTTCACTGCGTCTCTCCTAGTGCTTATCGTTGCGTTCGAGCCCAGTGCACAATCTAGCCGCGACTCAAGGTTGGCGCGCCGCAACTCAGGTTGGCTACAGTCGCCGTTGTCGATACGACTGGTTGGTGAGATGGACTTAGCGCCGGATGTCGAAGCCATGGGAGTGACAAGTGTGACGGGATTCCGATGGACTCGCTGATCACGGCCGCGGCGCATGCGCTTGCGGCGGGCGATCCGCTCGGCGCCTTGAAGCGGGTTGCGCTGCGCGACGATGCGCCGGCACTGGCGTTGCGCGGTATCGCAATGGCGCAGCTTGGCGACCTGGTTCGGGCGAAGGTTCTTCTAAAAAGGGCGGCACACGCATTCAGCCCGAGGGAGGCCGTGGCCCGCGCGAGGTGTATAGTCGCCGAGGCCGAGATCGCGCTCGTCTCGCGGGACCTCGCCTGGCCGGCCAAGACACTCGACGCCGCGCGGGCGACGCTTGAAAGGCATGGCGACCGCGTCAATGCCGCACATGCGCGCAACCTCGAAGTCCGGCGCTTGCTGCTGATCGGCCATCTCGACGAAGCCGAGCGCAGGCTGGACGGCTTCGATCCCTCGCCGCTGCCGCCGGCATCGCGGGCCGCCCACGAGCTGGCTGTCGCCGGCATCGCCATCCGCCGCTTGCGGACCGGTCCTGGGGCGCGCCCCCCCGGCCCGGGCGGGGCGGGGGGCCGCGCCGGGCGGCGCCCCCCCCCGGGCGGGGGGGGGGGGGGGGCGGGGCGGGTGGGGGGGGGGGGGGGGGGGGGGGGGGG
>NZ_JAMYSP010000038.1:0-59669 GCF_040322015.1 Mesorhizobium sp. M0208 | reverse complement strand
ATCTTCGTTATGGCGACGGCGGCTGGGCCGGCCTTTATTCGGATTGCGTCGTCAACGATCTGATCCTGCCGATGTGCTCGCCTTCCTATCTTGCCGAACTGCGCGCGATCTCACCGGATCCGCGCGAGCAGCTTCGCCATGCGCGGTTGATCGACAGTGTGAAGGCCTATTTCCGGTGGGATTATTGGCTGCCGTGCAACGGTATCCAGGGCGCCCGCATGACGTATCCCTATCGTTTCGACCGTTCGTCAATGTCGGTTCAACTGGCGAAGGACGGTGCAGGTGTGGTCCTGGAAAGCACATCCATCGCATTCGAGGACCTGGTGTCGGGTTCTCTGGTTCCGGTCTCGATAGAGTTCGAGGTCATCGAGTTTCCGGGATACTGGCTGGTCTGTCCTTCGCGGCATATGAACCGGCGCGCGGTTCGCCTGTTTTCGGACTGGGTGTCACGCGTGGGTAAGCGCGACACCGATCTGGCTCGCCGGTTTCTGGCGGATAAGCAACTGCGCATATCGTTCGAACGACGGCCTATTTCGGGGCACGGGATGACAAAGCGGCGCCAATGGCGTGAACAGTTCGGCGTTCAAGACATGGCAAGACGAAGATTGACAGCACGTTGCCGTTGAGGAGCTGGCAAAACCCAGGCTGTGTGCAAGCGAATGGGTTGGCCCCGCTTTTCATTTTCCGCGTAGCCTGTGCCTGTGGCTGCCCGCGCCACAAGTCGTTGGTGCACAAATGTGGCATTAGGCACAATCAGCTCTTTGATGCCGCCTGCTATGTCGGCCTTGCCGGGCAGCGAACGGACTCCGGGCGTGCGCACGCCGTCATGCGGTTGAGAACGGCGCAGCCGATGGCGACCTCGGTCTGCTGAGCCGAAAAGGAGCGGGCTCGCAGGCGACGTCCGATCAGCCCCTTGTAGCGCCCGACGGCGGTCTCGATCAGAGCGCGCTTGCCATAGCCGGTGGACGCCTGCCAATTCAGCCTTCCATCATTGGCGATCGCCGTGATGTGACCGTCCCTTTGACCGGGTGGTCCGGTGTCATCACTCTCCACGGCCGTTGAACGTGGCGGGATGACTATCCTTGCGGTGACGCTGTGTTGCAGCACCGCGCAGTAGGTGGGACCGCCATCATATGCTCCGTCGGCCGTGAATTGGTCGATCTCTGCGTCGATCCGGTCGAGCAGCGGCTTCACCTGCGAGGGATCGTCGCCGTCCTGGTCGGTCAGACAATGGGCGATGATCTCCCCGCTGTCGGCATTGAGAACCAAATGCAGCTTGCGCCAGGTCCGGCGTGATCTGGCACCGTGCTTGTCTTCCAGCCATTGGCCGGCGCCGTAGACTTTCAAATCCGGTGCTATCGATCAGCACATGCAGCGGACCGTCCTCGGGATGCCGCTGCCGCGTGGCCGATGGTTCCCATATCTGCGCCCGGCGGCTTAGCGTCGTGTGATCGGGAACCGGTAGATCAAGCCCCATCAGATCGAGCAGCGAGGTCGCCAATCCCTCGCTCTGGCGCAGACGAAGCCCGAAGACGCATCCCAGTGTCAAGACCGCCTCGATGGCGAGATCGGAATAGCGGGGCTGGCCGCCGCGGGTCGTTCTTCGCGGCGCATGCCACCTGGCCAAGGCTTCTTCTGTCAACCACAGCGTCAGACTGCCGCGCCGCCGAAGGCCCGCCTCGTATTCCGGCCAGTTTGTCACCTTGAATTTCATCTTCGCGACTCGGTGGCGGCGGCTGGCATTGTGTTTGTAGGGCATCGGGCGAAGATCATGTCGTTGGCGATCTCGCCTGCCTATCGGCAAACCCTTGAAAAATGTTCCACGCACCAACGCCTCGACAAGCACCTTTCTTCATACATTTGCCGAACGACCCGCAGCGCAAAGCCTCCCCATGAGAAAAGAGCTTCCCATGTCTTTCACGCCATTGATTGACCCCGAGATCAAGGCCCGCTACCCGGATTTTCATCTGATCAGCATTGTGGTGCGGAACGCTGAAATCGACGTGCCGGATGCACAGGCGTTGAACGACACGATTGCGGCGGCGGAACAGGCGGCGCTTCGCGATGACGCCCAAAGGGACGCGCATCTTGCGGCGTGGGCCGTTGCCTACGAGGCTTTCGGCACAAAGGCCAATCGAACGCCGTGCTCGGCCGCCGCGCTTCTCAAGCGGGTGCGGAAAGATGGCTCTCTCCCGCGGATATCCCCACTGGTTGATGCCTACAATGCCGTCAGCGTGTTGTATGGCGTTCCGATTGGCGGGGAGGATCTCGATCTCTACCAGGGGGTCCCGAGACTTTTAATTGCGAAGGGAGCGGAGCCATTCGACACGATCCAGCAAGGTGAAATGGTAACCGAGCATCCTGAACCGGGCGAAGTCATCTGGTGCGATGATGCCGGTGTCACGTGCCGCCGCTGGAACTGGCGGCAGGGGCGGCGCACCATGGTCACGGTCGATACCCGCGCCATGTGGCTCGTGCTGGAAGCCCTCGGCCCAATGTCAGCTATACAGATGACGGCCACCGGAGAGCATTTGATGGGACTTATCCAAGCGTTGTGCCCGGGTGCGCGAATCGAAACCGCGCGGATCGACGAGTCCACTACATCTCGTGTTCCTTAGGGCATGGCCCCATCTTTCGGAGAAACACCCCACTCAGCCCTGTCCGGATCTGGCGCTCCTTGCTCGCTCCGCTGGCCTACACAGTTGATTGCGAACGACCCAGAACGGCTCTCGAAAACGAGCGTCGAACGAAATCAGATCACCGTTTATTCTCCCTTAGCGTTGTTTGGCGTACTTTTATCGCGATGCCCTCTTGTGCGCCGTGCCATAACGCAGTTGATGATCATGCCTGACTACGAAGCGTCGGCCGCCGATAGTCTGGATACAGCGCTCGCTGTGCTGGATGAGGTATGTTATCGCCTGAGATCTGACCGCCTCATCCCAGCGGACAAAACGGGGCAGGGAGGGGGCTTTTCAGAGCCCGGACGCCTTGGTGAGATTGACGCGGAAACGATCGCGCCGGCGCTGATACTTTCGCGTCATCTCGGCCGAAGCGTGACCGAGCTGCTTTTGCACATAGCGCTCGTCGACCTCGGCCGAGGACGCGAGGCCGGCGCGCAGCGAATGGCCAGCAAACTTTTGACCGCGTTCGCCCTCCGACAGATCGCCACGCACGCCGGCTGCGAGCGCCGTGCGCTTGACCAGCCGCGCAACTTCCTGGTCGTTAAGCCGATCGGCGCCGACTCTTTTGCCTTGCCCTATTACCCTTCGGAACAAAGGGCCATGGCCGATCCGCGCCAGCTTCAGCCAGGTTTGCAGCGCGACCACCGGGCAGGTGGCGTCGGAGGAGCCGCGGCCGACCTCGACCTCGCGCCAACCGGTTTTGCCGCGCAGGGTCACCAGCACGCCCTTGTCAGGAAAAAACTCAATCCAGCCAGAAGAATCCTCGGTCTGGTCGCGACCAATGTCGAGCCCGACGATTTCCGAGCGCCGCAGCCCACCGGCAAAACCCAGAAGCAGCATGGCGCGGTCGCGCAGCCCGCGCAGCGTGCCGCGGTCGAGGGTCTCGAGCATGGCGATCAGATCCTCTGGCAGGATCGCTTCCTTCTGCCGGGGAGGGGATGCGTGGGTGTTGCGAATGCCGGCCACGACCGTTGCGATGTGGCGGTCCTTGCGGTCCAGCGGCTGACCGCGCTGGGCAAAATTCCAGGAGAGCGACGAAAGCCGGCGCTCGATGGTTGAAACGGTGTTGGGCTTTTTGTCGCCAGTGGCCGTACCTGACGCGCAGGCGGCGATATAGAGCCCGACGACCTGAGGATCGGGCGGAAACATCTCGATGCCTTGGCGCCGGCACCAGCTCGAAAAATGCTTCCAGTCGGCTGCGTAGGCGCGGCGCGTGTTGGCCGAACTCGCCGCCTCGATATAATCGCGCGCCCGGCCGGCGAGCGCCTCAAGATGCGCAGGCAGGCTGGGATTGGCAATGGCTGGAAGGGGAGGGGACGAGGCTAGGTCGGCATCGCCCATCTGCATGACGATATCGATGATGTCGGGCATGTCGTCATCGCCGGAAGCAGCGGATGATCGTTGCGCGTCGCCAGCCATGCTCATGCCGCTTCGATATCCGTTTGGGAGAAGTCTTTGCCGATGAAAAGCAGCGGTTCATCCGCACGCTTTGCCAAAGCATAGGACAGGCAATCGGCAAAATTCAGCGCCGCCGGGTGGTGGCCCTTGCCGTAGGTCAGCCAACCCTGGGTCGCCAGATCAACCAATTCGGAGTCGACAGGAATGATGTCGGCCTCGATTTTGCGCAGCCAAAGATCGATCTCGGCCAATGCGTGTTCGCCGCGCCTGCTGACCAGCACCATGCGTGCCTCGAGCACGCAGGTTGCCGGGACCAGACGGATTGGGTCCAAGACCAGCGCTCGTTCCAGCCTTGCTGCCTCAGGCTCGCTCCGAAGGATCGCTACAACAGCTGAGGTGTCGATCACCATCAGGTAGGGATTCCATGCTCGTCATACCCGATGATCTCCTCGTCGCTGCGACTATCCAGTTCAGGCAATCGTGCCACTCTTTCTCGGATGGCGCGCAATTCTGCCAGCAGACGCTCGTGAGCGGTCTCTCCAAAGCCCAAGCGATGCAAGCGCTCGCTCAGGGCCTGATGAATGGCTGCTGTCTTACTGATACCCTGGCGGCGTGCGAGTTCATCGGCGAGAGCAACGGTGGCCGGATTTTTGATGTTCAGGGACACGAAAGACTCCAAAAGTCTACCTTTCTGGCGTATTCTACCATGGTCCCCTAGCCTTGTAAACAACGAATGATAATGCAACATTATCGTTCGTTATGCGCGCACGACAGCCTGTGCGTTTTGGTGCAAAGTTTGTCGCAAAAAGCGCACGGCTGCTTTACCCTCCAGAATCATGATTCGCCTCGACCCCGCCGCCGCCGTTCCCGTTCTCGAGCCGGTCGTCCCGGCCTGGGCGCTGGCCAACGGCGCTGTCGTCACCGACGCCGGCGCCGCCTTCTGTGCCGGCGCCGCCTTGAGCGCGCTCGAGACGCTCGCGCGCACGCAAGCCGGCTGGGCCGGCGCCTGGCGCCAGCGGCTGGCGCTGAAATGCGCTGCCGCCAGCATGCGGCTGGCCGGGCGCTCGGAGGACGAGGCCGCCTTGCGCGACGCATGGCATCTGCGCGAGGCCGGAGCCGATCCGGGCCCCGCCGGCGCCACCTTTGGCGCCTGGCGGCAGTTGGCCGGGCAGCCGCCCGCCGCCAGCGCCGATCAGCTCGAAAAGATCGTCGACCAGATGGGTCTCCATTGGGACGTTGAGGCGCTGGCCGCGGTTTGTGAACACATCGACGACCTGGCGCGCTCGGGGCGGCCGGCGCCGTTCGCCGCGGCGGCAATCGCCGCCCACGTCGTCGCCATGCAGTCCGACTCCGAGCTTTTTGCCTGGTGGCTCGCCGACCTGGTGCTAGCGCAAAACCTGCGCTGGCCGCGACCGCTGCCGCTGCTGATGGCACACGCTTTTGGCCCGGCGTTTCGGTCCAAGTCTGGCGGCGGCAAGCGGATCCGGCCAGGCGAAAAAGGGTTTGAGCGGGCAGTGTGCCTGGCGCTGGCGCAAGCGGCGGCTGACGCCTGCCGGTTGGCCGCCGAGCTGTCGCGGCGCGCGGAGCGGCTCATCGCCGTCGCACCGAAGCTCAGGGCAAAGGGGGCGGGCGATGTGATCCAAAGACTGCTCGACGACGACGCCCTCTCCGGATCGCTGACGACCAAAAGCCTGTCGCGTTTTGCGGCGCGGCGCCTGTTCGACCGGCTGCAACAGCTCGAGGCCGTGCGCGAGCTTTCCGGCCGCACCACCTTTCGGCTGTTTGGGCTGTAGGGATGAGCGAAGCGTCCACCCGCCGCAAGCCGAACCAACAGCCGGCCTTGCTCGACACGGAGCTCGAACATCTGCCGCCGGAACTGCGCTGGCGCGAGTGGATGGGCCGCGTCGAAGCGGTGATTTTTTCCGCTAGCGAACCGGTGACACGTAGTGTCCTCGCGCAGGTGGTGGGGAAGAACTGCAATCTCGAGCTGATCATCGACGACATCCGCGCCGAGCTCGCCGGCCGCCCCTACGAGCTGGTCGCGGTCGCGGGCGGCTGGCAGCACCGGACCAAGAAGGCCTTCGGAGACATCATTCACGCCGCATTCGGTACGCCTGCGGGGCAGAGTGCGAAGGAATTGTCGCAATCCGAGGCGCTGGTTTTGATGTGCATTGCCTATTTCCAGCCGATCACCCGCGCAGAGCTGTCGACCTTCTTCGGCAAGGAGGTGTCGCGCGATCTGATCGGCGTGCTACGGGGCCAGGAGCTGATCGCCTCGGGGCCGCGAAGCCCGCAGCCAGGGGCGCCCTACACCTATGTCACGACAAAAAACTTCCTGTCGCAGTTCGGGCTCGACACGCTTCGCCAGCTGCCGGATTTCGAGGCGCTCGAGGACGCCGGGCTGCTGTCGAAGGAGAAGCTGCTCGCCGGTAACATCATCCCAGGGTTTGCAGATATCGACGATGATGGCGCCAGCGCCGCGCTCGACGAATAGATGATCCCATCACGGCGGGACAATCCACGCGATCTCGCCGCTCGTCGGATAACAGATTGCGCCACGCACGGCGTCCGGTCTCGCCGCCTGGGGCCCTTCGCGAGACGGAAAGGAGGGGCGGCACGCGTCCGCATGTCGATGAAGGTCACGCAAGATTGCAGTTTTTGGAAAACTGACGGTATTGGAAGCTGGCAAGGCTGGATCACTCGGTGGTTGCGACCATGCGCGACGTCCCAGAAATAGCGGAGTCAAAGGAGAGCTCATCGAAGCTGCGAAGGCTGAAGGGCACGCGCTGCAGGTCCTTGAAATGGGCGTCGCCGACGAGGCATCGGTCAATTCGGCGATCGACTATGTGATCAAGCAGCACAAGCGCCCTCGGTACGTTGAATATGATCTGATAGGGGACGAGATGATGAGCATACTGTACCAGTGTCACCGCAATTGGCGGCCGCAGCGGAACCGAATGGCGCGCCCCGTAGGCAGGGCGCGCTCGACCTGATCGGCGCGTTTGGGCTGCGCGAAATGACGGGCAGGGGACGATATAAGGGCTGAGGGATCGCATAATTGGACTCAATCTCAGCGCATTGATTGTCCAGAGCGCGATTGCGATACTGTCGGGAACCGGCAGCATAATGTGCAAATTATAAGTGGACCATTTGTCGATGAGGCTCGGCATGCTGGTCTGTTAAGGAAATCTGCCTATAAACTGGCCGCGGGCGCTGATTTGCCATGGTCGTGTCGGTGGGGGTACGGGAAGGTAATTGCGATGGCATCGGCACAACAATTGATAGGGCTTGTGAAGAGCCACGCCGAGGGCGACGAGAAGCGCTTCTTCGACCTTGCGATGCAGCTAGCGGTCGCCGAGGAACAGAAAGGGCATGGGCGATTGGCTGAGCAATTGCGGCAATGGGCCGAGGCGGGTCAGCAGCCGGAAAAGCCAACGCGCGTTGTACCCACCCCGATCGTTGCACCGCGCGGCGACCTGGCCGGATTTCTTAGCGCCAGCTATCCGACGACACGGCTCAACGACCTGATTTTGCCGGTCCACATCGCCGATGAGCTGACCCACATCGTTACCGAAACCCGCATGACCGAGAGGCTTGAGGAAAAGGGCCTGCAACCACGCCGTCGGCTGCTCCTCGCCGGTCCACCCGGAACGGGAAAGACCCTGACTGCCGAGGCGCTCGCCGGGGAACTGAAGTTTCCGCTGTTCACGGTCCTCCTTCACGGCCTGATCACGAAGTTTATGGGTGAGACCGCTCAGAAGCTGCGGTTGATTTTCGACGCGATCCGTACCAATCGTGGCGTTTATCTGTTCGACGAAATCGACGCACTGGCCGCATCACGCGGATCTGACAACGACATTGGGGAAGCTCGGCGAATCCTGAACTCGTTCCTGCAATTCCTGGACGAAAACACGGGGCCATCGATCGTCGTGGCAACGACAAACCTGCCGGAAATCCTGGACCGAGCGATCCTGCGCCGCTTCGACCTGGTGCTCCCTTACCAATTGCCAGATGGCGAAGCGATCGGAAAGGCGATGCGCAGGCGGCTGCGCGGGTTCGGCGTCGAAGCTGTAAACTGGAACGATGTAGTGCAACATGCGGACGGACTGTCGACGGCCGATGTGGTGGCTGCAGGGGAGGATGCCGCAAGACGGGCGGTCCTGGGAAATTCGAACGAGATCAGGACGGCTGCCATCGTCGCGTCCCTAGAGCGCCGCCGGTCGCTGCACAGCATAGGGGCGGGAACGCATGCCCAGGGACCGAAGGCACTTCATACTCAACGAAATCTCCGCCGCAAACCCGTTCAGGCCAAAGGGCGGCGGGTCGGCAAAGCATCCAAGTAACGTCGCCAACAGGGCAGCGCACGCCCAGTCGCTTCTCAATGCTCTGGATCATCTGCCCGACGTGAGCGCCGCTTCGCTTCCAGGCGTCTATCTGGAGGTCGAGGGCAGGGCGGGCGAACCGATGGTCACGACAGGCCTCAACGCCAGCGATCTGACGCTTCTCCGCAGCGAGCCGCCGCGGCCCGCAGCAAATCAACCCGGGCGCGCGACCGTCTTCGCAACAGAAGACGGCGTCGCAAAACTACGGCGGAAGGTCGAGGATTTCGCTGCGAAGGACAGGAAATCCGGCCGGCCATACAATGCCGACCTGATTCAAAGCATCGGCGCCATCGTCGAGGCCGGCTTGCGAGCCTTGTGGCGCAGTCCGCCTCAACGATTTCCAGATCAGAATGGAGCTGTGCCGTGGGAGGTCTGGCTCGACAAGACGCAGGCGGAATCGTTCATCGCCGACGCGCCGGAGCTCGGTGTTGCGATCGGCGGCGATCGGCTCGAATTTCCAGAAGACCTGGTGGTCATAGCCACAGCCACACGTGACGCGCTCGCGTTGGCGGTGCGGCGTCTTGCCGGCGTACGCGCTCTGGCCGCGCCCACCGTCACGGCCGACTATTTTGATGCGATGGACCCTGACGAGCAGGCCGAGTGGGTCGACAGTCTGCTGGGCCGGACGACCTATGAGGCAATCGATGACCCGAATTATGTGACCCTGCTCGATCGAGGTGTCAGCCGCTCACATCCGCTGATCGAGCCAGCCCTTGCCGCAGCGGATAGGCACGCCGCAAATCCCGCTTGGGGGATCGAGGATATAATCGGCCATGGCACACAGCTGGGCGGGCTATCCCTGTTCGGCGATCTGACGCCGGCGCTTCAGTCCATGCTGCCAATCCAGCTTCGCCATCGCCTGGAATCGGCAAAGATCATCCCCGATGCAGGTCACAATCCTCATCACCTTCTCGGGGCAATGACGCGGGCCGGCGTTAACGCTGCTGAGACGGCAGGCGTTCGACGCCGGACATTTGCTCTTGCCAGCACGACCGAGGACGACTCCCCGCATGACGGTGCCCCGACATCGTGGTCGAGCGAACTGGACCAGCTTACGGCTGGCGTGTCGGGAAACGTCGCGACGCCTCGTCTGCTTCTCGTGTCGGCGGGAAACAGCGACCAGAACAGATTTGGTAACAACGACTATCTCGCTGCCTCCGATCATCCCGACAATGAGGTCGAGTCGCCGGCGCAGGCATGGAATCCGATCTGCATCGGCGCCTACACGGAAAAGGACGTCCTCCCGGGTGGTGAGCCCGGTACTCCCCTTGCGGTGGTGGGTGACCTTGCGCCATCTTCGAGAACCGCAAGCTGGTCCTCGCACTGGCCGATAAAGCCGGACGTGGTGATGGAAGGCGGCAACTGGGTCGTCAACGGTCCGCCGCCCCCGATGAAGCATTCCGCTCTTTCATTGCTCACAACCGATCATCGATACCCGCTGCGGGCCTTCACGACTGTGGGCGAGACGAGCGCCGCGACTGCACTTGCTGCCAGGGCAATTACCGAATTGTGGTCGGACTATCCAGAGCTCTGGCCGGAGGCGATCCGTGCCCTCTTCGTTTCCTCGGCAAGATGGAATGCCCAGATGCGGTCGCATCTGCCTGTAAATCCCGGGAAAGGCCACTACGGTCCGCTCTTCAAACGCTATGGCTACGGCGTGCCGGACATGGAGCGCGCCCGGCGCAGCGCCTCCAACGCCCTGACGTTGATCGTCCAAGACTGGATCACGCCCTATCGTGAGAGCGATTCAGGCGGCGCGGATCACGTGCACAACGAGATGCGGTTGTTCGAGCTGCCGTGGCCGGTCGAGGCCTTGCGCGCGTTGATCGCTCATCCCGTTACCTTGAGAGTCGCCCTCAGCACCTTCATCGCGCCGAACCCATCCGAGCCGGCCCGAGGCTCCAAGTTTCGCTACGCATCTCACAATCTGCGTTTCAAGCTGAACCGGCCCAATGAGGACAGGGCCGCGTTCATTGCTCGTATCAGCAAGGTCGAAGAGGAACCCGAGGGGCCGGCCATCGACGAAAATGATGGCTGGACGTTCGGTCGCAATCGCCGCGACGTCGGCTCCCTGCAGATCGACGAGCTGACCTGTCCGGCTTCCGATCTCGCCCGTCGCAACTTGCTAGCCGTTCACCCAGTGGCGGGATGGTGGAAGACGCGAGCTATCCCGGATCCCAATGAGAGGTCGGTTCGATTCGCTTTGATCGTCGAAATCGATGCGAGCGAGAGCAACGCCGAACTTTATGCCGAGGTACAGGCTGCGATAGAAGCTTCCAACGTCGCCCAGGCCGCTGTGTAGTCGGACGCCTGTTCCGCGATGGACGCCGGTGTCTCCAAAAGGTGAAGATTGCCCGCGGACGTCGGATTGTCACCATTGCCGCCAGCGCGGTGATGGCCAACCGTCCCTCAGAGCTTTGGCAAACGGGTGGCTTGCATTGTGTAATGAGGTGCATTACACCATGCCAATGGATAGAGCGATCAGACAGTGGGCCGACCAGCTAGCCCCCCACATCTACCCCGGCCTTCCGAAGTCGGGACCGCTTTCAGTGGAGCATCGCGTTCGTTCAGGCCTCCAACCGGACGAGCCGGCCACGTCTGCGCTCATCCTGGACGCTTCTGCTCGCCGTGCCCAGATCGACTGGATTGGCACCGATATCGTCTCGTCACTCCGGGGCAATCTAACGTCCTGGCTTGATCGGGACGCCCCAGCACCGTCGCAGCGACAGTTCTGGAAGCTCTTCGACATCATTCGACAAACGGACGACCTCAGGTCGGCCGGACCGTCGTTCTGTTTCACACAATTCGTCCAGTCGTCCATCGATAGCGCCAAGCCCGAGGACTCGTTCCCGAGCGCCGCGGAAATCCTGACACGCATCGCTGCGATCGACATCGACAGGCTGTTTGTAATCGATGGACAACACCAGTCGCGCACATCCATCGGGCTGGTGGAAGAAGCGCTTTCCCAACGTGCCATTCGCGAGATCTTTCAAACGCTGCTCACGAGAATCGATGAGTTCCCTGAGTATCCGAGCACTTCCCTGCTCACCGACATACGCTGTTCCCTGACACAGGAAATTGCGAGCCGGATCCGGATCAAATGGAAGTACAGACCGGCCGGTGTGCTCCTCTTGGCATCGCCTCAAACTCGCGAATGGGTGCTGACCTTTCAGCTGCGTACCGGCACACCTCCTCCAGCCTCCATCGATCGACGCCCGGGCGCCGATCGGGTGGCCGCGGCTTTTGTCACGGCCCCCCGGAGGTTGGAACATGGAACGCTTCGCAGACGAAGTTACGGAAGAAATCTATTGGACGCGGTTCGCACCGCATCTCGATCAGCATCTTTCAGTGAAGGCGCACAAGATTCTGCGGCCGCTCGTGGCCGCACGCGGCTTGCAGGACGTTGGAATCTTCGGACCTATCCTGCGCTTCAAGAATGCGCCCGGGCGGCTGGGTGTCGAGGTCGAAGGCAAATGGCATCTTACTTTTGTTTGGGTCGAGGGGGAGGGGCCATTCGAAATCAAATTCGAGAGGCACTGACCGAATGGAGGGTCGGTGCATGACGATCCAACAGAGTCGCTACGTGCCAGCGCCTCCGGTAGCACCGGGCGAGGTTCTTCGTGACCAACTTCTTGGTCCGCTTGGCATTACCCAAGACAAACTGGCGTCGGCACTCCAGGTCTCGCGGTTTTCAGTGAACCAGATCATCAACGGACGCAGGGCGATAACGGCTGAGATGGCGTTGCGTCTGGCCCAGGTAACCAGCACCACCGCGCAGTTCTGGCTGAATCTGCAACGTGATGTGGATGTCTATCAAGCGCATTCGAAGCTCCGAAAGGTGCTTCCGACCCTGAATGTTTTGCGCAAACCGCAGTCCGAAAGTGAACTCATTGTCGACTTTCAAGGCGAGTAGCCACCCCTCGGGGGATCCGCCTGCGGATCTGATTTGTACAGGCCGTTTCGGTGTCTTGACTATGAGAGGTGACCGCGCGCGGGAATCTTCTGTGACCGCTGGCCCGGCGTGCTGTCGGAAGAAGAGCGGCTACAGTGGTTCCGGCGCGCTTGATGCAACTCGCCGCCGAAACTCCGGTAGCGTTGCCTTGGCCAGGGCATAGATGGCCTCCATACCGATAAGTGGGTTCATTCCCGGGTTGGCCCGGTCTGCTAGGGCCTCGCGCACCAGCATGTTTGCGGGCGTTTTCCAGATTTCGACGGGATCGAGGATAGCGTTATGCAACAGACCAACATGACGACGTCACAAAGACCTTCGGGTTTGATAGGCCCGATCCCCCTGACTGCGCCCAGCCGTGAATCGGCGTGCAATTTGTGACCCCTAGATGGGAGGATAGACGTCCAGTTTTGACGCCCCTCATGAAGTCGATCTGCGACCAAGCCTCTCACTGCTCAACACATGCTTCGTCATCACGGCGATGAAGAGGAGCACGTCGACCAAAGCTAGCCGGGAAGACGCTTTGAGGCAGGCGACGGTCAGTCGTGACACTTTACTAGAATAGGAGAGTTAATTGTCGCCGATGACGATGAACGTTGTGCCGCCGCCGCCCATCGAACGCCCCAGCGTAGTCAGCTGAATGCCGGCGTTCGCCAGCATGATGAAAATTCTACCGTGGAGATGCGTATCAACTTAGTTCCAGCTTCGCTAAGAATTCGTCCCACTCACGCTTAGACATTGAGGTGTCAAGTTGCTCGACGTGTTCGCCCGCAAGCATACGGCGCAGTGCCTTAAGGGCCTCCCCAGAAAATGTCGCCGCTTCCAGTCGATGCTCGCGAAACGCTTCGTAGGTCAATGGGACCCATTTTTTCAGGATGTCCAAAATTACCTCCGCATACACCCTGATCTCATACTGTGCGTGGGGATCGGCGCGAAGCCGAAGAAAATTCATGAGGTTATGCAGGTCTGTCTTCCAGTACCACTGGGTATAGAAGTTGAGCGACAGGTTCATGCGAGCAAGCTCTCGTGCTAGCCCTCGTTGGTCATCGCGAAGCTGCTGGCCGCCTTCGTCATGGTTTAGCAGATCGAGATAGTGATCGTAGTTGCGTTGCGCATCGTCTGTGAGAATTCGCAGTACTCGCTCCGCCTCAGCAGCTCCCACGACCTCTCCGCGACCTTGGCGATTTTGCACCGATTGTGCTGACAGATGTTCCGCGGCGGGAATGTAGAATTCGCGATCGAGAGTTGAATAGCGGGCCGAATATTCGTTAACGTTCGCCATCCGATGCCGGATCCACTGGCGTGCGACGAAGATCGGCAACTTTACGTGGAACTTGATTTCCGCCATTTCGAACGGCGTGGTGTGCCAGTGGCGGAGCAGATAGTGGATTAAACCCCGATCTTCAGAGATTTTTTTTGTGCCCCGGCCATAGGATACACGGGCTGCTTGCACGACGGCACCGTCGTCGCCCATATAGTCGATGACACGTACAAACCCGTGGTCGAGAACCGGAACGGCTTGATAGAGAACTTCCTCAAGCCCCTCGGATACAACGCGGCGTGTCACCCTCGAGGCAGCGCGCGCCTCCTTAATCTCGAGGGACTGTTCTTCCGTCAAATTGGTCATCGTGTCTCCAAGTTTGGGCTAGTCTGCGCTCGAGTCTTACACTTCGGGTCATAAGAAAAATCGAGACGCTCGCCGCTTTCATTGGCTCCAGAACGAGGCGGGATCGAAGCGGTCGTTGATGCGATAGAAATAGATTTTCCCAGAAGCCTTCACCTCATTCACGACATAAGTGGTTGGAGTCCGGCAGACGACCTGAATCTGGTCATCGGCGAGCGCCGCAATCGCGAATGCGACAGCATGGGTCTTGGGACCGATCGCAAAACAAGTGGTGCTGGCTGAACGGTTTTGAAGGACGCTGAGGGCGACAGCGGCAATTTCGTGGAGCTCAAATTGCTCCTGCCTGACGCCAGGAAAAGCCGCCAGTTGCTGAAGCGCCGGCCGCTCCCGGTCGATCACCGACGAAGGCAATCTGCGATGCCCTTCGGTAATGTGATAAAGGACCAAGCCGTTGGGCTCAAAACGGTCGACGATGGGACTCGCCTGCGTGAGCTCGGCACCAACGGAAATATAGAGATTTCTCCGATCCGGTACGTAGTCTTCTGACTCCAGATAGGGAATTTGCGACGTTGTCCATTCGCCTTCTGATATCAGCCCCAGCGGTTTGCCAGCGACATCGATCTGTGCGGCCCGCATTTCGTACTTCTCAGCCTCCGCATAGACAAGGTCGATAGAGGTGAACAGTTCGCGACGGAACCCCAATCCGAGCAAAAAAAGCAAATAGCGTTTTGGAATGCACGTCATGTCCATCAACACCCGGAGAGCGTGGCCCTTCTTGCGCGCGACCCCGAAAATCTCCTGCTCTAGCTTCTCAGCGTTATCTGTAAATTGCGCAGACCGTTCCAGATCTAGAATCCGGCAGTCGGCAATCGCGCCCTCAATCGCCGCGCGATTGCCGCTCTTGCGGCTCTCCATTTCGGTATCAGACGAAGCGAAATGGATAATTAAACTCTCGTCGCTGCGCCCCGAGAGAAGCGGGCTACAGGCGTGGCAGCGGCTCTCCCAGCTGACAGCCGCGATAACGAGATCGTATTGCTCGCGAAGGATGCTGTGATCTTGGAGGATCGTCTGCGATATGCTGAGCGTCCCGATCGCTATCTCGTCAATCATCGAAACTCGGAACCTCGTGAGCCAGGGGGAGCGTCAGCTGTGAGCTCGAATTCGGTCGCCTCGCGAACTGCTTTGCCCAATCATCCGCGTCGACCTCAGGTGAGCCGATGCAGATCTGGTAGAGGATGTCCTCGGTCAGTTTCACAGGTTCGTAGGCACCCCGGTATGAGAACATAAAGCGAGGCGCGAAGCGTCGATGCAGCCGGAAACCAGAGATCTTCGGAGCCTCATCGTCCTCTCCCGACTTCGCCCCCCGCTTTGATGTCGTAGCGCGTAAATACCCTGACAATTCGGCGCGATGGATGATCTGGTTAATAAGCTCAATCTGGGTGGCGTTTGCCGGGTAGCTACGAGCTGGGCCAATGAAGAAAAGGCCGCGCTCGGTCGTTGCCAGCGACGAAGGATCTTCGAAATTCGCTTGGAGATGGTGCGTTAGGCGCCCGAGAACCGTGATGAATCGCATCACTGCTTCGGCATTGGAGTCGGTAAGAATTCCGATGCCGTCATAGAAGGCCTCGCTAGAGGCGTAAATGCCATCGGTCTGAGTCTTGGCTGCAATCTTCGTCCTCGAGCGAGCAAACTTCTCCAGGACTTCTTCGGCCGAAAGCGAGCCCCGGTCCTTCGAAAAGCGGTCGAAAATCTCGGCCATGATTTCCAAGAAGTCGCGGATCGAGCCGTCGGCCAGCGACGTGACCACACTCACCCCAGACATCGGCAATCTGCGGAAGCCGAGCCGGTTTGCAATATGGAGCATTGCACCGACGCTCTTACGCCGCATCCAGGCCTGCTGGCTTTTGGCTTTCATCGCCGTTGCGTTCTTTGCGATCCTACTGAAATCCTCAGGACGCGAGATCGGCGAGAAATTCTCCTTTTGACCAGTCCAGTGCAAAAGCACATAGGTCTGATAGTAGGGGAGAGCTCCGGCTGGAGTACGATCAAGCCCATATTGACCGAGATCCAGGCCATGAAGGAACTCGGCAGCTTCGCGAAGCTGCCGAGCAAGCGGGCTAGTCGAGCGCGATATCATCGTGTCGATGATGTCGTTCACCACAACCGTCCCGAGCCGGCCTTTGAGCGAGAAATAGCGCTCGACCTCAGGGCCGGTCACCTCTGGACGTCGATCTTGCTCCAGAGAGAAATATACCCGCAGGCTGGCGACTGCCTCGCAGAGTGCCTGGAATTCTGGCCGGTCTCTGTCGTCGAGCGATACGACACGGCGATCGGCGTCGGTCAAAGGCTGTTCATCGATGAAGGTCTCGCCTGCCTCGACGGCCTCGCCGACAGAGCAAATGACCCAAGAGATCGGAAACCTGCTTTTGCGCACAAGCGTATTGACCGATTTTCTCTGGAGCGGGCTCATCACCTCGCAATCGTCCAGACAAAACTTGAAGCCAAGCCTCTGGCCGCTTGCAAGCTTGCTGTGGGCCATTGATTGCGAGAGACGCTCGATCACGAAGGAAAGGAATTCATTCGGCTCACAGGCCGGAAGCTTGTCGACCAAACTCTTTACATAACCGCGGCCACAGGCTTCGTTCATTCGCCTGACCATACTGCGAAGCGCTCGCGAAAGATCGACAAACGTCTTTGGGGGCTGTTCTGTGAAGGACGAGATTTCTGGAAACTCCGCCGTCGTGTCTGCGACAATTGAAAGCTCGCTGCCAGCCGACAGCGTCAAGACGTCCTCGACGCGTAAGGTATGGGCTGCACAAAGTGCCTTCTCGACGGCAATTAATTCGAGTGCGAGGGAATAGAAGCGGAAGAACTCGTAATCAGGACGCGGCGAGTCCGGAAAGATCTCGGACCAGCGCATATAGCCCATCGAGCCCGAAACATGATCCGGCAGGCGTATGTAGACGCCAATGTGGTTGAAGTCCGAAATGGTCTTCTGGATTCGCAGTGAAGGATTGGAGAACAGATCCTCCCAGCAAATGCTCCGAAGAAGCGTAGTCTTGCCGCTTCCCCGGCTTCCATAAACGAACACCGATTTGTCGGCAGCCAAATGTGCCGCGGTCGGCGTAAACCATATTAGTGGAGAGCCGGAGCTCTCGTGCTCCCACCGCGTCGGTCGGAAAGGGTTCACGACGGCTGCCACCTACTTCTCCGCTCTTAAAATCCAATGCGTCGGCGAAAGATCGTAGTTGTCGATCGTAATACTACTTTCAGCCTGCAACTCCTCGACAATGATCGTCAGTCGGCGTTCATCCAATCCGTTCGCCTCGTTCAGAAAGTGTTTTGTCAGCTCTGGCCAATATATCTGCCCCACTTCCAGCACCTTTCCATAGATAATACCGGTGTTGCGATCGGAGCTGCGTCTACGCCCAAGGGCGATCGATATGGCGGTTTCCCGTTTCAAGATCCCTGATTTGTCGACCCTGTAGGGAGTGATGTGACAGGCAAGCGGAGCCGTGTTCTCGCCGAAAAGAATATCGACCAAATTAAAGCCCTTCGGAATGTCAGGGGCACTGATCGAGACAACGGGGAAGCCGCCGGGAAGTTGCAAAACCTCGACAGGGTCCTCATGGATATGGCCGTGCAAATATATCGCCGGCCGCCCGAGTTCTCCGAGAGCGCCACGCAGCGCCCCGCCGTTGACGAGTTCGGTATAGGGCGCAAGACGCGGCCGCCTTTGCGGAAGCAAATTGTGGTGTGCGACGAGCACCGGAATCGCGCCCCCGGATAGGGCTTCCATTTTCGTTACAACACTCTCGATCGTTTCCTCGGAGATCGCAGGAGTGTCCAACTGGCGATCGTAGTAAGCCCGCATGGCGGCGTCCGAATCCGGCCCGCTCATGGCTGTTTTGATTGCCTCGGCAATCTGGAAGCGAAACTCGGGCGGAATGTAGCTTTCTTCGCCGCAGCCCCAGCAACTGTTGAGAAGAAAAAGCTCTATGCGAGCATTCTCTTTTTCGAGCGATCGATGCATAGCCTTGTTGATCGGCAAGGCGGGCAGCCCCGCCGCGATTAGGGCCTCCACCAGTGGAGTGAATTTGGTGCTAATGCCTGGTTTAAGGGCAAGAGTGCGGTTGATGTCGTGGTTTCCGGGAACAATCCCGACCGGGATATCGCGAAAAAGGCCCTTTGACCCGATCTGCAGCGCACTGGCGATGTAGTTTGCGCAGGCCGCGTAGCCGTCAAGCTTGCCATAGTCGGTCAGGTCGCCCATGAAAAGGACGGCATCGATACCTTGTTCCTTGATGATCTCAAAAATGCGCCGGAACACGGTCTTTATCGGGCTGCGCGATATGATGTTCTTCAGGTTCAGCGGAAACGTTGTGTCCTTGTCGTCCACGAAGGCCTTATTGCCAGCGTTGGAAACTAGGTGGATGTCGCCGATCTGCAGAAGCCTAATTTTTGGTAGCACTGCATGTCCCCCGAAGACTGCAGTATCGTTCTTGTCGGTGCGTTGCAACCGCAAGGCGGAACTCTGTGAACGGATCAACGAGAACTCATGGAAACTTGCAGCCTGTCACGTTCTGGAAAGACTACCGAGAGGTTCGGTGGACACCGCTCCCGGACCAAAAAACCCGCTTTTCACAAGATCCCGTTGCCGTCCATCGGCCCAGCTCATTTCTGACGGGTTGGACCTCGAGCTCCTAGGCTATCGCCCGACTTCCGCCCGGCCTACGAACTCTACATAGCGCGAGCCCGCGACTGCGGCTTTGTGCACGTTTTTGTCACGACCCTCGCATAGGCAGCCAGTACGATGCGGAATCGGCGTGCCGATCAACAGCGGCTGGCCCTTGAGGCCAAGCATTACTCGTTCGGCCGAGAACGGGTAACCGGGAGCGTTTAGCTTGAGAACCTCTGCTGCGGTCATTAGACCCGCGGCGAAGGAGAGGAAGGGCAGAGCCGCGTCGGTGCGCTTTTCCTCGACCGTCGTCTGGGACGCGATGGACCCGTCTGTGGCGCACGTAGTTGGAGCGTACTTCTCGTCGGGCGGGAACACGCAGAGCGAACACGCTTTCGCTCCGGGTACATGCCGCATCAAGGTCGCCTGCCAATTCCGACCCGTGGTGGCGTAGAACTGGATCGGCGGGAACCCCATCTCGATATGGTAGCGCACGTTGAACTCGTTGGCGGCCGAGATCAGAATGTCCGTCGAACCGGCCTCACGGAGACTCCAGAGCGCGGACTCATGCAAGGCGACCGCGTCGACCGCTACGTCCTCGACACCGGCTCGGCGCAGAAAGGCGGCGACGGCGTCGACTTTGGCCATGTCTACCTTAGAATGGGCATCTGTGAAGATGGGTGAGCGGGTGATGTTATGGATTCCGACCCCGTCGTGATCGATGAGGCTTGCGCGGAAGTCCCTCGTCGCAAGCGCCAGAAAGTAGTTGGCGGCGGACCCCACCGAGCCGAGCCCTGCAGTCATGACGTGGCCTAGCGAGATCTCGACTGGGGAGAATTCCACCGGCTTGGGGACATCGGTCCAATCCCAAGCGTTGCAGGCGAAGGCCTCGGTCATGGCGCCGAAGCGGGTGCGGAACAGATGCGCGGCACCCAATACCACGGCCAGCGCCGCGCCTATTCCGACATCCGATTCGATCGGGGATAGCGGCGACGGCCCCCGACCAATGTAGGCGTTCCACCCAGAGCCGTGGATGACAGTGTTGTGGCCGTCGGGTCCGAGATGGAAGCGAAAATCGCCTGCGGTCATTTGGCGTGTGCCGTAGCTGCCGAACGGGTCGGCGGCTCTCATTCCATCAAGGGCATGCTCGACAAGCGAACGGCCGGCCCATGGAAGGCGCGGGTGGATAGGTATGTCCGGGAAGCCTACCTGCACCGAGGGTGACAGCCGTCCCAACAGGTTGCAGGCGACGATTGCTGCCACTTGCCCATCGTAACTGGCAAGGTAATCGGGCGACGCGGTGATCGTGACGACCTGAGTTTGGTCGAGTGGCGACGCGCCATAGCGAAGCATTCGATCGTTCAATCGGTCGTAAAACTGTTGCTGGTCCATGGCCCGCCTGCCGGAATGATAATGATGTCGTCGTCCGAAAGCTCGATCCAGCCGTGCGGCTTCTGCCACAGATAAGCGGCGGCGCCAGCCAGTGAGGGTAGAAACCGTCCATAATCAGGCAGCACGAGTGAGCCATATCCCGGGTAACGGATCTTGGCCCCCTCGACGTCGCCATCGCTATGATAGGCTTGGCCCGGATGGGTGTGGACCTGGGCTACCACCTGCAACTCGAACCGCGCCGCCGCCTGCATGCAGGACACCATGGCGCGAGGCGGAACATGAAAACTGCCCGCCGTCGTCCGCGCCTGGGGCGCGAAGACCGCTACGGCAAGAGTGACGGCACCGTCGGTCCGGCCGAGCAGATAGGCGATCCCCTCATGCCGCTGCTGTTGAGACCGGACCAGCGCGGCCATCAAGTCTTGGAGCGCATCCGTGGTCACCAGCAACCTGGCCGGCTGTGGCGAAATTGCAATGCTCTTTGGCTTTCGGCCGAGAACACGCTTGAGCCAACCGGGGATCATGCTGCCAGCCTGCCTTCGTAGCTCTTCATCAGTTCGCAGGCGATACGCAGGGCCATGGCACCCAAGGTGCGGCACGCCCTCGTGTATGCGTTGTTCTGCCAGGCGCCGATCTGCCAATCCGAATGCGGTCCGCGGGAATCGACAGTTTTATAGGCGAGGCGATTCCATGGCGCGCAGATCACGCCGTTACCGTGCAGGAAATTGCCGCCCCGCGGCGTATCCGGCCGATTGTCGATCCTGCCGGTCGCCGGGTTGAACCAGTGCCAGGCAGGAGGTGTGGCAGGATAGCCGTCACACCTCACGCGCAGGTGGTAGGTCAAGCCGTCCTTAGCAGGGAGCCCGAGGACGAAGGTCAAGTCATCGATCTGCTCGATCGACCAGCCCATAAGGCTGGCATTCTCCTTAAGTGCGTCGAGTTCAACCTTCACCAGCAGGGCAGCGGGGGTGCTCATGATGATCAGACCCCGGAACCAGTGGCGACCAGCGTCAACTTGTACTTGCCCTTCTTGAGCCCGAAGCTCACCAGCGGACGGTTGACAGGCTCGAGGTGGAGGTCCCCGTAGTAGAGCTCGAAGGCGTCGCCTTCGGCGAGGTCGCGGTCGTTCACCACTTCCTTGATCACTTTCTCCACTTTTTCGTTCTTGTCGAACGTGCCGCGGAATACGCCGTTCGGCGTCGCGATCTCGAGCACGACATCGTCGTCGTTATGACCTTTCCCCGAATTCTCGCCGAGGCTTTTGTTGTCCTGAGACATTCGCCAACTCCATGTTGTCGCCCCGAATCTGCGCAGGGGAGGGCGGAGCAAACCCCTTGGCCCCAGCGTCATTGCATGTTAGTCCCACTTCCGGGAACACTGATTCCGATATGGCATAGCGTGAGGTCAAGTGCAATAGTCGTCCCACATTTGGGAACCATTTTGTGTTGGAGCCGCGGTTTGCCATGAAGCTGATAGGGATATCGAGATTGCGCGAACTTGCGCGTCGTGCCCGTGGCAACCTTGATGGAGCCGTACCGGCGCTCGTTGCCGAACTTGAGGCCGGGTCATGGCGTTCGATGGCTGAAATCGCGGAATTCTATCCGTCAGCCCTGATCAAAGGCATCAAGGTCCGAATCCCACTCAACGGTGACTATCGGGTCGATCTCGTCGCTGACTGCGAGGCGCAGATAGTTCTCATCGAATATGCGGGCGCGACTACTGGGGCACGCGCCACGACCAAGGCAGGGAGCAAGGTGATATGACAGTTCGACCTATACGCACTGAAGAAGACTACCAATCGGCACTCAAGCGTGCCACTGCGCTGTTCGGGCACAAAAGTCCGAAGGACCGCGACGAGCTCGAAGTGCTGCAGGCCGTCATCGAACGCTGGGAGCGATCCCGGCATCCCATTGAGGCACCGACGCCTGTCCAAGCGATCAAGTTTCGCATGGCGCAGGAGGGATTGTCACAACGCAATCTGATCCCATACCTTGGAAGTAAATCGCGCGTATCCGAGATACTCAACGGTCAGCGACAGCCCACGGTCGATCAGATCAGGGCACTACATCAGCATCTAGGCATTCCCGTCACTTCGCTGATCGGTTCGTCCAAGCACGAGCCTGCGGCCGGCCCGTCGAGCACCTCCATAGCGGCCGAAGGAAAGCTCCGTAGGCTTGGCGTGATGAAAACGAAGGAGAATCTCGCCGGCTTCTTATCGCGTTCGAAGGCCGCCACTCCGGCAATCGCCATGTTGCGCAAGACCAGGACCGAGCGCACCAACGCCAAGACGGACATGGCGGCACTCGAAGCATGGTGTGCGGCCGCATTGGCGCGTGCAGAAAAGATAGCGATCAAAAAGACCAGGATCACCGATCCGGAGAAGGCCGCGCGACAATTGGCACAGTTGAGCTTATTGCCCGACTGGAAGGATCAACTCGTTGCCGTGCTATATCGTATGGGAATAATATTGGTCATATTGGAGCGTCTACCGGGAACATTCCTCGACGGGGCAGCCATGTGCCGCAGTGATGGGGTTCCGGTGATTGCGCTAACCCTGCGCCATGATCGATTGGACAATTTCTGGTTTACCCTACTGCATGAGTTTGCACACGTGGTTTGCCACTTAAGTCCCAATCGACAGGTTATTCTGGACGATCTGGACGTGGCGAGTTCGGAAGTCATCGAAGCGGAGGCAGACTCGTTTGCTCTGAACGCTCTTATCCCTCCCGCTATATGGAAGGGGATCAACAAGGAGAGCAGAACAGAGCAGATATTGGGGGCGGCGCAGAAAGCTGGCGTGCATCCCGCGATTGCCGCCGGCCGATGGCGGTTCCAGCATTCGGACTATCGCCGTTTCTCCAAGCTGATCGGCCGGGGCGAGGTGAAGACTGCTTTCATTCCTATCTAGCTCGGCGGTTGCGAGGAGAATCTCTCTTTCAATCCCGGTAACCGACGCGCGGCTATCTGATTACTGACGATCCCTAGCCGCACTTCAACGTGTACCGGCAATAGCCTATCTGTACGACATGACGCTTGAAGAATTCACCTCACAGCTCAATGCCACCACTTTCTGGAAGGAGTTCACCTTCTCCGAAACGAGATTCTTCCCTCGTCCGAAACAGCAGGTCGAACTGGCGGACGGAATGGTGAAGATCGGATCATTGGCTATGGTGTTCCAGCTCAAGGAACGGGCTGAGGAGACGTCGGACCCTGAGGCTGAGCGACAGTGGTTCCGGAGGAAGGTCCTCCGGAAAGCGACGGATCAGATCAAGGACACGGTGCGATACCTGGCCGAGCACGAGGAGATCCGACTCACGAATGCACAGGGCCACGAGATAGCGGTGAAGGGGGTCGACCTCCTAGACGTCAAGAAGATCATCGTCTTCCTTCCTGGCCGGCTGCTGCCTGCGGACTGCTGGGAGACCAAGTTCCACGTCTCGGCCACGGTTGGTTTCATTCATATCGTGGCCGCGCACGACTATCTGGGAATATTGGACAAACTGCGCGTCCCCGACGACGTGCGGCTGTACTTCGAATATCGAGAGTCGGTCCTGCCGCAACTGCGCGAGGCCGGCGTGATCGTGGAGGAGCCAGACATCATGGTCGCGTTCCTGTCGGAGATGAACTTGCCGGAGCCTGGATCGATCGAGAAGTTGCGCGCCTTCGTGCAGGATCTTGTCGGGTTTGATCTTTCATACATCATGCGGGACCTCCAAAGTCACATCGTCGACCCTGAAAGGAGGACGGACTACTACCGGATCATGGAGGAGTTCGCTCGCGTCCCGCGGTCCATCTGGCGCGAGTTCAAAAGGCGGCTTGTCGTCTCTCTCGAGGCTAGCAAGGCTGGCATACCTCGTCGACCTTTCAGATTCGCATTCCCGCAGACCGACTGCACTTTCATGGTCGCAAGTATGGACCCCGACTGGCCGGTGACCGGCGAGGACGGTAGTAGGATGAGAACGAACGCCGTGGAGCTGTTCACGCGAGCGGCGAAGCACGATCTGAAAACTCGGATCGGCGTTGGTCTGCTGATCTCCAAGGACGGCAATAACTTCCTGCTCGACTGGTGCCTCATAGACGAACCCTGGTCGGTCAACATCAAGCTGGACGATTTGCTCTCGACGCCACTGTTTGGTCCTGCTCGTAAGAGGGTGGTGGACAGCTTCCTTTTCCATGGCGACAAGGCCGCGCCTGGTACTTAAAATCTCCGGTCGGCGTTGGATTCGTAATCCGGCGCTCTCCAGCCGACTTCTGCGTCGGGGTGCTGATCTCCTTGGCAGCATTGCAGCACAGCCCGGCCCGGAATGGTTTACTCGCCCAGGCAAAGCTCCCGCCCTACGGCCGAATGACCGCTTCTGGCGCGAAGCTCAAGGCGGTGAGAAACCAGACTCTTATGCGCCGATGTTCATGCTTCGTGCCTCAAAAGTCGCATAAATGGCAGTGTGGAACTCAACGGCGGCTCATTGGTTTTGCGGGTTCAGCTCGTGGAAAAGGTCCGTCGGCCTTCCGTGAATGCGGGTTTCCGCATCGCCTACCTCGATTTGGTCGATGACCGCCGGACAGGCGAGGCGGAGCCGTATCTCGCCCGAGAGTACATTCGCGCGCATGATTTCGACGAACGCGCCTATCTTTTCATCCGCAGTGAGAAACCTGCGTTTGACGGATGCAGTGGTGCTACGCTTGTGGAGCCCGGGGCGTCTCTATCCGGCAATCCTTTATCGTGAGCCGATGCTATTGTGCAAGTTTCGCAGCACTGCGGGTGGCGATATCGCCCAAGACAGCATGAAGAAGCGTTCCAACTTCCTGTTCGGCGACCCCGGGTGCAATTCCTGATTCGGACAGTTGAACGAGAATTGCCTTGGCGGTGTTGCGCCAGAAGGCGTTCGCGTCCTTCCCGTTCTTGGATTCCAGGACCCGGGCGATCCCTTCGACCAACTTCCGCCGCCGATGCAGCGGAAACGCGCTTATGTTTGAATCACACATCGATCACCTCACCCCTTCAGTCGCGCGAATAAGCATTGGCGGGTGAGAAAATTTGGTTAACAGCGCTTTTGGACAATGGTCAGCAATGGAATAAAGCGTCTACCCAACAAGCCAAGAGGTGTGCCACGTATTGATGATCGGCGCGTGCTGAACGGCATCTTCTGGGTGCTGCGCTCCGGTGCTCCATGGCGCGACCTGCCTCAGCGCTATGGCCCGCGCACCACCTGTTGCAACCGCTTCGTCCGATGGCGAAAAGCAGGTGTGTGGCTGCGCAGTAACGAGTCTACGGCCTAAGGTTTGCGGAGCCTCACGCCGGCGCGGCTGCCGTTCTCCGGGATGAACTCGACGCCGGCGGCCTAGAGGGCGATGCGCAAGGCAGCAACGGTTCGCTCTTGTGTGGAGCCCTGTCGGGCCGCGACATCTACTTAATGTCTATTTTAGACAGTCGCCGCGACCATAACTTTTGACAACAGGTCAGGGTCGCGGGATGCCGAGCCGCTTGAAATACCGGGTTACGTCCGGATGCTCGCGATCGTCCCGCCTCAACCGCGCAAGCGCGTCATCATCGCCGGCGAGCGCCATAGCCAAACCGGGAGCGCTTATTCTCCACGGAGCACCGGGCATTGTCTGGTTGTGAAGACGGTGCTTGATCACCAGCCGCCTGAGTGTGTCTTCGCTTACGTTGTAGTCGTACCTGAACAGATCAATGGCCCTCTGGACCGTGATCGCCTCTGCCCGTGGGATCTAGAGCGGCCGAAGCCGTTCGCCTGTTGCCGGCGCTGTTTTGACACGGCGCGCATTGGTCATTCGGCCCATCGCGCTTTTCTGCGGCCCGCCGTTTCGCCCGACATCAGGGAACGATATCGCCCCCCATGTATTAGAAACCCATGGACACTATGGAACCCCACGGCCACGGGATGGCGGCCGATCTTTTGACATCGGAAGTTGCCAATGCCAGGCAGCGCATCCACCGGACCGAGCTCGCGCTTCAACGCACTGAAGAAATGCTGGCGGAAAATCTCGCGCTGTGCAGCAGGATACGAACTGCGGTCGAGGCCGCAGACCGCTTGGTGAAGATCGATCCCCCCAGCTTTGAAGGACGTCGCGCGGGTTGAACTGGGCCGGCGTTTCATTCGCCTTGCGGCACCCTGCCGCAAGCGCCTGCCCTATTGGCATCACAGCGTGAGCAAACATTGGACAGAAGCATTCCAACGTTCACGATGTGCAACGCCGACGCTAGATAGACACGAATTTCAGTTCAAAGAGCGAGGTTAATGCTGCGGCAAACGAAGGGGGCACGGGGGGTCTTCGCGCGAGCCAGTTATCCGATCTCCCGCTCAGAAATTTCTACCAAATATTCCGACCTCCTGATGGAATCCATTCGTTGCGGGCGAGTTGCGGCTGATTGGGACGGACTTCCCGAACATGACAACCAGCAACAAAGCAGACCATCAGTCTGTCTCCGAAGCGTTTCGGAAACTGATCCGTTCCGAAGGCTATCGTCATCACGTACAAACGTTCTCAAATCTGGAGGTCGAACCAGAACTGCCGCCAACCCTACAGTCATTACTTGCGGCTATTGATCGGGCCAAACAGGGCCCGACGGAAGAAGGTCCCTAGCCGGCTGGCTGAGCGTCAGCTCAAAGAGTATAGAGGCTCGCTTCGTGGCTTGTTCCCCTGATTCCCACTCAGAACTTATCAAACATTCTTGTTGATTTTTCTCGACAGAGGATCATGAATGTTCTCTTGGGTTCTCGCTGAGGTGGGAGGCCTTGTATGAACGTTTGGACGAACTGCCGACCCGACAAAGTGACTGCCAAACACCTTGTTCACGAGCTGATCCTACAAGCCCGTCGCGGCCAAATCATCTCCGTCAAAGAGACTATTGCAGCGGTGCGCCGAGACCGGCCACATCTGGCGGAAACTGACTGCGAGCTGGTGGAGCTTATTGTCAATGTTGCCCCAGCCTTTGGCCTGTTCGTCGGGTTCGATCTTCGCGAATAACCGCCTCCTCAACAGGG
Organism: Mesorhizobium sp. M0208; assembly: GCF_040322015.1. Taxonomy (NCBI): domain Bacteria; kingdom Pseudomonadati; phylum Pseudomonadota; class Alphaproteobacteria; order Hyphomicrobiales; family Phyllobacteriaceae; genus Mesorhizobium; species Mesorhizobium sp. M0208. Next base: position 32,564 of record NZ_JAMYSP010000038.1, on the reverse strand, counting down.
CGGACCGTCGCGACACGGTCTCGATCAAAGCGGCATTACGCGAAGCTCGGGAGACTGCGCCTTATTTGGTGGCCTCCGACGAAGAACTAACCGAGGCAATCGTCGAGGCAGCAACTGCCATGGGCCTCTGCGTGGCTTTCGACGCCCGGGAGTAGCTGTCGGCCGACTTCGGTGACCTCGCAATGGGCGCGCGCCCGTATGCTGTCATTCATTCTCAATATTCCGGCCTTGGCGTGACAGTCCTCACATTAACGCTCTCGCCGAGGACAAATAACCATCGGATGCCGCAGATTTCCGACTGGTCCTTTTACGCGATCGTCGCAACGAGTAGACCGACAACAAGCGAAATGACCAGGGCGACACCCACCGGAAGATGATGCATACCGGCTTCGTACCGACCGCTCGGACAACCGTCGATAAACGTTTGGAAACAGCCCGTCACGGACTCAGACATGCCTAACAAACGGTAATCGTCCTCATCGCTGAGCCGGTTAGTAAAGACGAAACCCGCTAGCCGCCCTGAGGTCCCTTCATGGCCCCCCACTGGTTCAACCCTCCGGTCCCCGTCAAGACCGAGCGTCTCGGGATCATCCGCAACGTCAACAACGCCGAGGCAGCCGGCGAGGAGCTGATGAAGTGGACCAAGCGTGGCCCTTGCTGGGACCTCGCGGTGCGCGTTTGCATCGCAGTAATTTTCGACGAGATGGAACCTGAGGAGGCCCGCAAGGCATTCCTGGCTGCTGCAAAAGAGGAAGGGACGTTACTGCCCCCAATGACAACCAGCTAAATTGGATTGCGGTATAAGGTTCTAGGTGTCTCAGACCAACACCGCCTTCGCGAAAGGAGCCCGCCGCCAAGCATGGAGATGAGAGGCGACGGACCCCCCCACAGCGGCTGCACATCCACGAAGTAATCCCGCTGCCGCCTCTAAACCCGCGAGGGCCTACATCGTTCCCTTAGCTGCAGCTAAAGCGGGGTTGGTCGGCGGGCTCTTCCCGCTCTAAGTTCCCTCTTATGGGTCCCCTCTGGTTCGCTCCCCCGGTCTACGTGAAGACGAAACGTCCGGGCATTCGCAATGGGGTCAGCCACGTCGAGGGAGCCGCCGAGGAACTCCTGGCATGGGACACAAAGGGCCCGAGGTGGACGAAGGCGGTCCAATCCTGCGTCGACGCGTTCGAGGGCAGGATGTCCCCCATGAGGTGCGTGAAGCCTTCGAGGCGGCTGCCAAGGAGGCCAACGTGTATCTCTCCCCTGACTAGGAGGTATCATGGCAACCCATTGGTTCGTCCCTCCGGTGTTCGTGAAGACTGAAACCGGTGTCAGGCATGGCTGCAACAATGCGAAGGAAGCCCTTGAGCAGCTCAAGATGTGGACCCGGCGAGGGCCTCGCTGGCATAAGGCGGTGACCCTCTGCCTGTCAGCCTTGGAGGGCGATTCGATTGACCCCCACATAATACGAAAGGCCTTTGAGGCTGCCGCTAAGGAGGCCAACGTGTATCTCTCCCCTGAGTAGGAGGTGTTGTGGCAACCCACTGGTTCTCCCCTCCGGTGTACGTCAAGACTGACCGACCTGGGGTCACCTACCGGTGCAACAACGTCGAGGGTGCCGCCGAGGAACTCATGAAGTGGACCAAGATGCGACCTAAGTGGAGGAAGGCTGTGCAACTGTGCGCCGACGCCCTTCAGGACCGTGTGACTCCGGAAGAGGTCCGTCAGGCTTTCGAGGCTGCTGCCAAGGAGGAGAGGGTGCTGCGTGAGTAGCAGGCCGGTGCCCATGGCTATGTTGGGAAGGACCCGTTAGGCTGTCTAATGCTGACCAAGTCCGCGCTGCTCGAAATAGACCCGGATACGAGAGCATTCACTCTGGTCGGCGCATTTATGGCCATTTTGCACTTCTTGAAACTGGCATCGGAGCTGCTCTGGGCGAGGTAGTTGGCGTCAATGGGGCACGTCGAGTAATCATCAATCGAAACATGGGGTTCGACGAGAAGATCAAAACCGTACGCACAGGGGACCGGAACCGGAATGTCAGGCTTCTAAAGCCGATGGCAGAAAGCGGATACGCTGCGGCGGCATTTGAGGGCACGTTCCTGCTCTTGATTATTGCCAGTGACCTGTGCGCACAAATCGGGAAGTTGGGAGGGCCGGAGGCAGGAAGCAGGGCCTCGGGCCGAGGCGCTAATCAAGCGGGTCGGCAATGATCGAAAAGCTCAACACGGCCGGCAGCGAAACTAAAGAAGTAGTCGCGCGTTGGAGGCGGATTACGCTATTTCGTCTCTGAGTATGGTTTAGGTCAGAGTGGTCAAGCCAACGTCGCATAAGGCAATCAATGGGTCGAGCGCTAGTCAAGCGAAGTCGCCCGCTCGTGGCGAGGTCACTTTAGCGCCGCCCGCTTTCCGGCCGGTCCAGCTCGCAACGCTCGTGGACACGGTCCCTGCCGGCGATCGTTGGATCCATGAGATGAAATACGACGGTTATCGTATTCTCGTTGCCGTCGGCGGTGGCGAGGCGCGAGCCTACACACGATCTGGTCTGGACTGGTCTAGCCGTTTTCCCTCGATCCTCTCCGAGGCTCGCAAGCTCAAGGTGCGCTCCGCCCTGATTGACGGCGAGGCCGTGGTTGTCGATGCGGAAGGAAGATCTAACTTCCAGGCGCTTCAGAATGCATTGAAGGGTGCCCCGGCGATTATCGACTTTTATGCGTTCGATCTGCTGCAGCTCGGCGGCGAAGATCTGACAAGGCTTCCTCTTGTTGAGCGCAAGGCGAAGCTGGAGGCGATCTTGCCTGCGAAAAATCCGGTCCTTCGTTACTCCGACCATATCCTCGGCCGCGGAGAAGAGCTGCTCGATCGCTTCTGCGCAGCCGGCCTTGAGGGCGTCATCTCAAAGCTCGCGGATTCGAGTTATGTGGCGGCCCGCGGCGCAAGCTGGCTGAAGATCAAATGCATCAGGCGGCAGGAATTTGTGATTGTCGGCTGGACGCCGTCCGACAAGGTCCGCGCGTTTCGGTCCTTGATCCTTGGCGTTCATGACCGCGGCAAGCTGCGTTACGCCGGCAAAGTCGGCACCGGCTTCGATACCGCTGAACTTCTTCGTCTCCTGAAGATCATGGCGCCGCTTGAGCAGAAGGCCGCGACCGTCGACGCACCACGCGCCGAAGTGCGCGGCGCACACTGGCTCCGTCCGAAACTGGTCGCTGAGATTGCCTTCACCGAAATGACAAATGAAGGGACGTTACGACATCCGAGCTATCTTGGTCTCCGCGAAGACAAGAAGCCGGAGGCGGTCGTGCTCGAGACGGAACGTCATGCAGCCGATCTCGCCGCGTCTGCGACAACCGCCCTCGCGATAAGTAACCGCGACCGCGTCATCTATCCGGAGTCCAACATCACCAAGGGACAACTCGCGGACCATTACGCAGCGGTCGCGGCGATCATGCTTCCTTGGGTTGGCAGCCGGCCGATCAGTCTGGTTCGATGCCCACAGGGCCGCGCGAAGAAGTGCTTCTTCCAAAAACACGACGCCGGCAGCTTTGGCGACAAAGTCCACCACGTCGGCATCACGGAGAAGGACGGGCACGAGGAACCATATCTCTATGTCGACGATGCCGACGGACTGATGACTTGCGTCCAGATGGGAACGATCGAGCTGCATGGATGGGGGGCTCGGATCGAGGACGTCGAAAAGGCCGACCGCCTCGTGTTCGACCTCGACCCCGATGAAGGCCTCGATTTTGAGGCCGTGCGCGCCGCTGCCTTTCAGTTCCGCGCTATCCTTAAATCGCTGGGGCTTACGACTTTCCCGATGCTGACGGGAGGCAAAGGAGTGCACGTCATCGCGCCGCTCACCCCTGGCGCCGAGTGGCCAGAGGTGAAGGACTTCGCGTCTCGCCTGGCGCAAGCGGTCGCCCAGAGCGATCCGGCCCATTTCACGGCCGTGTTGTTAAAGGCGCGCCGCAAGGGTCGCATCTTTGTGGACTATCTACGCAATCAGCGCGGGGCGACCGCGATCATGCCCTACAGCGCAAGATCACGTCCGGGCGCCCCTGTCGCGGCACCGATCACGTGGGCAGAGATGAAGACAATAGATGCGCCCTCTCATTTCCACGTGGGCGATGCTCCTGAATTAAAGAAACGCGCAGCCTCCAAAGCTCTGGCGGGATGGGGTCGCGCTGACCAATCCTTGCCCAATCTGTAGCGTCCGACGCGGGAAGAAGGCAGTAAAGCCGGGATTTAAACGGCAACGCGGCGCTCATGGCCTTGCCTGATTGGAACCTGCGGAGATCGGCCTCGTTTGGCTGAAGCCATGGCAAAAATCGATCCGAGGACCGCCGCCAGTCTTTTGAGGGAATACGCGCAACGGGCGTCTATGCGCGGCGACAATCCCTATCGCACAAAGGCATACTTGCGCGCGGCAGACAGTCTGACGGCGCTGTCGCAGCCGCTTGATCGGATCATCGCTGCCGGCGCCCTCACCAAGATCCCGGGGATCGGTGACGCGATCGCAGACATCGTGACCAAGCTTTACCAAACCGGCACGCACCCAAGCCTTGAGAAGCTGCGCGAGGATGTTCCAGCGGGCGTGATGGAGCTGTTTGCCATACCTGGGCTTCGTCCCGATAAGATACTGAAGCTTCATCAGGCGCTCGGCGTGAACTCGCTGGCGGAGCTCGAGGCCGCAGCAAGAGAAGACCGCATACGCCCAGTCAAAGGCCTCGGCGCTGCGCTTCAGACAAAGCTCCTGCAGAACCTGGCCATCGTGCGAAGCGGCGAAACGCAACTTCACCTGCACAAGGCCGCCGCTCTTCTCGAACATGCGGTCATATCGCTGAAGCAAGAGCATCCAGAGTTTTCGCGCGTCGAAATTGCAGGTGACTTCCGGCGCGGTTGCGAGCTCGTTTCCGACTTCGCCCTGGTAGCGCAGGGCAGAAAGTCGACTGGTATCGAGGATACGACCCTCCGGCTTGTTGTTACGGACAGGAAGTACTTTGGCGCGAGCCTGCTCGAAGCGACCGGTTCGGCAGATCATCTTGAGCAACTGAAGACGTTCGCGGCCGACAAGGGATTCACCCTAAACGCCGACGGGCTTCATCGCGGGAGAAAGCTGATCGCGTCAGCGACAGAAGAAGAAATCTACCAAGCTCTAGACTTGCAGTTTATCGAGCCTGAATTGCGCGAAGGCAGGGACGAGATTAAGCGAGCTGCAAAGCAGAGGCTCCCCGCCCTCATCCGGGATGAAGATCTGCATGGCATCCTGCATTCTCACACGACCGCATCCGATGGCACCGAAACGCTTGAGGCAATGGCTGAAGCCACGCGCAGGCGCGGTTTCGAATACTATGGTGTAGCCGATCATTCGCAGTCCGCTCATTATGCAGGCGGCCTTTCGTTGCAGGAGATTGCTGAACAGCACCGCGAAGCCGACCGGCTGAACAAGGCATACAATGGAAAATTTCGCATACTGAAGGGCATCGAGGCGGACATCCTGGCCGATGGCTCGCTCGATTACCCGAATGATATCTTGGAGCAGTTCGATTTCGTCGTCGCGAGCGTGCACAGCCGCTTCAAGTTGCCAAAGAAGGAGCAGACGGAGCGTATCATTGAGGCGATCGGAAATCCTCGGACGACAATCATCGGGCACATGACCGGTCGCCAGCTGTTGCGCCGGCCCGGTTATGATCTCGACGTCGACAAAGTCCTCAAAGCATGTGCGAAACACGGCGTTGCCGTCGAAATCAACGCACATCCGTGGCGACTCGACCTCGACTGGCGCTGGCATCAAAAGGCACTCGATCATGGCTGCATCTTCAGCATCAACCCGGACGCTCATTCGATCCGCGAGCTCGACCACATGCATTGGGGTGTCGAGATGGCGCGCAAGGGCGGCGTCCCTGCGAAGCGGGTCCTGAACGCGATGCGTTTGACGGCCCTCCTTGCGCATCTCGCACGGCGCAGGCAAATGTCCTAACCTGGCTGTGCGCCCGACCTATCAGCGCAGGAGACCGTCCTTCTCGAAAATCGTCCCAGCCGCGCAAACTGGAGTGCGAAATTTCAGCGGGGCAATGGCCAGTTGAAGCTGCAGCTCCGCGCCCGCTTCTTTGCGCACGTTTCAGAGCCGCCTTCCCCGCGCCACGCCGCCTATTCTCTGCAGCTGTCGCTGCGTCCTGTTCGCGCCAGACCGTAACCAGGTCGCGGTCAAGCACATCCTCCACGTGCTGCGGGTCGAACACGTGAAAGGTGATGTTCCTTGCCCGCCCGCGGAGTTTCACCGTTTTCGTCCCGGCGCTCTGCAAGCGACCATCTTTCAGCCAGCGGTGCCGTTCGGCCGTCGAGATCGTCAGAATGTCCTCGATTTCACGGGGGATTACGGGCAGGTCTTCGATATTCTGCAGTGCTTTGGATACGATCCCGAATACCACCTGCACATCATTCTCGGCGCCCTGAGACAGGCGCAGGGTAAGCACGCGGGACTCGATATGGAGCAGTTTCCTGAAGTCCGTTGGAAGGCGGGCGCGTATTTCGAGAAAAATACCCCTCGCTCTGACGGACGATCCAAGCGTTGCAGCCGGGGTCAAAGGCCACTCTCCAATCAGCTTCGCTGTTGCATTGATTTTTCGGCGCGTGGACATGCCCCTTTATATAGGTCACCGATTGTCGGCAGCGATGAGCCGATCGCAAAGCCAATATGAGTTCTAATCCGCCAGCGGTCTGAACCACGATGCCCAAAGGCGCAACCACGATTGTGAGCGGGGCCGTTTGCAACTTCGGCTAACAGGAAACGGCAGAGTTGATCTCGAAGTGCGATATCAGGCGCGTCGCCGCCTGGCGGCTTTTTGGGGGCCGTTTGCTGTCCGTCCGGTTATTGCCGAGGGACCAGTTAAAGCCGCCGTTCGGCTCACGACCTCTTCGCGGAATACAAGGCAAGTTCAGATCCCGCGGAAGCCGACATCGAACTGCCTCTCCGTTTACACGTTTGGCAAATGTTGCGAATGGAGGGAGTTGCATGTTCGAAGGTTTCTCGCTGGAGCAGATCAAACTTCCGGAAGCGACGCTCAGAGTGCGGGTTGGTGGAAGGGGCCACCGCTTCCTGATGCTGCACGGTCATCCTCGCACCCATGCCACTTGGCATCGCGTGGCGCCGATTTTGGCTGAGGAATACACCGTAATTTGCCCTGGTCTTCGGTGCTCGCCCTTGCGGTGTGTCGCAACACAATCAGCGCGTCCGGTTTGCCGTGAACAGATCTTGCTGATGCACCAGTTCGTCCGCGACGGGCTGACGGAGGCGGCGTGTGCCATTCGGGTGGATGGCCGAAAATAACCCCACCTCTGCATGACGCGAATTGTCCCAGCCCGGGTAGGCCGTTATCGGGTACAGGCAAATACCCTCGAATCGATGCTCCGACACCCATAGCGGCACGCACCTCGTCGCGGCATACACAGTGGAGCCAAGCCGGCCCGCCGGATCCCTCTGAGCCGGTCTCGGCAATGAACATCGGCTTACCGTACCGATGAGCAACCTCGAGCAACATTTCCGACAAAGCGCGGTACTCATGGTGTCCCATCGATATCGTCGGCCCGTTTATTTACCATTGATTGTGCGGCTAGAAATTCAGGCCCACGACATCGACAACATCTTCGCTCCCGCCCAACTCAGGTTCGACGCGGCCCAGCAACATGTCGTAAGCTTCGAACTGCCCCTGACGGGCGTTTTCGGCCCGACCCCGTTCGCTGCGGGTCCGGTCACGAGGAGCGATTTGGATAAGGGGCTCGGCCCAGACAAATCTGCAGGCGGGGTCGATCTCCCGCATTGCACGAACACCCGCGATGGCAGCCTTCACGAGATGCCGCTTGAACCAGCACGTTTGTTCGGCCCCACGCGGGAAATAGCCGACCTCAACAGCCCATGCGAAAAAGGAGATCTAGTTGATGGGACACAACAGAGGCGGTGTTCCGGCGATCGAACGCTGTACGCTCACGGCTTCTGCCGCGAACGAGGCATAGGCATCGATGAAATGCAGCGATCGCTGATCGACATGGTCTGGAGATCCGTAATGGAAGATGTCCCAGATAACCTGGACACCTGCCGATCGGGCCGCCTCGACCATTGGCGCCCAACTTGACCAGTCATAGGCGAAGCTTGCGGAACCGGAGCCTCCACCTGGTGCTCGTCCATACGCCCCACTTCGCTCATTCGAAGTCTTCTTTCAGCAGTCGGCTTCGAACTCGGCCGCCTTGTTAGGACCGGGAACCGCGTTGGCGAAATACCGCATCCAATGGGGCGCGCGCCATCTTCGTTGCTCAGTCCAGCTCGTCCTGGCGCGACCGGGTAATGCCGAACCGATTGGGTCGAGCCTTTGTTCCTGTGGTGGACTGTCCGGAGCTGGGTGGCGAAGGAGGAACAAGGAGGGCCGTGCCAAGTTCGGGGCGATATACCACCGCCGATCGACTCGAGCGGCTGCTCAGCAACAAGAGAGGCACGGGATCACATGACCGTTCAGATTCGACTTTCCGAGATCGACCACGCCAGGCGCGAGGATCGTGGCGACGGCGCTTGGAGCATCGCACCGGACTTGGGCTATTTGCGCCTAGCAATCGTCAATGTCGTGTTCTTCGGCGCACCGGGCAGCGGAGATCGGAACTGGATGCTGATCGATACCGGGTTGCCGACGTCCCGCGGCAGCATTCTTGCGGTCGCGGAAAAGCGGTTTGGCACGAACGCACGGCCGGCCGCGATCATCCTGACCCACGGCCATTTCGACCATGTGGGAACGGTTCTAGACCTCGCGAATAGGTGGGACGTGCCTGTCTTCGCGCATGCACTCGAGCGCCCCTATCTGGACGGAACCGCGTCCTATCCGCCACCGGATCCCTGGGTCGGGGGTGGACTGATGGCGCTGCTTTCGCCGCTTTTTCCACGGGGGCCAATTGATCTTGGCAACCGTTTGGAACTCCTACCTGCCGACGGATCGATCCCCGGAATGCCCGGATGGCGATGGCTACACACACCCGGGCACGCTCCTGGGCATATCTCGCTCTGGCGCGAGGAGGACCGCTCGCTGATCGTAGGGGACGCTTTCATCACCACCGGTCAGGAGTCAGTCTATGAGGTCGCCGTTCAGGATCTTGAGATGCACGGTCCGCCGCGCTACTTCACGCCGGACTGGGATGCGGCGGAAAGATCCGTGAAGCACCTGGCTGCCCTGAACCCGCGGATGGTCATCAGTGGACACGGTGCGGCTGCTGCGGGAGTGGGCATGCGTCAAGCTCTTGACAGCCTGGCTGAGCGGTTCAGGGTGTTCGCCGTCCCGCCGAAATTGAAATTCGTGCGCGAGCCGGCGGCAGTCCAAGGTAGCTGAGGCTAACCGAGCCGTCGTCGTTCTGAAGTATGGTCAAGTTGGGCAGACTCTGTCTCTCGAGCCGGTAGAGTTACCCGTCGGGTCGCGCGCCCCATCGTCGCCGACAAACTCTGACAAGCGGAACAAACCCGGGAGGCGCCGGGTTAGGGCGTTCGATCGGCGCAGGGCGACTGCGGCCAAGCGCCCCGAAGTTCTGCGTCAGGAGAAGACGTCAGATGGAAAACGAGTACCCGAAGGACGCGTCCAGTCCGCCCGCGAGCCGACCGGCAAGAAGTTGTTCGAGTCCACACGCGTCGGCATCCGCCAAGACTTGGCTTTGATTCGCTCATCGGCCAAAACCGTGGAGGAGACCAAATGGCAAATCTGGGAAGATTGGCGATCGCGATGCTTGGCGTTCTGGCATACCAAAACCGCGACAAGCTCTGTGAATTGATTCCGGGAGCGGGGCATCTTAACCCAAACGACCCGCAACGCAGAATTCTGGCTCAGATAACGAATGGCGTGTCGAGGGCTGACCTTGGTGAGATCCTCGACCGGTTCAGGGAGGTGGGGGCAGGATCGAAGGTCGACTCGTGGGTTGGCAGCGGGCCAAACCAACCGATTGAGCCAAGGGACGTCCAAGCGGCAATGGATGAAGGTACACTCACGTCCATTTCGATGCAGACGGGTCTTTCGCGCGAGGAGCTAATCAGAAGGATTGCGCGGGATCTACCCGAGACAGTCAACGAGATGACGCCGAATGGTGAATGGCCGCCTGAGCCGACACATGGTTTGGATAAGTCGACCCTGCTCGACAATGTATCCTAGGGGACACAGCCAGGAATGCAGCCGGCCAAGGCGAGATCCAGGGTGGCAACTCTACACGGGCGGACGCTCCTGCGCGATCGCCTTCATCCGCTCGCGAACCAAGGGTCTGTTTCGAGCGCGCCGAACGCTCAACTGGCCGCCATCCTGAAAATGCGGCACCGCTGCATCGCGGCGCCCTCGCTCGCGTATATCGGTGAGCGGAAGAAGGCGCGTTCCTGGCTGGCCAGAGCGCTGGCGATCGATCCGGACGACTTCGTGACGCAGTACAACGCCGCTTGCATGTATTCCGTGCTCGGGGAAGTGGAGGAAGCGGTGCGGTACCTGGAAAGAGCCGTCGGAGGAAGCGTGAGTCAGAACGTATTGGAACGAATCCGTCACGAAGTCATTTCGACGCCATTCGCGATCACCCGCGGTTCGTGCAGCTTCTTAGTTCACTTGCCTTGTGACGCACAGCTGTACTTGCACAAGCTTCGGCCTGCCTAGCAGCCGCGTTCGGTTTGGGTGGCGGATTCAACTGATCGCAGCAACACACGCTCTTTTCTGAAAGATGGAGTGTGAGCCATGAAGCAGCGAAGTCGCATCTACTACTCGGCCGCTCAGCGCCTGAGATTTGGGTTCGATGGCAGGCGGGCGAGTCGATGAGCTCGATCGGACGACGATTCGATCGGGAGTCTTCATCGGTCCGTTCTTGCCGCCGCGCCTGGGCCTTGCACTGGCGGGCTGCCGGCCTTGCCTGTCGCCGGTGGTGTTTTCCCCCACATTTTGCTTCCGCTGCTTGTGCTGCTCACCTGGCCGCTCGCCATGGGCAAGTATTTCGCCCCGGCATCGTCTCTGCGGGGTTTGCTTCGTCGGCAAAGGACATCGCCAGCTGGCCTCACAGCTGCGGTCGATCGCGGCCGAATCGGGATTGATGCTGGCCGACGCGCTGGCCGGCGGCCGCTTCACCCGCTACAATGATCTGTTGATGCCTGCCGGCATTATTGCCGGGGCCGGCGACCGGTTGTTCGATGCGAAAGCCGAGGCTCTTAGACTACAATCGGAGATTCCTGGTTCCTTTGTCGATATCATCCCGCAGGCCGGCCACATGGTCCACCACACCGCACCGCTAGCTGTTCTCGCCATGGTGGACAGGGTCGCTGCCGCGGCCAGCATGAAGTAGGCCGGCACTGGCGCGATCCCGAAGAAGTGGAATCGCGATTTTCGGAAAAGATCATGCTCAAAAGCAATAGGTAGAACCCCGTCCCGACTCTATCGGGTGGCGAATCCGATGATCTACTTCACGGCGGCACGCACTTCAGCGAACCGCATCCTGTGCATCCATCCGCGCCGGTTCAGCTAACATCGACGTCGAGGTCCCGTATCGTGGGGATCTGGCCAGGGGAACGGCCCCAATTCCGTGTTCGGCTTCTGCCTCTCTTTGTGGCTGCCAGCATCTGGTCGTCTGCAAATCGAGGCCACGGACTGACAAGCACCCCCGCACTACAAGGAGCTGGCGGTCGGAGAACAAATGTAGACATGTCGCACCATCCTTGCGGGTACGGCTTGCGATGCATACTGACGGTCGAGGGCTTAATGTAACCAAATCAACGGCTCGGCGTTTCGGTCAGCGCCGTTGCAATGAGCGAAGCCATAACCTCTGTCACGAGCATAGACTGGCAATTTCATGAGTCGCAATTTTCTGGTGATCGAACCTGAGGAAGGCATTGCCGTGCTCAAGGGGCTTGCCTCCTCGGCGCGGATCTCGATGCTGAAACTGCTGCATGAGAAGGGGCCGATGAATGTCAACGAAATCGCCGCCGTGCTGTCGCTTCCGCAGTCGACCGTCTCGACCAACATCCAGGTGCTGGAGGATGCGGGGCTGATCCGCACCGAGAGAGCGAAGAAAGGCAACCGGAAAATCTGCTATCCGACCGCCGAAAAAGTGCTCGTCGTGTTCAAGAGCGAATATCGTGCGGTCAAGAACGACGCGATCGAAGTGTCGATGCCGATCGGGCTTTATACCGGCTTCGAGGTTACCGCGCCCTGCGGCCTTTGTTCGCCGGACGGCATCATCGGTCTGCTCGATGTGCCGAACACTTTCCTCGATCCGGACCGCATGAAGGCCGGTCTGCTATGGTTCACGCGCGGTTTTGTCGAATACCAGTTCCCCAACAATGCCAAGCTCGCCAATGCCGAGATCACCGGACTCGAAGTTGCGATAGAGCTGTCTTCGGAAGTGCCGGGCACCAGCGCCGATTGGCCCTCGGACATCACGCTGACGATCAATGGCGTCGATGTCGGCACCTGGACGTCGCCGGGGGATTTCGGCGACAAGCGCGGCGTCTTCACGCCCTCCTGGTGGAAGCTCAAGGGCTCGCAATACGGTAAGCTGAAGAACTGGCGAATTGCCAATGACGGCACCTATGTCGACGGCCTCAGGATTTCCGAAACCGGCCTCGCCGCACTCGATCTGAAGAGCCATCATTCAATCCGCGTCCGTATCGGCGTCAAGGACGACGCCAAGCGCCCCGGCGGGATCAATATTTTCGGCAAGGGCTTTGGAAATTACGATCAGGACATCCTGCTCAGGATCAAAACCGCGTGAATCGACTGGCCGCGTTGCTGCGCTCAGTTACAGTTCATTGCTAGGCTAGGCTTGCAGCTGGCACCGCCGTCCATGAGGCGACCGGCTTGCCTGACGTGTATAGATCCCTCGTCGCAAGCTTTGCCCACTGGCTGCGAATCCCCTGCTACCCTCAATCACCAGTACAAAGGGATCCGTCCCACCAACCAACAGCCAGAGCATCCTCCGTTCCGGCAAATGCCGGAACTTACCATCTAGGCAACTCTCGAAAGTATGTGCCGATCCAAGTCGCACTTGGCCAAGCCGTATCGCCAGCGGTGGTTCGTCGTCTCGCGTCTGCTCTGGTAGAACAAAGTCAATTGCCGGCCTTCGATCATTACGGTCGAATGGCCATTCTCGCCGGGCTCACCAGGGTCGAGAACGGGGCCAACGGAAACGTAGGGACCCTTGACGTCATCGGCGATGGCGAAGAAGACGCGCTGCCGGCTGCCGCGCGGACCTTCGGGGAGGAAGCAGGTGGCGTTGAGAAGCACACGCCCGTCCGGCAGCTCGACGAGCTGCGCGCCTTCGATCCCCCATTCGTAATCGGGGTGCTCGCGCGCATTGTGATGTGGCACGTCGAGATGATCGAGTATCTTGCCGAGACGTTTCCATGGCCCGAACCAGGAATCGGATTGGCTGCGCGCCAGATAGACATCAGGCTGGGGCACCCTGGTGAATTTGGGCATGCCTGAATAGACGATATAGCGCTTGCCTCCGACGATTGCGGGGTGGGGATCGTAGATGCCGTCCTCATCGGTGTCGGGCAGCGACAATATCGCCGGATTGAGCACCACCCAATGAAAGCCGTCATTGGACACCGCGTGCTCGCAACGTCCGCCGGACTTCATGAATTCGGTCTGGATAAACATGTGGAAGACGCCGCACTCATGAATGACGCCGGGCGCCGCAATGCCAGATCCGGTTACCGGCAAAACGATCGCCTCGTGCTCTGTCCAGGGCCCATAAAGATCCGGCGCTGTGGCGTGGAGGATTTTCCAGCTCTCTGTTGTGACGGTGCCGCTGGAGCCGAAGACGTGCCAGAGCGTGCCGTCGAACACCGGACAAGGGTCCTTCAGATCATCCACAACCTGCGGGTGAAACAATGGAAAGACGTTGGTTTCAAAGTCGATCTTCATTCGCCAGCCATCCCTCGATTCGTCTCGGTCTCCATTCAAATGAACCACCGGCGCGGCTCAGATGAATCGATTCCAAGCGTATTTATAGCTCCGCTGATGAACGGTTGTTGAACGATTGAAGGATTTGAACCGCTCTGTGGCAAAGGGCCACATTTGGGGAGCCCGACCTGACGCGAGGGGCTTCATCATGTGGATCGAATGGGGGCGGCCGGCTCGCTCCTTCTCTGTCGAGCCGTCGCAAGTGGAGCGGACGGCTGGTCTCGCCCGAGACAGTTTGGAGCTATGGAACAACTTATCGGGATGGAAGTTATATAGAAGGCTGCGAACTTCATGTCAAAGCTGCCTCGATTGACTTTTGTTAGTCGAGGCATTTTGTAACTATATCGAAGGATAATCTACATGGAAATGGCGGCGGGCCGGGCCAAAACACCAAAAAACCCTGTACAACCGTCTATTTTAATTTGCTTTTCACACCTCCGATGGAACTTCGTATATCAGAGACCACAACACATTCTGACCCTGGCGTCAAAACAGCAACAGCTAATTTACTTCGAAGAGCCGATCTTCGATGAGAGGCGCCACCCTTCGATGCGGGTGCACAATATTACCCCCAAGATCAGAATAGTGACGCCGCTGATCCCAGTTGGTACTTCCGCGACCAGGGCGGACGCAATCCAGCGCAGGTTCGTCGATCAGATTCTCGCCTCCACGCCGCATGACCGATTGACGACCTGGTATTACACGCCCATGGCGCTACGCTTCAGCGATCATCTCGCCTGTGACGTCTGCGTCTACGACTGCATGGATGAACTCTCCGCGTTCAAAGACGCTCCCGCAGAGTTGACGCAGTTGGAAAAGGCGCTGTTGCAACGTGCCGATGTCGTCTTCACGGGCGGGCAGAGCCTCTACGAGGCCAAGCGCAGCTTGCATCGGGCGATCTTTCCCTTCCCGAGCAGCATCGACGTTACCCATTTCCATCAGGCTAGGGCGCCAGGTGAAGACCCGTTCGATCAGGCCGACATACCTCACCCGAGGGTGGGGTACTTCGGGGTCATCGACGAACGGCTCGACCTTGAACTTATCGCGCATGCGGCTGCGGCAATGCCAGACGTGCATTTTGTCATGCTCGGCCCTGTCGTCAAGATCGATCGGGCGAGCCTTCCCACGGCAGGCAACCTGCATTGGCTGGGCGGCAAGTCCTATGCAGACCTGCCGAACTATCTCAGGCATTGGAGTGCCGGCTGGATGCCGTTCGCGCTCAACGAAGCGACCCGCTACATCAGCCCGACCAAGACTCCCGAGTTTCTTGCGGCAGGACTGCCGGTGTTGTCCACGGCGATCGTCGACGTTGTGCGTACCTACGGCGTCGAAGGCCTTGTCGAGATTGTCGAGGCGGAGGACATCGAGGCCAAGCTTCGCTCGATCCTGGCCCACCCCCGCGATTTCCTGGTGAAGAAAGCCGACGCCTACCTCGCCGACATGTCCTGGGAGAAGACCTGGAGCGCGATGGCTGCCCACATCGAGCGCGCCCATGCGATGAAGAGCGTCGTCCCATTCCTGAGGAGGGCGTGAGCGTGTTCGACTGGTTGATCGTAGGGGCCGGTTTCGCCGGCAGTGTGCTGGCCGAGCGTATCGCATCGCAACGGCAGGAAAGCGTCCTGATCATAGACCGACGAAATCACGTCGGCGGAAATGCCTATGACTGCTACGACGAGGCGGGAATACTAATTCACCGTTACGGGCCTCACATCTTTCACACCAACGCCCAATCGATCGTCGACTATCTGTCGCAATTCACGCAATGGCGGCCTTACGAACATCGTGTGCTGTCGCTTGTCGATGGAAAGCTGCTGCCGATACCGATTAATCTCGACACCATAAACCGCCTCTACGGCCTTGAATTGACGTCCGAGCAGCTGCAGGACTTCTTCGCTTTCCGACGCGAAACGGTCAAAGAAGTCCGCACCGCCGAGGACGTCGTGGTGAGCACAGTAGGCAGAGAGCTCTACGAGAAATTCTTCCGCGGCTACACGAGGAAGCAGTGGGGTGTCGACCCTTCCCAGTTGAGCAAGTCAGTGACGGCGCGAGTCCCGACCCGGACCGATCGCGACGATCGGTATTTTGGCGACAGCTTCCAGAACATGCCGGCAGGCGGGTATACGCGCATGTTTCAGCGCATGCTGGATAGTCCCAAGATCAAGATCATGCTGCAGACCGACTACCGCGAAATTCGCGACAAGATCCCCTTCCAGCAGATGATCTATACCGGTCCGATCGACGAGTATTTCGACTGGAAGCTTGGTCGCTTGCCCTACCGTTCGCTGCGCTTTGAGCACACGACGCTTGATTGCGAGCAGTTTCAACCGGTCGCCGTCGTCAACTATCCGCAGACGGAAAAATACACACGGATCACCGAGTACAAGCATCTGACCGGTCAGCAGAGTCCGAAGACCAGCCTCACCTACGAATACCCCACCGACGTCGGAGATCCTTATTACCCGGTGCCGCGGGCCGAAAACGAGGCTTTGTACAAACGATACGAAGCTTTGGCCGCGGCGTGCCCGGAGGTCTGGTTCGTCGGACGTCTTGCAACATATCGCTATTACAATATGGATCAGGTGGTCGGCCAGGCATTGGCTACGTTCGGGCGCATTCAGACACGCCTGCCAGCAAACGGGATGCTCGTCACGCCGACGCAGCGCGAGGCGGCCGAGTGAATGATGCGCCGGCCTGACCGGCGTCGGGCGACCCACGGCCAAAGAGACCAACGATGTTTCTCGGCTTCTCGGCGAACAGCTCTAGATATGCTGTGCTGTTGATGCAGCTGAAAAGCGCGCACTGTTCGTATCAGCGAGGCTATAGCGCGCTTGCTTGTTGTTCCTCAAACGCCAAGAACGATTGGCGCTGGCGCTCCAACTCGTCCGCAAGTGGCTTGCGAACAGTGCGCGAGCCGTCCGCATGAATGGTGGAGAACAAGCCGACTTCGGCGTGGCGCGAATTGTCCCAACCTGGGTAGGCCGTCACCGGGTACAGGCATATACCCTGAACAGGTGCACCGAGGCTCGTCGCATCGCGCACTTCGTCGCAAACGTAGTGAAGCCAGGCTGGCCGGCCTGAACCTTCGGCGCCGGTCTCGGCGATGAACATCGGCTTCTTGTATCGTTCGGCGACCTCGACCAGCATTTCCGAAAGTGCACGGTATTCGTGGTGCCCCATCGGTATCGTTGGGCCATTCAAGTACCATTGGTTGTGCGGATAAAAGTTGAGGCCGATGACGTCCACAACGTCCTCGCTGCCGCCCAACTCCGGTTCCACGCGCCCGATCAGCATGTCATACGCCTCGAATTGGCCCTGGCGAGCATTTTCGGCGCGCCGCCGCTCGGGGTGAGTACGGTCACGAGGAGCAATATGGATCAGCGGTTCAGCCCAGATGAACCTGCAGCCGGGTTCGGCCTCCCGCATGGCCCTCACGCCGGCGACCGCTGCCCTGACAAGGTGTCGTTTGAACCATCCACGCTTGTTCGGCCCGACGCGGGGGAAATAGCCGACCTCCACAGCCCATGCAAAAAACGAAATCTCGTTGATCGGGCACACCAGGGGAGCCACCCCGGTAGCGGAGCGATGAACCCGAACAGCTTCCGCGGCGAAACGGACGTAGGCCTTGATAAACCCCGGGCCACCTTGGTCGATATGGTCTGGCGAGCCATAGTGGAAGATATCCCAGATAATCTGCACCCCGGCCGCCTGGGCTGCTTCGATCGCCGACGTCCAACTCGACCAGTCGAAGACTCCGGGCGCTGTTTCAATCAGGTGCCAGCGCAAGCCGTCGCGGATCGTCCGAAGCCCAAGCTCGGCACAACGGCGATAGTCGGCATGTGCATGGATGTCATGTGAGGTCGCGCGGATCAGATCAAGACGGGCCCCGTCGGCGCGCCTGTGGGAGGAACACTCGAAACCAGCCATGAAAAAGCTGTCGAACCCGGAAGAGCCTGCCGTGGGCCGACGAGCGGTATCCTCGTTCATACCAACATCCTGTCGCCCAAGGCGTGGGCAAGTAATCGCATTCGCAGTCCCCCATTGGTCAGTTCCGGTGGCCTAGTCGAAACCGGTCGGCCACCACCACGTCGACGGCTCGGCGGCTGCGGTGTACACGTGTGCCTGGATTGGCGAATACAACCAAGCTCCAATCCCGTCTGCCGGGGGCCGCGGTCGCGTCGATTCGATCCGAAGTTATGCGGCCTGTTGCATCGCCCGTTCGTTGACGCCTGTTTCGCCTAGTCGGGTGAGCGCCTCATCGGTTGCTTTTTCTTCCTTGAGCGTCTGTTCGAGTAGCGGGACGGCGTCTTTCAAGCCAAGTAACCCGGCCCATGTGACAAGAGTCCCGTAGCGCGCTATTTCATAATGTTCGACGGACTGGGCTGCAGCCACGAGACCCGCGTCCAATGCCGGAGCCTCCTCGAATTCCTCCAAAATCTCCTGTCCTTCTTCGATGATGCCGTCGATCGCCGGGCACGTTTTCCCTTGGGCTCTCTTGCCAAAGGCGTCGAAAACTTGCTGCAGACGCTCGATCTGCCCTTCCGTCTCGTCACGATGTTTTTCGAACGCCGCCTTCAACTCTTCGGACTCCGCGCCCTTTGCCATTTTCCGGAGCGCCGTCAGAATCTTGCGTTCGGCGTAGTAGATGTCTTTCAGACCATCATAGAAAAGGTCTTCCAAGCCCTTGGAGCTGCCCTGAGAGCTTTTTTTCGTCGCCATTGTCATCTCCTCTTTCATTTCTATCGACGCATGCATGGCTCTAACTGGACCAGTCTCTTGTTGTTCCTTCGGCGACGGCACACCGGCAGCCAACAGCGAGCGACGGTCGGGTTGACCGCTGATTTCAGTCCGCCGCGCCAGCAGCGGCTTGAGCATCTCGGCTGCGCTCCATTGCGGAAGTTCCGGAATGAGGATCGTCTGCCTGAAGGGTTTCCGCTGTCATCGAGTCCTTGCGGCCGCATTTTTCGCAACGGACCTTTGCCCGCACCTGATCAAGGTTCCCGATCTCTTCTCGGAGTTCGAGAGGGTTGGAGAAGCGCTTAAGGCGTTGGCGTCCCGGATCATTGCAAATTACATGGCCGGACTAGTGGACGAGGAAGAACTACTGTCGGCTTCCCGGCAGGCGCTTGGACGGCAAGTGCAGACCTGAGCGAATCCCCTGGCTAGAATTGGTCCGGAACCGTACAATAGCAAATCGTCAGCAATACAACATGGCCGCTGACGCTTGGGAGCGACTGTCGCACTCTTGGCCCAATACGAGGCATTGGTGTAATGGCGGAAGAACAAGGGCGGCTCGGCCCGAAATCTGAAATCGTCAGCGAGCTCGCGCGAGAGTCAGGCGTATCCGAACACCACATACGCGAGATAATGTCGCTGGTCGGCTTCGATCGCGGCTCAATCCTGAGGGAAGCTCGTCTCCTCAAAAAGAACAAGTAGGGCCGGCGGTTTTGCACGGCGTCGGCGGCATCTGGTCCACCGGAAATGCATTCTGGGCCGAAGCATCCTTCTGGTTGCTCAGCTTTGTCCTGTTGATGAGCGCTGCCGCGGCGCTGGCCGGCTTTACCGATTTTCTTGGAAATTCAAGGGTGCGGTCCATCAATCCAGCGTGGCACCATATGGTCGGCAATGTCGTGGCCATGGTGCTGGCGCTGGCCAGCTTCATGCTGCGCCTAAGCGCCGGTGCCGCCGAGGGCGCCTTGCCCTGGGGCCTGGCGCTATCAACGATTGTCGTTCTGCTGCTCGTCTACACCGGCTGGAAAGGCGGAACGCTTGTCTACGAACACAGGGTAGGCGTCCATCCCGAAGAGGGTGAGGATCTCAACTCCCGCCCGGAATTATCCCGATAGGTTGACGAATGGCCGAACTGCGGGGAGCCGTCGTCGTGGTCGCCGGCGCCTCGAGTGGCATCGGCAGAGCGACTGCTCTGGGTTTGGCGCGCAAAGGCGCACGGCTAGTGCTGGTCTCAAGAAACGTGGACGCACTCGACAAGGTGGCCAAGGAGTGCGCCGGCTTGGGCGGTGAGGCGCTGACCTTTGCCACCGATATGGCGGACGATGCGGCCCGTGGAGAATGCGCAGCTTTGCCGTGTCGCGTTTCGGCAGGATCGACGTGTGGGTGAATTGCGCCGCAGTCCTGCTTTTCGGCCGCTTCGAGGAAATCCCGCCGCATGTGTGATCAGGACGTTTCTGGTGGATGGCGCCGGTACTGAACAAAGCTTGTGACCAGTCGGATGCGGTGAGTGGAAGAGCCCGCCGGCTTCCCCAGCCCCCTTGGGGTGCAACCTGTAGTGAATGGACTGGAAGACAATCTTGCCGTCCTGAATGACGGAACTGTCGGCGCCCTCAATGGCGTCGGACCTGGACGAAGTTGCCGACCAGATCAGCAGTGCATAGGGGCCGCGGACCTGTTTTGCAATGTAGTTGAACTCACCTTGAGGCAGCTGCTCGCGCAGGCGTTTGGACGACAGGCGGACGGCATCATGGCCTCTAAATTCGAATTCGCGGTCAAGAGGACCACGTCCACAGCATAGTTGCGCCTAAGATCCTCCTCGATGTCGCCAGCGGCGCGAAGCCTCAGATGGTCTTCGAAAACCCCCTCTGCGGCCGAGTACGTCATGTCTCCTTTGCAGTACCGGAAAGGCCGTGGACAGCCGTCTCGTCCTTCGCGATGCTGAACGGATGCGACCGCGGTTTGTTCCTGAGGCCAACATGCGCTGGAGCCGGATTGCCTTGCACCCCCGATCACAAACGAATGAGAACATTCAATCGGGGTCCTCATGGCTTCCGCCATCGACATTCTGGCATGCTGACCAGCGACGAGGTCGGCAATTGTCCAGGACTAGAGCGGCCGGCCAGGTGCGCTTGCAGCGGTGCCGGGGGGACCTCACGCTCCAAGGCCGTCTTGGCCTTCGCCAGCGACAACCACAAGGCCTGCAAAAAAGCTTCATCTGCTTGCGGTGTTAATCCGACCTCCTTGCAATGTTCAACGATCCTGTCCTGAATCGACACTGCGGTTTCATACCGTTGGACAACCCTTGCCAGAACGTCCTGACAGGTGCCAATCGCCACCTCCCGAATGTGGTCAGCGACGGGAGAGAGGGCAGCACGGGTGACATCATGAGCAACGGGGCGTCCCGATCAGTCGGATGTATTCCGCCTCGGGCTGGCCATAAGAACGATCCGCCAACGCGCGTCTATAGCAATAGCTTCAGCCTTCAATTGAACAAGCAATCGTGCGGTCCTCACCCATGACCAGGGCTGATCCGGTCATACCGTCAAAGCCAATAATGCCAACCTCGGCCTCGACCTCAGCCCGAAGCTTCGCCACCATTGACCCGAGACCGCTCTCGAAGAAATCGAGGTGTCAATCGGGACCGAGGCCTGCTCCAGGTGCGTCGTCGGTCCCAAGTGACGGCCTTCGAGGTGAGGCTGCAGCAATGTGAGATCCGGCGCGCTCAGGCGAGATGCTGCTAACAAGCAGTGTCCACCTCTACCGGTCGAAGGTTGCCTTCGCAATCTGGTGTGCGTCTTTTGTCGAAGCATACGGCCCCAAACTGATTCATCCTCTGGGGAAGCCAAGCGGTATCGACGCTGCCTGAAAACTTACGCGCAAGCGCCGCCGCAACAGTTCGTTCTTGAACGAGGTTTCCATCTGCGCTGTCTCCCGATCGGGGCGGAAGCGCGATGGTCGCTCACAGCTGACGACGCCCTAACAATTGTCGACAGTCAGGGGAAAGTATACCTAAAAGGGCCGGGAGTCTCAAAAAGCTACTATGCTGACCAGAGAAGCTCGTCAGTTTGGCGATCATCAAGCGATACGGCGACCGTGGTTGGGTGCCGACAGCCGACTGTGCTGGCACATCGGAGTGTAGGAATTTGCCTACCAGAAAGAAAGACAAGCCAGAGACGAGCGCACCTCGGATGCTGCACGAGGATTGACCGACATTGAGCGTGCGGCACGAGACGGCCGCGGCCGACGTCACAGCAAGTACGGCCTTCAGGCGCTGCTCCCGAAGCCGCGGTCTTTGCCGTATTCCAACAGAAAAAACCCGCCTCGACTGCCGCTGAGCGCGCGCATCCCCGCCTCTGGAACGCTTCAAATACTTTGCCGTTGTTAAAGGCACCTGCAGGAGCCAGGCATGAGAGTATTCCAACGAATTTTGCCGCTCGCCGTGTTCGCCTTGCAGCTTTTTGCCGTGCAGTCATTTGCTCAGACCGAGCAGCAAGATCTGCCGGGGCAAGGCGCATCATCGACAACCGAAGATGCCCAGGATGTCGGCGTCGACGTTTCGCTTGGCAGGCACGAAGTGAAACAGCAGATCGCACGGGAGCTTGGAATCTCCGAGGTGGAAGTGCCTCTGGCAGTTCATGTGCCTATCGAGCTCGCCAAGCGGGTCTGCGAGAAAGAGGTATTCGACGCACGCGCCAATGTGAACCGAAGCTGCACCGCGACGAAATACATCCCGGAAATTGCCGAAGCAGCACGAAATCGTCCGCAAACCTCTGCCGTTCCGGAGCAATAGGCGAAGACGAATACTATGGGATAAAGAAGGGGTGCTTGGCTACTCTGGGCGATCGACAAAGCGAGCTGCGGTCGCGCTCAGAGGAGAGCCGCGCTGTATTGCCGATAGCGCGCTAGAGCGATTCGAAGCCCTACGGCAACCGGCAGTTGGACTGACACCAAGTTGGCTCCGAGAGCGTTGGGAACAGCCTTGCACGGCACGTTGCTCAGTTTGGACCTTCGCAAAGGATGCATGGAATGGCGAAAGACGTTTCTCGCGAGGAAGAGCAACGCGGCACCGGAAAGGTCCTCATCTGGGGCGCCGCGATCGCCCTTGTTCTCTTTGTTGCCCTGCTGGCCATATTCGTTCTGGGGTAGTCCTGATTGCTGCAGCAGGATCAAACTTGGGTGCACGAGGTTGTGAGCCTAGAGAGCTGCAGAGCCTACTTGGATCTTGAGCACCGTGGGGTTGAATGCAAGCTCCCGTGTGGTGCAAGTGACTGCTAGGCTTTCGTGGTTTTTGGTGTCCTCTTCGGTTTAGATGAAAGCAAAAGAAACCACGCGTGCCCCACTGAAAGCACAAGCAAGCGCAAAGGTTCCTGAACTGATGCTCGGCTGGCGGGAACTTGCTCGCCAGCCGAGTTGAGTTCAGGCGGTGGTCGGGGGAGATCAGCCAGCCACACGCTGGTGATTCCAACCTGAGCCGAGGTGCCAATCAGCAACCTTCGTCGGTCTTTTTCACCTGGCCCGGCGCGGCGGTGTTGGCTGTCGTGTCCTGCTGACCAGGCGCCGCCTGCTGAGCGCTGCCAGTCTGCTGGCCGGGCGCACAGTCCCTGGCCGAGTTCGGATTCGTGGTGCCGCTGGTGGTGGTCGTGTCGGTGCCCTGATCGCCGGACATGTTGGTGCCGCTGCTCGTCGTGCCGGTGCCCTGATCCGTCGTGCTGGGCATGGTTGTCGTGGTCGAGGTTCCGCTCGTCGAGGTTCCGCTCGAAGTTCCGCTCGAAGTTCCGCTGGTCGCCTGGGCAAAGGAAAGCCCGGCCGACACCGCCAGCACGGCCGAAGCCAAAAGGATGCGTTTCATCTTCTTTCTCCTGTCTGAATGCGCGGGATGCGCCTGGCAAATTGAACAGGCAGACAGAAGGAGTGTTCCCCGATGAAGTTCAACTTTTGTAACTCTGGCCGTAGGTCAGCCTTAGGATGGCCGGCGTATATTAGAAACCTCTTGACGGCGGCTCGAGTCGAAAAGCAATCAACGAGCGGAGAGGCCGTCGCGTTCCTTGTGACTGCGGTGGCGCGGTGAGGCACAAGGCTCAATGCGGAGCGCCAGCGGCCGCGATCAGCGCCTCGTCGAGAATCCACTTCAGCTTCGCCGAGCGCTGGTAGCTTCATCTGCTTGCCGTTCTTACTTGCCAGGAACGACATGCAGCGGTCGCAGTATGCCATGCGGGACCTTCAATATGTCGCCGTATGTCGCCGCGTCGGATGGCCAGGAAGCGGCCAGTGCCAGTTGGACTTTGTGATGGAGCGGCGCAGCGGCGAGCGTCCACGGGCCGTTTTCCTTGCGCCGGTCTTCCGCGATCTTGGCCTTTTCCACGCATCGCTGCAGGATTTTTCGCGAGGTGAATTGAGACCCGCCACGACACTGGTCCTCGGCGACGGTCAAGGCCCGTTCGGCGGGCTCTACTCCGGAACAATGTCCTCTTCTGAAAGTTTCCTTAGATAGCAAAGGAGATTCGAAATGTCAGAAAGCCGGGAATGGTTTGTCCAATGGCTTAGAGACGCTCATGCCATGGAAGAGCAGGCAGAAACGATGTTGAACGGGCAGTTGAGCCGTATCGAGAATTATCCCGAACTGAGCGACCGGATCCGACAGCACCTCGACGAGACCAAGCAGCAGGCTGCCCGGCTGAAGACTTGTCTCGATCAGATGGACGAGGGTTCATCCATGATGAAGGATGCTGGCGGTAAGCTGACGGCGATGGCGCAATCGCTGAGCGGCGTCTTCGCTGGAGACGAGGTGATGAAAGGATCGCTCGCGAGCTACACGTTCGAGCACATGGAAATCGCCTCCTACACGATCCTGATTGCCGCCGCTCGATCGCTCGGCGAAACCGAGGTTCTTCGGGCTTGCGAAGAGAATCTGCAAGAGGAAGTCGCGATGGCGGATTGGCTGAAATCCCGTCTTCCCTCCACGACCGAGCAGTTCCTTGCGCGGGCCGAAGCGGACAGCGACAGCGCCAAGCGGTGATCGGGTAGGAACGCAGTAACCGTGAACTGGGTGATCGGGATTCGTCCGCTAGCGCGTCCCCCTTTGTGAACGCTGGGCAACGAACACGCCTAGCAGGCGGTCGTCGAGTTGCGCATTTCGAGAAATTGCTACGACGAGTGATGCTAATATTGCGGCGTCGTCACTTAGAGAGTCAGAGCGTTCGCCTGCGCAAGCCTGGTCGAGTCGAAGCGTTCGCCTGCGCAAGCCTGGTCAAATACGCATTGGCAATAGCCAGATCGGAAGGGCTAGCGCAGCGCTCGGCGAGATCGAGTGGGCGTGTTAAAACGTTCGAAACGAGGTCGCGATAGCGGAATGCCCGAGAACGCCCCAGATGACTGAGCAGTTGCGTGCGCGGGCACCGGCAGCGCCAAGCCGGATCGGAGAAAGTTCGTCCTGACAGCGGACAGAGCGCGCCGTTGCGCTCACGTTATGGGGTCGGCAGCACTTGCACGGTTTTCGGGGTGAATTCTGCTTCAGCCGGTCGCTGGCGGTTTCGCTGAAGGCCGTGACCGATCATGCTCGAAGGGGTTGACCGCTTTGTCCGATCTTCTCCGCCGTGCGCATCGTCATCGCGCCGTCCGTGGTTCCAGAATATGCAATCCGGTGGCTGAACTCGTCGGGACTCGATAAATGTCAGCGCGGCATCATACTTTGCCTTCAGGACGACTGTTTCTCTGCAATGACCTCTGTCTACGCTCATCCAGTTCGGTCGGTGTCCATCTGCTCATTCAGACGTCGTTGATAGGCAAAGCCGACAGCCGCGGCGACTGCCAAACCCGCCGCCGCCAGAAGGAGTTTGTCCTCGGTATGCTCATTGCCCGATGCGTCTTGAACAGCTAACGAAGCTTCATCGAAGGGTGCGGATGCTTTTGCGACAGTCTCGCCCTGGTGCGGCCCAACGCCGCTATGGCGGATACCCGCAGCCAGACGTTCTGTCTTCTCTTTAACAGTTTCCTTGGCCACGCCGGTCAACTCGGCAGCTTCCCGTTTTATTTTGCCAGCCGTTTCAAGAGCGAAATCACTGACGCTTTCCGCCAAATCGCTAGATTGCTCCTTCAGGCGCTCCTTGGCGTACGATAGGTGATCAACCTGCTGCTCGCCGGGTGGCCGGGCTGAATTGGTCCGCAACAAGCTGATCAATCCCGCTCCGACGAGTGCGGTTGCGATCGGCGGATGGCGGAGGAAACGCCACCCCAAACCGGCCCCAATCGCCAAAGCAGCGCTCGGATTGGCAGCCGCCTTGGCCTTGAGATCGTCAATAATCGCCTGAGCCACCGATTGCATTGAGGCTCTTGCTTTCTCCACCAGGGCATCCTTTGCCTCAAGCGCTTCGTGTTTCAAATCATCGGTAAATTCGGAGAGCGTGTTTGGCGACCGAAGTGTCGACAAGTCCTCGGCGAGCTTAGCCCGGGCAGCCTCAACTTCGTATTCAAGATGCTCAAGTTGCGGATCGGCCATCATAAATCTCTCTTGCCACCGGGGCGGGCAGGTTTGCTCGACCGAGCGTTGCCCGACCGCTGCGATTTGGCCGTTATTCCTTCCGAAGGGGTGGCGCTGCCCGGTTGCAGCTTGGCGGCCGGAGTGGATGAACCGCTCGATCCACTTGGGCTTGGCGAAGGCGGCTGCACGGGTTCACTTGATTGCTCTTTTGACAAGGCGCTTCCAAAGGCGCCCGCAACGTCCCTTGCGACCTCCTTGAGTCCGTCCGAATTCAGCCCATGTTCCTCGGCGGCGCTTTTGAGCCGTTCGCCCGCCTTTGCTGTCGAGGACTTCAAGCGGTCCCCAGCTTTTTCAGCAGCATCCGTCAATCGCTCTCCTGCTGGGCCGAGCGTGCGCCTCTCGACATCGCTGGCCGGCAAAGCAGCAGCTATAGCGGCACCGGCTGCGAAGCCGGCCAGGACAAAAGCCAATGGCTGTTCTTCCACCATGCGGCCAATCGTGTCTTGGAACGATGATTGGGCTTGCTGCACCACGCGCCCTGACTTCTCGGATACGGAGCGACCGGCCCGTTCTGCGTATAACGCGGCGGATGATGCGTACTGACTTGCGGTTTCACTCACCTTCTCCCCAATGCCGGCTAAATTGTCGCGCATGGCCTCTGCTGTCTCGCTAGCCTCTTCCTGCGCTTTGGACGCCCCGCCGCTGGCGGTGCGTACGTGCGGAGCATTTTGGCGCCCGTCGGTTGCACCGGATTGCTCGCGATGCCCGGCACTTGAACTGCGGCTGCGCATTAGCAGCGCGCACCCTGCTGCGACGAGCAGAAGGCCTTCGGGATTGTTCCTAGCGGAGCTGAGAAGCCATTCTTTCGTTCCAAAATCCTGGACCTGTGAATTGCGGCTCATGTTAATTGCTCCTTGGTTGTCGCAACATCCTGCTTTATTTGGCTTATGGAGTGTGTCGGCAGAAGTTCTTTTTGCGCATCAGCGCGGCCCCGATAGTAGGCGAAAGCAGCGGCGAGGGCCGTTGCGGCCGCGACGATCAGACACGACCAGTGCAGGGCCATCCCTAAGCTGGCTATTCCAAGTACGAGGGCTTGCACTAGAAGCAGAGCGGCGACCACTCCCAGCACGCCAGCAGCAGACATCCACACACCTGCTTGGAGCTTCGTTGAGACGTTGGCGGACAGCTCCGCATGCGCCAGGCGCAACTCTTTTTGAAAGAGGTCCGCGACGTCCGCCAACACTGCCGACAGTGCTTGAGGGAGAGGCGAATTCTTCAGTTGTTCCGGTGCCATCAGATCAGTTCGCTCCCTGCCGCCTTCCCTTGATGGACTCTGGTGCGGGAGGCGCGCTCTTCAGTGTGCGGAACGTCAAAAAGCCCGCTACGGCGGCCAGCCCAAACACCAAACCCGGCTTGCGCCTCGCGAAATCGGACGCTGCAAGAACCAGCTGATCGACGGACCTGTCTCGCAGGTCGTCTGCGTATCCATCAAGCCTATTCGCGAAGGTGCGCACGACCCCAGCGACTATCGGTGCGTTTGCGTCGAGGTCCTCGGCCGCACGCTTGGTCGAACTCGCCAGTTGGCCCATCACCTCGGCGCCGCTGCCGACCTGACGGTCCAACATCTCCTTCACCTGATTGGTCACGGTGGACGCGCCACCAACGGCCGCCCGTTTGGCGGTTTCCGCTGCCCCTTGCGCTATGTCGGACGCTTTGGATAACGTGCCGCTTACGGTCGCTCCTATGTCTTCCGAGGTACCGTCACCAACTCTTACCGCAGTCGGGGGACGCCGTTCAGAATTCGCGGTTGTTCATGGTTTCCTCCATTCGAGGAGCAAACGGAGGTAAGGCCCGTTGGTTCCCAATGAGTGACTATCTGGGGTTTCAAGTTGCGTTTGCGAACTCGAGGCGCGCATCGCGTGCTTTTGCATTGGGAATGATGGGTAGCTTGCGGGCGGGCGCAATGCGAATGGTCATCTTTTCCTTTCCTGTCTGAAGGCGCGAGGGGATCATATCTGGCGACGGTGAGCGCGACGAGGAGAGGCTGGAGCGCGGACCTTCACGGCCGCCGCGCACCGGTCTTCGACCGCTGCGCCTGCCGCTGTCACTGGCGATCGGCGCCAACCCTACGAGTTTGGCGATGGCCTTATTGGAAAGGGTGCCAATCTCGGGCAACTCGGCCATCAGGAGTACGCGGGCGACACCGTTGACCGAACGGAAGACCTAATCGAGACAGGCCCACAGCGGGTCGTCGTCGCTAGCGAGGCGATCTCGACCTTCAAGTCGGCGGCTCTGACGCTTGAGCAGAACATGACCTCGTCGAGGCTGGCGAGGGGTTCGGCATCGGCGACGGCGCTTTTGCGTTGCTTCTGGATGGTGAGATCGCCAGTCACTTGGGCAAGCCGGGCGACCAGCGCCTTGAGCCGTTCTGGGCTACGCGCCGCGGCGTTGGTTACAGCCGCTTGACCATGGCGTCCAAAGTGATCTGCGCGCTACTCGTTGCGCTCGTCAAAACGCGACTGCTGGTCGGCGGCATCGGCCGATCCGCCCAGCGTGTCGGCAACCGTGGCACCTCGCGCACCCATCGGCTGCTGCGCACCTGTGGTGGTGTCCATCGCTGTCTGATGCTCCATCTCGGAATTCAGCTCCGCACCTACAACCAGGATAATCACAGAAATCCAAGTCCACATCATCAAGCCGATGACTGCCCCAAGAGCTCCATACGTGGCGTTGTAGTTGGCGAAGTTTTCAAGATAATAGGAGAAGCCTATCGAGACTGCGATCCAGACCACAGCGGCGAGGAAGGCGCCCCATGTCGCCCATTGCCACTTTGCCCTTTCCCGGCTGGGTCCGTAGCGGTAAATCAGCGTGATCCCGACGCCCACCATGATCAGCATCATCGGCCACCGAAAGATCCGCACAAGGGCTTCGGTCCAGCCGCCGAGGTTCAGCAGCGCAAGCACGGCCGGCACAATCCCCACCGAGATGATAAAGCCGATACCAATGAGGATGGCGCCAAGTGTGAAGCCCAAGGCCAGGAGATTCAGGTGGATGAAGCCGCGCTTTTCACTCTCCTCGTAGGCGATGTTCATGGCTTCGAATAGCGTCTTTATGCCGTTACTGGCGCTCCACAGTGCGACGGCAAGGCCGAAGATGAAGCCGAAGCTGAGCGCGCCAGCCTTCTGAGCGGCCAAGGACGCAAGCTGAGATCTGATAATATCCAGACCTCCCGAAGGCAGTACGCCGCCAAGGAACGCAATGTGCTCAGCGATGGTCTGAGGATCGGCGACGAAACCATAGATGGACACGAACGCGGCAAGCGCTGGAAAGAGGGCAAGAAGCAGATAGAATGCAGCCCCCGCCGCGATCAGCATAACACGGTCCTCGGTTACCTCAGCAAAGACCCGCCACAGCACGTCCTTCCAGCCGCGGCTGGGAATCTCTGACGGCCATTCGGCATTGCGTCCGCGGCTCTCCCGTTCGGCCCGCCGCTCAAGTTGCACTTGACCTTCGTAAGCGTCCTCGGTTGTTTTCTTCGACATGGCCGCCGGTCCGGAGCATCTTCTTCGCGGGGCAAACGTATAATAGCGCCAAAGGATGCAGGTGCAGACCTGCGCTTACAAATAAACATCCGCCGCCTGCAGCAACACCTGCGCCATCCCCACTTGGCCCTTCGGCTCCCATGCTCATCTGGCGGGGGATGCGACGGCTGAGCGTGCATCTTGTCGGGACGACGCAGCCTGATCTAAATCCTCATTGCGCTGGATCACTTTAACGACACCCACGTTACCAGCCATGATCTCGCTGGCGCCTGAACATCAGTTCGTCAACGCCGGAAGCATTCGGCTTCACGTCGTTCAGGCCGGGCCTGCTCTGGGTAAGCCGGTCATGCTCCTGCACGGCTTCCCGGACTTCTGGATCGGCTGGAGACGGCAGATCGGTACGCTCGCTTCCGCCGGATATCGGGTCATCGTTCCCGACCAGAGGGGCTACAACACCAGCGACAAGCCAGAGGGTATCAGCGAGTACACGCTCCCCAAGCTGCTCGGCGATGTATTCGCCCTGGCCGACGCGCTCGGCATCGGAAGGTTTCACCTCGTCGGACATGACTGGGGCGGCATCGTCGCTTGGGCCGCCGGGGCAAAGTTGCCTCATCGCCTGGACAAGCTCGTCATCCTGAATGCGCCCCATCCCGAGGTGCTGTTGACCCATGCCCTGCGATCTCCGACGCAGTTTCTGCGGAGCAGTTACGTGGTTTTCTTCCAGATCCCATTGCTGCCCGAAGCCGTTTTGGGTGCGCGGCGCTCCGCCTTGCTCGCACGAGCACTTAGGACATCCAGCCGGGAAGGCGCCTTCGAAGAAGAGGAGATTGCAGAATATCGGCAGGCTTGGGAGCGGCCGGGGGCGCTGACCAACATGCTCAACTGGTATCGCGCCTTGCCCTTTCGCCCGAGCTTGAAGGAGCGGATCACGACGCCCACTCTTGTTATGTGGGGGATGCAGGACCAGGCTCTGGAATCCGGGCTGGCCAAGCGCAGTCTCGCCCTTTGCGACGATGGCCGCGTGCAGACTTTCGAGAAAGGGACGCATTGGGTTCAACGCGAAGAGAGCAACGCGGTGAATGCGGCGCTTCTGGCATTCCTGGAGGGCTGAGGAACTCAAAAATGGATAGAAACTGGGGGCAGCGTCAGATGGAGCCGGAGGAGGCCTGCAGGGCATTCCTGGCTGCTGCAAAAGAGGAGGGGACATTACAACTAGCTAAGTTGGATTGCGGTATAAGGTTCTATTGTCTCCGACCAACACCGCGCTTTGCGGAGCCCGCCGTCAGCAAGGAGAGGCGACGGACCCCCGCCTTTGATACGCCTGTTCATGGCCTCCACGCTCATATCGGCGCAGCGGGCGCTCGACATCACTAGAGCTCATTGGCAAGCAGCCCGCCGATATACACTGGCAGTGTCCAGGCGTGGGCGTGGCCTTTCCGCTTGGGTATTATGGTGCGGCCTGCCCGATCGGCCGTCCCTCGATCGACCCTGAGTTGCTGATCCGCATGCGGATCGTCGGCAGCTCGTCCTCGACTCGATGCGCGAAGTCGTCGACGCCGTGCGCAAGCCTGGAGCTGTAGCGGCCTCGCCTGTCCCGCCCCGGTGTCATCGCTTCGCTGGCGCTAACGGTGAGACCGCATAGATCTGGTCCAGTATTTTCAGCATCAGAGCGTTGAGCTGGCGGGAACTTGCTCGCCAGCCGAGTTGAGTTCAGGCGATGGTCGGGGGAGACTGGCCAGCCACACGCTGGTGATTCCAACCTGTGCCGATGTGCCAATCAGCAACCTTCGTCGGTCTTTTTCACCTGGCCTGGCGCGGCGGTGTTGGCTGTCGTGTCCTGCTGACCTGGCGCAGCCTGCTGGGCGCTGCCAGTCTGCTGGCCGGGCGCGCAGTCTCTGGCCGAGTTCGGATTTGTGGTGCCGCTGGTGGTGGTCGTGTCGGTGCCCTGATCGCCGGACATGTTGGTCCCGCTGCTCGTCGTGCCGGTGCCCTGATCCGTCGTACTGGGCATGGTTGTCGTGGTCGAGGTTCCGCTCGTCGAGGTTCCGCTCGAAGTTCCGCTGGTCGTCTGGGCAAAGGAAAGCCCGGCCGACACCGCCAGCACGGCCGAAGCCAAAAGGATGCGTTTCATCTTCTTTCTCCTGTCTGAATGCGCCGGATGCGCCTGGGAAATTGAACAGGCAGACAGAAGGAGTGTTCCCCGATGAAGTTCAACTTTTGTAACTCTGGTCGTAGGTCAGCCTTAGGATGGCCGGCGTATATTAGAAGCCTCTTGAAGAAGACGCTGCCCGCACCAGAATCCATGGCATGGCTCGGGGAATAGGCATTGGTGACCAGGTGGCGATTACTGCCACGGTTCGAAGGCGGATAATAGAGGACCGCGTAACCGTCTCTTTCCCAGGTTACGACTTCCCACATTCCATCATCGAACACACCAAGGTGAACCGAGGCCAGCAAATCGACCTGAAAGGCGAGGTCACGCGCATCGACGAGGACACCGTGACGATCGAACTCGGGCCGCTGGTCACGGTCGACCGTGACAAGGTCCGGTTGGTGGAGAATATAGGCCGCCAAACCGACGAAAGGCACTTGTCGTTGCCCCGGATTAGAACCGACAACATCGCGACGGGCTATGAGGGCAGGCCGCATGACGGGCCGGTAGAGGACGAGTCGAAGCACTTGGTCTACTGCCCAGTCTGCGGCCAAACGTTCGACGCGCGCGATCTTGGACAGGTCTTCCACCACGCTGAGTCCCAGCACGAGCCGCTTCCGGTCGAGCAATAGTCCAGCTAGGGTCAGGACTCATTGATCCAGAAGATGAAGGCTGCAGCGAAGGCGATCGCCGACAGGAAGGTGTGAGCACATCGGTCGTATC
>NZ_JAMYSP010000037.1:0-60445 GCF_040322015.1 Mesorhizobium sp. M0208 | reverse complement strand
ATCCCGAACCCCCCAGCGCAAAGCGCGCCAAACTGTTCGCGATGTCCTCGCACACCTGTTCGCGATGTCCCCGGTCCAAACACCCCCTTGAGGGGGAGATGGCCGGCAGGCCAGAGGGGGTAGGTCCGACGGGGCTCGGCCTGCTGCTACGGTAGAGGAGGCTGGCGCTCGACGCGCGGCGACTCCCTCTGTCGCCTTTGGCGATATCTCCCGCTCAAGGGGGGAGATCACAGCTTCACCGCGGCGTCCCATAAACCGGCGTCGCAATGCCTTCCATCCTC
Source organism: Mesorhizobium sp. M0208 (assembly GCF_040322015.1). Taxonomy (NCBI): domain Bacteria; kingdom Pseudomonadati; phylum Pseudomonadota; class Alphaproteobacteria; order Hyphomicrobiales; family Phyllobacteriaceae; genus Mesorhizobium; species Mesorhizobium sp. M0208. Next base: position 60,164 of record NZ_JAMYSP010000037.1, on the reverse strand, counting down.
GCCTTGATCTGCAGCGCCACGAACTTCGAATAAAAGCGCGACAGCGCCAGATTGCCGCCGTGGAACCACAGCGCTTCCTGCGCGGTCGGCTTCCACATGTTGCGCAATTCGCCTTGCCATGGACCCGGGTCGCCTTTCACGCCCGAGCCAATCCCCCAGCACGGCCCGACCTTGTCGGCGACTTCACGGGAGATGATCGCCGCCACCGTTTCGTTCATCGAGAGATAGCCGGTGCAGGCGATGATTGCGTCGGCCGCCAGTTCGGTGCCGTCGTCGAAGAGGATGCCTGTCGGCGTCAGCGACTTGATCCCGACGCCGCTGCGGATGCCGATCTCGCCGTCGATGATCAGATCGCAGGCGCCGACGTCGATGTAGAAGCCCGAGCCGGTGCGGTAGGCCTTCATCAAAAGTCCGGTCTCGTCGTCGCCGAAATCGATGGCGAAGCCGGCGCCGCGCAAGCGGTCGTAGAAGGCCGCGTCGCGCGCCTTGATGATGTCGTAGAGCGCGCGCTGGCCCTGTGGCAGCAGCGCGAACGGCGTCGAGGCGACGATCATGTCGGCCTTCTCAGTGGTGATGCCGCGGGCCAGCGCCTTTTCCGAAAAGATCTCGAAACCGATCTCCATCAGCGTGTCCGACTTGACCACCGTCGTCGGCGAGCGCTGGACCATCGTCACCTCGGCGCCGCTCTCCCATAGATCGACGCTGACATCATGGCCAGAACTTGCGGCGCCGATGACGGCGACCTTTTTGCCGCGGAATTTCTCGCCGCTGAAATATTGGCTGGAGTGCAGGATCTCGCCCTGGAAGGCCTCGGCGCCCGGCAGGTCGATCTGCCTGGGCGGGCCATAAGCACCGGTTGCAAAGACGATGTGCTTCGGCTTTAGCGTGATGCGCTGGCCGGCGCGGTCGACCTCGACCGTCCAGACCTTTTCGGTGTCGTCGTAGGACGCGCTGATGCATCTTGTGGAGGTCCAGTAGTTGAGCTCCATGACGCGTGTATACATTTCCAGCCAGTCGCCCATCTTGTCCTTGGGCGTGAACACCGGCCAGTTCTCGGGAAACGGGATGTAGGGCAGATGGTCGTACCAGACCGGGTCGTGCAGCACGAGCGAGCGATAGCGATTGCGCCAGGAATCGCCGGCCTGCGCATTCTTCTCGATGATGATGGCCGGCACGCCGAGTTGCCGGAGCCGTGCGCCCAGCATGATGCCGCCCTGGCCGCCGCCGATGACCAGGCAATAAGGCTGCTGGCCGGCGCCGAGTTCACGCGTCTCGCGCGCCCTCGCCTCTAGCCAGGTCTCGCGCTCCGGATCGGCCTTGTGGCGGACGCCCAGAGGCCGCGCCGGGCCCTTGCGCTCCTCAAACCCCTTGAGATCGCTCATCGCCGTAAACAGTGTCCGGCATTTGCCGTCCCTGAGGCGCATGATGCCTTGGCCCCACGCGGATGACGTCTCGAAAGAAAACCAGGCTTCGATAACGCCTTCGTCCGAAGTCGCTTCGCTGCTGAGCTGCCACCGGGCAGGCCTTGTCATTGCCAGCGTGGCTTCCAGCATGTCGCGGATCGCCGCGCGGCCTTCCATGGTCTTGATGTTCCAGGTGAAGGTCAGCAGATCGCGCCAGTAACAGTCCTCGACGAACAGGTTGATTGCGGCCGCGACGTCGCCCGCCTCGAGCGCTCGCGCAAAAGAACCGAGCCAGGTGGCCGCCTGTTTCGACGGTGATATGTCGAGCATCTGTCTTCCCTATCTCAAGCGACTTCGGCGCTGCCCTTTAACCTTATCCTCTCTCCCGAAGAGCGGGGAGAGGGTAGGTGAGGGGCAGCGCAAACAGTCCGGAAATTAAGGGCGCAGCGCAAGACCCCGCTATCAGGCGCGCGCGGGCCTGATCCGAACCGCTATCCAGCCATGCAAGATCGTCCGGCGAAAGTGAGATGTCGAGCGCCTGGAGGCTGTCTTCCAACTCGTCGAGCGTGCGCGGCCCGATCAGCGGGACGGACGGAAAGGGCTGCGCCAGGACATAGGCGAGCGCGACGTGGATCGGGCTTTTGCCCAGCCGTTTGGCGAGCTCGATGGCGCGGTCGCGACGGCCGAAGTTCCTCTCCGAGTACCAGACCCGGACCAGTTCCTCATTGTCGCGCCGGTCGCGGCCGGCGCGGTCGGTGAAGAAGCCGCGGCCCTGGCTCGACCAGGCGAAATTCGGCATCTGCCGGGCGGTGAGCCAGGCCTTCCATGCGTCGCTGGAGGAGGTGACGCAGCCCGCCCAGATCGGCTCCAGCATCTCGGCCAGCGAGAAATTGTTGGAAAGGGCGCCGGGCTTCTGCTTGCCGGTGCGCTCGGCATAGACAATCGCCTCGTCCATGCGTTCCATCGTCCAGTTCGAGCCGCCGAACGGACCGCGAATGCGGCCGGCCTTGACCTCGCGATCCATCGCATCGACGAACTCGTCGACCGGCACGTCCGGGTTGTCGCGATGCATGAAATAGACGTCGATATGGTCGGTCTGCAGCCGCTCAAGCGACTGGGTGAGCTGCTTGCCGATGACGTCGGGATAGCAGAGCGGCGAGTGCGCACCCTTGCCGATGACCACCGATTGCTCGCGCACGCCGCGGTTCTTCAGCCACTGGCCGAGCAGCGTCTCGGTATAGCCGGAACCGTAGACGAAGGCGGTGTCGAACAGATTGCCGCCCGCCTCAAAATAGGCGTCGAGCAGGATGGCGCCCGACGAAAACGTGCGGAAATCCTCGAAGCCGAGCGCCAGACACGAAGCCGGCCGCGGCAGGCCCGGAATGCCGCGCTTGGGGATGGCGGTCCCGCCGGAGCGCAGCTTCCGCCCGGAGATCGTGTGGACGCGCTTTGCCGGTTTCTCGATGTCGTATTCGAGCCCGATGGCGGCCCGCCATTTATCGAGCACGCGCAGATTGCCGAGACTGTCGGCCCAGCTCATGCCCGGCCAGGCGAACTCCTGCTTCCCGCCGAGAATGGCCTCGCCGGCAGCGTCGACCTCGAATGCGTAAAGCCAGCCGTCCTCCTTGACCTCGACCACCTCGGTGTCACCCGGACGGATGATGCGGATTTCGCCGGTGCCGCCTTGCTGGCCGCCGGCATACCAGAAATCCGCCACCTCGATGCGGCCCTTGCTGCCGAGAATACGCAATACGTTGTCCTGCGCGAGCGAAATGCTGCAGGAGACTTCCGCGACGATGCCGCCTGGAAAATGCAACAGCGCCGACGCCCATTCGTCGACGCCGGATTGGCCGAGATGCGCAGCGCCGACCACTTTGTCCGGCTCGGCGAAGGGCTTTCCCGCCGCGGCGCGGGCAATCAGCCGCGCCATCGAGACGGGATAGCCGCCGACATCGAGAATGCCGCCGCCGGCGAGATCCTTGGCGTAAAGCCGGTGCTCCGGCATGAAGCCCGGCATGGCGAAGCCGAAACTGGATTTGATCATCTTGATGTCGCCGATCGCGCCGGCCCTGACCAGCTCGACCAGCCTGGCCGTCTGCGGATGCAGCCGGTACATGAAGGCTTCGCCGAGAAAGGTGCCGGCCTTGCGCGCGGCATGGATCATGGCGTCGGCCTCGAAGGCGGTCAGGCCAAGCGGCTTTTCGCAAAGCACATGCTTTCCGGCCTCAGCCGCCTTGATCGCCCATTCGGCATGGCTCGGATGCGGCGTTGAAATATAGATCGCGTCGACATCCGGATCGCCAAGCAAAGTCTCGTAGCCATCGAGGATGCGGGCGCCGGGGAAAGCCTCAGTGAGCCCGGCCTTGCCGGGATTGCGCGCCCCTAAGGCGACTAAGGTGCCGGTGCGCGAATGGGCGACGCCGCCGGCAAAGGCCTTGGCGATGTTGCCGGGCCCGAGAATGCCCCAGCGAATTTTTTCTGGCTTGGACGTCATGTCAAATCTCCGTGGGGTGGCCGCGACCAGTCGCGATCGGACAAAAGGAACTAGATGGGTTAGCGAATGCGTGCGCCGGTGGCGTCGAAGAGAAGCGAGCGGTCGGCCTTGATCGACACCACCAGGTCGTCGCCGTTCGCGCGATGCCGCGAGGCCTCGCGCTCGATGATCAGTTCCTCGCGCCCGCCCCCGGTCCCGGAATTGGCATAGACATAACTCACCGATCCCAAGTGCTCGGCGACGTCGGCCTTGAGGGTAAGGTCGCAATCGCCCTGGCCGGCGTCGAAGAAATGCTCCGGCCGCACGCCAAGCACGACATCGCCGCCTGTCGCAGGCAGAGCATCCGAAAGCGGCTTGCGCAGTCGCGCGCCGCGATGATTGACCAGTTCGACGACCGCAGCGCCGTTGTCGGCCCCGACCATTTTCGCCGCCAGAAAGTTCATTTTCGGGGAGCCGACGAAGCCGGCAACGAAGCGGTTGGCGGGGTCGTCGTAGAGATCGAGCGGCGCGCCGATCTGCTCGATATTGCCGGCGTTGAGGACGACGATCCTGTCGGCCAGTGTCATCGCCTCGGTCTGGTCGTGCGTCACATAGACCATGGTAACGCCAAGCTCCTTGTGAAGGCGCGATATCTCGACGCGCATCTGCACCCTGAGCTCGGCGTCGAGATTGCTGAGCGGTTCGTCGAACAGGAACACTTGCGGCTCGCGCACGATGGCGCGGCCGATAGCGACGCGCTGGCGCTGGCCGCCCGACAATTGCCGCGGCCGCCGCTTCATCAGCTCGGCGATACGCAGGATTTCGGAAGCCCGCTTCACCCGCCGCTCGGTATCTGCCTTGGGATTGCCGGTCATTCTCAGGCCGAAGCTCAGATTCTGCTCGACCGTCATGTGCGGATAGAGCGCGTACGACTGGAACACCATGGCGATGCCGCGATCGGCTGCCTCGACGTCGTTCACCACCTTGCCGCCAATGGCGATCTCGCCGTCGCTGATGTCCTCGAGCCCGGCGATCATCCGGAGCAGCGTGGACTTGCCGCAGCCGGAAGGGCCGACGAAGACGACGAATTCGCCGTCATCGATATCGATATTGGCGCCGTGGACGATCTCGAAGACGCCGAAGCGCTTGATGACGTTTTTGAGTGTGACTGCAGCCATGCTGATCCTTACTTGATGGCGCCGGCGGCGATGCCGGCGACGAAATGGCGCTGCAGAAGCACGAACACGACGAGCATTGGCGCCGTCAGCATCACCGCGCCCGCCATGATGCCGCCCCAGGACACCTTGGTGAGACCGATCAGCGTGCCGAGCGCCACCGGCGCGGTCATTGCGCCAGGCTTGGAATTGATCAGCAGCGGCCACAGATAGTTGTTCCAGGAGGCAAGGAAGAGGATGATGGCGAGTGCCGCCAGCATCGGCCGCGCCAGAGGCAATGCGACGAACAGGAATATCCGCCATTCCTTGACGCCCTCGACCTTGGCCGCGTCGAACAGCTCGTGCGGCATCATCGAAAAACTCTGTCGCATGAATAGCACGCCCAGCGAGTTGAACAGCGGCGGCACGATCAGCGCCACCCAGGTGTTGGCGAGCTTGAAGTCGCGCGCCACCATGATGAATTGCGGGATAAGCACGACCGCATAGGGCAGCGTGATGGTGCCGAAGATGATGGCGACGACCATGCCCTTGCCGAAGAAGTTGTAACGCGCCAGCGCCCAGCCGGCCATCGAGGTGAGCATCACCGACAGGAAGGTATAGGTCACCGCCACCGAGACGGAGATGCCGATGGCGCCGATGAAATTGGTGCCGCGCTGCAGATTGCTGACATTGTCGAGGAAATTGCCGTGCGGCAAAAGCTCGATGTCGGGGCTGAAGATGCCATTGTCGGGCATCGTGGAAAAGACCACCATCATCCACAGCGGAAACAGCCAGACCAGCGCCAGCGGCGTCAGGACCAGATGCAGCGCGATGCTGCGGCCCAATCTGGCCTGAGAACGGCTGACCCGGGAATGGCTGATTGGGGAGCGCGAGGTCATTTCGGTTCCCTCGTCAGCCATATCTGCACCAGCGAAATGGCAATCGCCAGCCCGGCCATGGTGTAGGCGACGGCCGAAGCGTAGCCGAAGTTGAGCGACCGGAAGCCCTGGCGGTAAAGCAGCAGCCCGAGCGTTTCGGTGCCGCCGCCCGGCCCGCCGCGCTCGGTGATCAGGAAGGGCTCGGTGAACAGCTGCATGGTGCCGATGATCGACAGCACGGCGCAGAACACGATGATCGGCTTGAGCAGCGGCAGCGTGATGTAAAAGAACTGGTTGACCTTGCTGACCCGGTCCAGGGTTGCCGCCTCGTAGACATCCTCGGGGATGGACTGCAGGCCGGCGAGCAGGATGATGGCGTTGTAGCCGGCCCAGCGCCAGGTCACCGCCATCATGATCACCGCCATCGCCGGGGTGACGTTGGTAAACCAGTCGACACTGGGCAGGCCGATGCTGTTCAGCAATTTGTTGATGATGCCGTAGTCGAGATTGAACATCAGCCGGAAAACCGCCGAATAGGCGACTTCGCCGACCACGACCGGCGCGAAGAAGGCAAAGCGGAACAGGCCACGCGCCTTGAGCAGCGGCGAATTCAAAAGCACCGCCATCACAATCGCCAGGGAAATCATCACCGGCACCTGGATGACGAGGATCAGCAATGTGTTCTTCAAGGCGTTGAAGAAGGCGGGATCGCCGATCAGCCGGCCCCAGTTGAAGGTCGGCGCGAACCGCCACGGCACGGTGCGCGTCGCCTGGAACGAGATCAGGAAGGAATCGATGATCGGCCACAGCCAGAAGATCGAGAAGATCAGCAGATAGGGCGCGAGGAAGCGATAAGCCGTGGCGTTCTGGTAGCGCATTCGTTTTCCTCCTTTCTGCTTTCGCCTGCTGGGGCGCGCGGTGTTGATGTTCAGGTGATGCGCCGCCGCAAACGGTGGCTTGTTCGAAGGCCGGCGCCGCCCCTCATCCGCCTGCCTGGCCGCAATGCTGGGGGATTCCCCTCTCCCCGTTCTTCACGGGGAGAGGGTAAGGGTGAGGGGCAGCGCCAGCGTTCGAAATAGATCACGAAGTCTGGAGCCATCCCGTATCAGATCACGACTTGACCGGCAGGCCGGTCGCCGCGGCGATCTGGCTTGCGGCATCGTCGAGCGCTGCCTTGGCGTCGGGATAGCCGCCGGCCAGATATTTGGTCTGCACCGCGCGGATGATGATTTCGGCGTCGCTCTGGAACGGAGTGCCGCGGCTGGGGACGACCTTGGGCAAGGTGCCGAGGATGTCCTTCCACACGGCTTGGCCACCCCAATAGGGCAGGCCTTCGGAGACATAAGGGTCGTTGAGCGCCGAGATCAGCGACGGCACCAGGCCGAAGCCTTTCAGCATGGTGATCTGGCCCTCATTCGTCCCTAGCGTGTATTTCAGATAGGCATAGGCGGCTTCCTTGTTCTTCGACACCGAAGTGATGGCGAGCGAGGAGCCGCCGAGATTGGCGGCGCGCGGACCGTCGGCGGTCAGGCTCGGCATCAGATAGACGCCCCATTTGCCTGCGCCATCGGGCGATTCCGTGCGTATGGTGCCTTCATACCAGCCGCCATACATCTGGCTGGCGACCTTGCCGGCGGTGTTGTTAGTGATCTTGGTGCTCCAGTCGGCAGAGGAAATGATGCCGGCGTCCTTCATCTCCTTGATCTTGGTCATGGCATCGACGCATTTGGGCTGATTGACGGTGATCGATTGACCATCGGCGGAGAAATAGGCGCAGCCCTGCTCGTTGGAGATCATGCGGAAGAATTCGGAATCGCCGTTGAAATCGGCGTTGGTCATCGTCACGCCAGGATTGGCGGCCTGGATCTTCTTGGCGGCGGCGATGAAATCGTCCCAGGTCTTGATCGAAGACGGGTCGACGCCGGCCTTCTCATAGAAGTCGCGGCGGTAGAACATCGCTACTGGACCGGAATCCCAGGGCATCGCATAGGCCTTGTCGTCAACCTCGAGCTCGGTACGTTTGAAGTCGGGGAATTTTGCCTGGTCTTCTGCGGTGTAGCCGAGCGTGTGCAGGTCGACGAAGCAATCCGGGAACTGGCTCCAGTAGTTTTCCGCCTCGCCGTTCTCGATCGTCACGATATCCGGCAGGCCCTCGCCGCCGGCGGCACAGCCGGCGATCGATTTGTCGTAGGTCGGCTGGTTGCCGAGGTCCTCGACCGTGACCTTGATGTCGGGATACTGCTTGTTGAAGCCCGCTATGGTGGCCTTCAGCGACGAAGCGGCGATGTTCCAGCTCCAGATCGTGATTTCACCGGACTGCGCAAAGGCTGGGCTGGAGCCCAGGGCAAGCGCGAGCGCGGCGCAGGTCAATTTTAAGCGCATTGAAATCCTCCCATTTCAGTTGCTCTCTGTTTGCGAGCGTGGCTAGACTAGGCTTCGGGAAAGCCTTGTCCGCGACAAAGGGAATAAGAAATGAGCGGAAAGTAAGATGCCGGAAAGGCCGTTTTACCAGCCTGGCGCCAGCAGCGTGGAGGGCCTGCCGCTGCTGCTGCAAATGTTCCACACCCAGCCCCTGGTGATGCTCAAGCCACATTGGCATGCCCAGGTCGAGGTGAATTTCATCGTGCGTGGCGCCGTGCATTACCGCATGGACGGGCACGGGCTTTCGCTTTCTGCGGGCGACATGTGCCTGTTCTGGGGCGGCCTGCCGCACCAGATGGACGAAGCCTCCGACGATGCCATCTACGCCGGCGCGCATCTGCCGCTGGTTCATTTCTTCCGGCTGCATTTGCCCGTCGACGTCCGCAACAGGCTGATGACCGGCGCGACGCTGGTGACCGACGCCACAGACCGGTCGGACGACCACAATTTCGAGCGCTGGAACCGCTATGCCCGCTCCGGCGACCCGGTCAAGGCGGAGCATGCCGTCAACGAGCTTTTGCTGCGGCTTGAGCGGGTGCGGTTCGAGCCCTACCGGCTGGTGCCGGAAACGCCGGTCGAACAGGAGCTAGGCAGCCCGTTCGATCAGCAATCGCTGCGCAATGTCGGGCGCATGTGCGACTTCATCGCCGAGAATTTCCTCTACGAGATCGATTGCGTCGACATCGCCGCGGCGGCCGACATCCATCCCAAATACGCCATGAGCATCTTCAAGAAATCGACCGGCATGACGCTCAATGAATATGTGAATCTGCTGCGCCTCAGCTACGCGCAGGCGCTGCTGATGCATCAGGATGCCAATGTGCTGCGCGTCGCCATGGAATCGGGCTTCGGCTCGCTCAGCGCGTTCAACAAGTCGTTCCGCAAGCTTTCCGGCATGTCGCCGTCGGATTTCCGCAGGGGCGTGGCCGGCGCCAGATAAGGGCGCCGGCTGGATTCAGCCGATAACCCCCAGACGTCTCGGCAGGCGGTTCATCGGCGACGGCCCGTTGGCGGTGATCAGGAACTGGTCCTCGAGATTGAAGCTGGCGAGACTGTCGATGTAGAGCGGAATCTCGAATGCCAGCACCATGCCGGGTTCGATCGCGACATCGCAGTCGGCCGAGATGAACGGCCATTGCTCGGAAAACACGGAATGGCCGACGCCGTGGCCGAAATGGCCGCGGCGATAGGAACGCAGGCCCTGGCGCGCCAGGCTGTCACTGGCGGCGCGATGCACGGCGGCCAACGGCTTTCCGGGCATAAGCGCGGCAAGCCCGTCGGCGAAGGCGCGTTCGGCTATCGCATGCAATTCGGCCTGTTCGGGCGACGGCGGCCCGAAGGTGAAATTCCGCGACATATCCGAGGCATAGCCGTTCACGCTGCACACCATGTCGGCCTTCAGCGGATCGCCGGCGGCGGCGACCGCGTCGGCGCCTTTTGGGCGAGCGCCCAGCGTGACGTATTCCGCCGTCGAGATTTGCTGCGACGACCCGCCGGCTACATCCGCGACGCCTTGCCGGTAAAGCGCGACCAGCTCAGACTGACGCATGCCGGCCGCTGCATGCTGCTGCAGCCGCGACAGGCCGGCCTCCGACAGGACGATGCCCTGCTGCAACAGGTCGATCTCGCTCTGCGACTTGATCGCCCGCAGCCGGTCGAGGATCGGCGAACCGTTGACCAGGGCAGTGCCCGGCAACATCGCCTGCATCGCGGAAAAATCGCTGGCCGAGACGAAATCCAGCTCGATGCCGAGCGTCGCACGCTCCAGCCCGAATTCTGCGAGGATCGTCTTCAGCTCGCGGACGGAGCGGGCAAGCTCGAAGGTCGCCGGACGTGAAAAACCGGGGGCGCGGCCAACCAGGCCGGCCTCGATGCGCTGCGCAACAGGCCGGTCGGCCGTCGCCGGCTCGAGCGACGCCGATTCGATCCAGATCGGATGCGTGCGTACCATGGCGCCGGCCATCGCCGCCGGGAGCTGGGCAGCCTGGAAATCCGCCACCACGACGCCGATCGGCAGGTTGCCTCGCTTGGGAATAACGACGAAACCGGCGCCGGCCCGCCGGAACAGGCCTGCCGGGCCGATCCAGGCACCGGTGGCATATTGGAACGCCTCGGGCTCGCAAAGCACCAGCGCCTCGATGCCGGCGCGCTGCATCAGGTCAGTCGCGCGCTCGCGGTCGACAAAGCCGGTCATGGGATCTCCTCGAATGCAATCGAAACCGACGCCGATGCGGCGGCGTTTGGCCTTAGCGTAGCTTCAGTGCCGCCGTGGAGCAGCTTTTTTCTGGAAGCGCTGTTCACCTTGAGAGTTCGTCGTCGGGAAACGAAAAAGCCGCGGCGAACCGCGGCTTTTCAACACAACAAGCGGCTGCTTCGAAAGCTTTATTCGGTTTCGTCGGAAGTGTCGTCGGCAGTGTCTGCCGCGTCATCCGCGGTCTGCCTTGCCAGCGCTGCCTGCAAGGCCAACGTGGCCTGTGGCGAGGCCGGTGTCGTCGCAACGACCGCCGCTGCGTGAGCAACTCCGTGCGTCGACTTGTCCCTGGCCGCGGCGGAAGTGGCGGCTCCGTGTCCCTGCGAGCCGGCCCCGGCCGAGTTTCCGCCATTGCCGTTGCTGCCGCCATTGCCGTTGCCATTGCCATTGCCGCCGGGAGCAGCGAGTACCGGAGATGCGACAAGGGTGAGAGCGGCTACAGTCGCGAATAGACAGGTGCGCGTTTTCATAGTTCCTCCTTCGAGTCGCCCTCCCGCCAGGATGGGTTCCAAATGAAAAACGTCAGGACTTCCAATGTGAAAGCCGGCTGTTACCTAGCTTTGTTCAAATACAGTATTCTGCAAGATGGACCTTGGTCCGAAACCGGCACGCAAAAGTCCTGAATTTTATCGACAGCGTACTTCGGACGACCGCAACGGCTGGATTTTGCTGCCGTCAGATCCAGCGCCGCTACAGCGCATGTGCGTCGGCTGACATGAGGTTACAATCGAGGAAACCTCGGTGCTCGCCATCCGGCGAGATCATTTAAGGCGATTGAGGAACATTCCACAGTTCGTGAAGTTGGGAGCGCAGGCCCGCTTTTGAGGTGCCAAAATGTTTGATGCCGGCGGGCTTTTGGGAGGAAGCCATGATCCGCGTCACGCCTGCATTTCGTGTTTCACGCCGCCGCGCATTGCAGTTTGGCCTGGGAGCGACGCTCGCTTCGGCCACCGGGCTTGCCCCGGTTTCCCGCGCCTATGCGCAGGATGAGGTCAAAGACGAAGACATTTTCCGGTTCGCCCTCAATCTCGAATATATGGAAGCCGAATATTACCTGCGCGGCACAACCGGAAAAGGGATCGATGACTCGGATGCCGGCCCGAAGGCCGGCGCTGTGGCTGGCGGCAAACAGGTTCGCTTTGACACGCCTGCAATCGGCGAGTTCATGCGTGAGGTCGCCGAAAACGAACTTGCCCATGTCAGGTTCTATCGCAAGACACTTGGAAGCGATGCCGTCGACCGGCCGGCAATCGATTTCGATGCGGGCTTTGCGGCGGTTGCCAAGGCGGCGGGGCTCGGAGCGGACTTCGATCCTTTCGGCAACCAGATGAACTTCGTGCTCGGCGGCATGCTGTTCGAGGATGTCGGCGTCACTGCCTATGCCGGCGCCGCGCCCCTTCTGAAAAACAAGGATTTCCAGGCCGCCGCCGCTGGCATTCTGGCCGTTGAGGCCTACCACATGGGGATGGCGCGATCGTCGCTTTACCGAATGGGCGAGGATGCCTGGAAGGCCGCCAATGCGGTTTCCGACGCCCGCGACAAGATCGATGGACCGGAAGACAAGGACCAGGGCATCCGAGTGGACGGCAAAGCCAATATCGTTCCATCGACCCCGGATGCAATCGCCTTCACGAGGACGCCGCAAGAAGTGCTTCGGATCGTCTATCTGACCGACCAGAAAGGCGTCAGCAAGGGCGGCTTCTACCCGAACGGAATGAACGGAACGCTCAAAAGCACCTGAGCGGTCTGCGGATGAATCTCGTGGCAAATGAACTTGCGCGCGCGGCCAGCCGATTCGGCGCGCTGCGCCCTGTTGGCGCGCAAAAACGAAAAAGCCGCGGCGGACCGCGGCTTTTCGATGCTTGATTTCCCTTGAGAGAAATGGAGCGGGTGAAGCGATTCGAACGCTCGACCCCAACCTTGGCAAGGTTGTGCTCTACCCCTGAGCTACACCCGCTCGCGCGGCTTTTGGGCCGCAAGCCGCGCCTATATGGCTGAAGAGCGCGGCGATTGCAACAGGGAATTCGCAGGCTTTTTTGCTTCGCCGGCAATGCGGAGAAGCGCTCCTCCGGACGTCGCAAGGCAATCACCCCCCGCGTTGCGCGACGGACTTGTCTTGGCCGCATCATTGGCCGTAAACGGCGTTAGCCAAACAAGCCGTTGAAAGCGGGCCACCAGAAGAAAGACCGATGCCGAAGACCGAAGCCGAACTTTTCGCCTTTCTTGCCGGACTCGGGATCGAGGTATCGACGCGGCGGCATCCGCCGCTGTTCACGGTCGCCGATTCGCAGGCGCTGCGCGGTGAGATTGCCGGCGGCCACACCAAGAACCTGTTCCTCAAGGACAAGAAGGACAATTTCTTCCTGGTCAGCGTCGACGAGGAGGCGGTGGTCGATCTCAAGCAGATCCACCATCTGATCGGCGCTGCGGGGCGCGTGTCTTTCGGCCGGCCGGAGATGCTGATGGAGCTTCTCGGCGTCGTCCCGGGCGCGGTCACGGTGTTCGGGCTGATCAACGACACCGAGCGAAGGGTCAAGGTCGTTTTGGACGAGAAGCTGATGAGCCATGCGGTGGTCAATGCCCACCCGCTGACCAATGAAGCGACGACTTCCATCGCTGCCGCGGACCTGGTCAAATTCGTCGAGGCAACCGGACATGATGCTGTTATCTTGAAAGTCTCGGCATGATCGCCACATGGGTGACTAAGACCGGGGTGACTGAAACCGGGTTCTAAAGAAGGATGTTGCGCCCGTCCCTTGGCCGGCGGCGCGACCGAAAGGCGACGAGAGATGAGCGATAGCAACCCCTTTGGCGGCCCATTTGGCAGCAATGGCCGCCAGTATGCCACCACCGTGCAATATGGCGGCACCGATGCCGCGCGTGAGAAGGTCGCGCTTGCGAAGGCGCCGGCCGACGTCATCAAGGACACAACGACCGCTGGATTTGCTGCAGACGTCATCCAGGAATCGCGTCGCCAGCCGGTGCTGGTCGATTTCTGGGCGCCGTGGTGCGGCCCCTGCAAGCAATTGACGCCGCTGCTGGAGAAGGCGGTGAAAGCCGCCGGCGGCAAGGTCAAGCTGGTCAAGATGAATATCGACGACCATCCGTCGATCGCCGGCCAGCTTGGCATCCAGTCGATACCGGCGGTCATTGCCTTCAAGGACGGCCAGCCGGTCGACGGCTTCATGGGCGCCATTCCCGAGAGCCAGATCACGCAATTCATCCAGAAGGTTGGCGGCAAGAACGGTGGCGCGCCGCAAGTGGCCGAAGCGCTGGCCGCGGCTGCCGAGGCGCGCGACGCCGGGGATGTGCAGACAGCGGCCGACATCTACGATGCCATCCTGGAACAGGCGCCGGAGACGATCGAGGCGATCGCCGGCTTGGGCGACCTGCTGTTCGAGGCCGGCGATGCCGAAGGTGCCGAGGCGGTGCTGGCGCGGGCGCCGGAAGCGAAGAAGGATGCGCCCCAGCTCGCCGCGCTGCGGGCCAAAATGGCGCTCGCCGCGCAAGCAGCAGTGCTCGGCAATCCGGCGGAACTGGAACGGCGGCTGGCCGAAAATCCCGGGGATCACCAGGCACGGTTCGAGCTTGCCATGATCCAGAACGGCAAGGGTGATCGCATGGCGGCGGCCGACAATCTGCTGGCGATCATCAAGGCAGACCGCTCGTGGAACGACGACGGCGCCAGAACCCAGTTGCTGCAGCTCTTCGAGGCATGGGGCATGACCGACGAAGCAACGCTGTCGGCACGGCGCAAATTGTCGTCGCTGCTGTTTTCCTGAGCCGGCGCAGACTGTTTTGTCGCGCGGGCTTGCGGTGGGCGGCAGCTGCGCCAGATTAGGTTTTCGGACGGCGTTCGATTTCAGGTTTCCGGTGTTGCGCCTTGTGCCGGCCGGGAGGAGACGGATTTGGTGCGCTTCCTGACAAAGCGATCGGAGGATTGAGGTGCAGGCGGGAAACGCGCATTACCGGCTCGCTGCGGACTTACCGTCGACCATGCCGATCTTTCCGCTTGAGGGCGCATTGCTGTTGCCGGGAGGCCGTATGCCGCTCAACATCTTCGAGCCGCGCTATCTGCAGATGGTCGACGAAGCGATCGCCGGGCCGCGGCTGATCGGCATGATCCAGCCCAGCCTCGACGGTGCGCTGCGTCCAGACGGCGAGCCGGAGCTCTGCAATGTCGGCTGTGCCGGGCGCATCATTGCGCTGTCCGAGAGCGGCGACGGCCGTTACCTGATTTCGCTGCAGGGCGTGTGCCGGTTCCGCATTGTTCAGGAACTCACGGTCAAGACGCCGTTCCGCCAGTGCCGGCTGGCACCTTTTCTCGCCGATCTCGACGAGGAGCAGGCAGACGCCGAGATCGACCGGCCGGCGCTGCTGAAAGCGTTTCGCGCCTATCTGCAGGCCAACGATCTGGAGGCCGACTGGGAGAGCGTCAGCCGCGCCGAAAACGCCATGCTGGTCAACGCACTGTCGATGATGGCACCCTACGGGCCGGCCGAGAAACAGGCGCTGCTCGAAGCGGCCGATCTGAAGACACGCGCCGAGACCCTGATCGCCATCACCGAAATGGCGCTGGCGCGCGACAATGAGGATTTCGGTTCGAGTTTGCAGTAGGTTGGCCCTCCTTCTCCCACAAGGGAGAAGGGGAGGCCACGCGCAAAAACCTGAAGCGGTCGCCTTGTGGAAAGGATGGATCGAATGGCGGATGGACGTGACGGGAACAGGACTGTCGATCCCAAGCTGCTGGAACTCTTGGCCTGCCCGCTGACCAAGGGGCCGCTTGCCTGGGATCCGGAGCGCGGCGAGCTTATCTCGCGGGTGGCAAAGCTTGCCTATCCGGTGCGGGACGGCATTCCGATCATGCTGCCCTCGGAGGCACGTACGATCACCATTGACGATGCCGTGCCCACGCCACCGCGCCTGGGCGGAACGGCCTGACGAAGAGAAGAGGCCAATAGCCAGCCATGTTCTACTGAAAATTGCGCCCTTTGGGCATGACCTTCTCTGCCTTTCCCAATAGTTCCGTTTGCGCGATGCTATCGGGCCGCTTCTCCTCGGGGCCGCTCGAAGGTTCATCCACAAGCCTTGCCTCCTCGAGCAGCACCGACAGCCACGGCGTCAGATCCTCGACCTTCTCGGCGACGATATGGATGACGTCCGATTCCGATTGCAGCTTGCCGGTGACGCGGATGAAACGCGCGCCCATGACGATGGGGCGGAAGCGGTTGAAGGTTCTTTCCCAGAAAATGATATTGGCGACCGCATTCTCGTCTTCCAGCGTCAGGAAAATCGCCTTGCCATTGCCCGGCCGCTGCCGCACCAGCACGAGGCCGGCGACCGAAACGCGGCGGCCGTCCCGCACCTGGCCGAGCCGCGCATTGGGCGTGACGCCGGACCGATCCAGCCTTTGACGCAGGAAGGCGACCGGGTGCGCCTTCAGCGACAGGCCGAGCGAGCGGTAGTCGTGGACGACGTGCTCGCCGAGCGGCATTGCCGGGAGCCGGGTTTCAGGCTCGAGATCGCGCAAGCGGATCGCCGGCTGATCGAACAGCGGCAGCTTTTCGGCGGCACTCTTGCCGTCGAGCGCGCGGACCGCCCATAGAGCGTCGCGGCGGTTCAATCCAAGCGAGCGGAAAGCGTCGGCCTGTGCCAGTTTTTCGATCTCGTCGACGTTGAGGCCCGAGCGCAGCCAGACATCGCGCACGGATGCGTAGCCGTCGCCGCGTCGCAGCACAAAGGTCTCCATGCGCTCCTTCGACAGGCCCTTGACCTGGCGAAAACCCAGCCGGACGGCATGGCTGGTCCGGATGACGCCGCGCATCTGGGCATGGCGGTCAAGGATACGATCCGGATCGAAAGGCGATTTCTCCAAGGCGCAATCCCAGCCGGAAAAATTGACGTCGACGTCGCGGATCTCGACGCCGTGGTCATGCGCGTCGCGGACAAGCTGAGCCGGCTGGTAAAACCCCATCGGCTGGGAATTGAGGATCGCGGCACAGAACACGTCGGGATAGAAGGTCTTGAACCAGCAGGAGGCATAGACCAGCAGGGCGAAGGAGGCGGCGTGGCTTTCGGGAAAGCCGTATTCGCCAAAGCCTTCGATCTGTTTGAAGCAGCGCTCGGCGAAGTCTTTTTCGTAGCCCTTGGCGACCATGCCGTCGACCATTCTCTTGCGGTAATTGCCGATCGTGCCGGTGC
Source organism: Mesorhizobium sp. M0208 (assembly GCF_040322015.1). NCBI lineage: Bacteria > Pseudomonadati > Pseudomonadota > Alphaproteobacteria > Hyphomicrobiales > Phyllobacteriaceae > Mesorhizobium > Mesorhizobium sp. M0208. The sequence continues at coordinate 43,383 of NZ_JAMYSP010000037.1, read as the reverse complement.
GCTTGAACGTCGCCATGGCGCGGCGCAGTTCATCGGCCTCGCCCGGCCTGAAGCCGCCGGCGACGATGGCGATCTTCATCGCCTGCTCCTGGAACAACGGCACGCCCAGCGTCCTGCCGAGGATTTTTTCCAGTTCCGGCTTGGGGTATTCGGGTTTTTCCTTGCCTTGCCGGCGGCGCAGATAGGGATGGACCATGTCGCCCTGGATCGGGCCGGGCCGCACGATCGCCACCTCGATGACGAGATCGTAAAAGTTTTTCGGCCGCAGCCGCGGCAGCATCGACATCTGCGCGCGGGATTCGATCTGGAAGACGCCGATCGTGTCGGCGCGGCAGATCATGTCGTAGACACGCTTGTCCTCGGCAGGCAGAGTGGCCAGCACATAGGGTTGGCCGTAATCGTCCCGCGCCTCCGGATAATGATCCCGGAGCAGGGTGAAGGCGCGCTGCAGGCAGGTCAGCATGCCGAGCGCCAGCACGTCCACTTTAAGGATTTTCACCGCGTCGAGGTCGTCCTTGTCCCACTCGACCATCTTGCGCTCGTCCATCGCCGTCTTGACGATGGGCACGATCTCGTCGAGCCGGTCCCTGGTGATGACAAAACCGCCGACATGCTGCGACAAATGACGGGGAAAGCCCATGATCTCGTTGGCGCATTCGATCACGTGCCTTGTCGATGGATCGGTCTGATCGAGGCCGCCGGCTTTTGTCTCCTTTTCGCCGAGTTCCGAGGTCGACCAGCCCCAGATCGAACTGGACAGCGCGCTGCGGACGTCGTCCGACAGGCCCATCGCCTTGGCCACTTCGCGCATCGCCGAGCGGCCCCGGTAGCTGACGACGGCAGCGGCCAGCGCGGTGCGCTTGGTACTGTATTTGGAATAGATGTACTGGATGACCTCCTCGCGCTTTTCATGCTCGAAATCGACGTCGATGTCGGGCGGTTCGTTTCTTTCCTCGGAAATGAAGCGCTCGAAAAGCGTGTCGATCTTGTCCGGGCCAACTTCGGTGATGCCGATGCAGAAGCAGACGATCGAGTTGGCGGCGGAGCCGCGCCCCTGGCAGAGAATGTTCTGGCTGCGGGCGAATTTGACGATGTCGTGGACAGTCAGGAAATAGCGCGCGTAGTTCAGGCGCTCGATCAGGGCGAGCTCCTCCTCGATGCGTTGCGTCACAAAAGCGGGCACGCCCGAGGGGTAGCGGATGGCGGCCCCCTCCTTGGCCAGCCTTTCCAGCTCGGCCTGCGGCCCGAGGCCCGATTCCGTCGGCTCGTCGGGATAGTTGTATTGCAGATCACTGAGCGAGAAGGTCAGCTCGCCGGCAAAACGCAGCGTTTCCGCCAGCGCTTGCGGATGCCTGCGGAAAAGCCGTGCCATCTCCAGCGGCGGCTTTAAGTGACGCTCGGCATTGGCCGCCAGCTCCAGCCCCACCTCGGCGACGGGCACATTGAGGCGGATCGCCGTCAGCACGTCCTGCAGCGGGCGCCGTTCCGACGTATGGTAGAGCACGTCGTTGGTGGCCATCAGCGGGATGCCGGCCAGCTCGGCCATCGCCGCCGCCTGCTCGATACGGAAGCGGTCGTTACCGCGGTAATCCGGCGAAACCGCCAGCCTCAGGTTTTCGCCGAAGCGATCCCTGAGCCGGCTAATCAGTTCGAGGCCAGCTTCCGCGTCCGCCGACAGATCCGGCAGTATGGCCAGCGACAGGAGATCGCCCCATTCGAGAAGATCGCTCTGTTTGAGAAGCGCTGCGCCCTTTTCGTTCTCGTCGCGCAGATTGGCCTGCGTCAGCATGCGGCACAGATGACCCCAGCCCTTGCGGTCCTGCGGGTAGGCGAGGATGTCCGGCGTGCCGTCGCAAAAAACCAGGCGGCAGCCGGGATGATAGGAAACACCCTCCACCTTGGCCTGCTGCCAGGCGCGCACCACGCCCGCCACCGTGTTTCGGTCGGCGAGACCGATCGCCGAAAACCCCAGGAATTTTGCCGCGACCACCAGCTCCTCCGGTTTCGAGGCACCGCGCAGGAACGAGAAGTTCGACTGAATGCCGAATTCGGCATAGGGGATGGCCGTCAGCGCATTCATGCGAAGATCCCATGCATGAACCAGCGCGGCGGGACTTGAGAGGCGCCGTAAAGGCCCTGGCGATAGAGCCAGTAACGGCGGCCGTCGGCATCCTCGATGCGGAAATAATCCCGGGTCGGGGCATCTTCTCGTCCCGCCGCCCCTCGCCACCATTCCGGCGCGATGCGCTCCGGCCCTTCGGCGCGCGCGACCCGGTAGAGCGCGCGCCGCCAGCGGAAGTTCAAAGGCGGGCCTTCCGGCATTTCGGTGGCCGGCACCTCGATCGGCTCGGGCGCACGGAAAAGCCGGATCGGCCGTTCCGGCTGGAAGACGGTCGTGGGAGCGTCCTTCGCCTTGTCCGGCTGCTTCGGCGGCGAGGTTCTCTGCGGCACTTCCGCGAAGGGAAGGGTGGCGACGGCGCGCTCCGGCAGATGGCTCTCGACGGCGACCGGTTTCAAGACCGCACCTTCGCCGAGCCGGGCGCGGATGCGGTCGGCAAAAAGCGCGATATCGGCACCGTCGTCGCTCGTCTCGCCGGCAAGGTCGGCCTGCTGCATGTCGAAGGCGGCGGCGGTCAGCACCGAAAGGCGCACGAGATCGAAGCCATAGCCGGCGTCGATATCCTGTTCGAGCGCGGCAAGCCTTTCGTGGAACAATTTCTGGATCAGCCGCGGCTCGCGCAGAGGCCGCGAGGTGCCGACGGCGATGCGGCTGACGCCGCCATCGACGCGGAAAAGCAGCAGCGCCAGCCGCCTTGCGCCCTCGCCGCGACGCTCGAGGTCGCTCTTCAAGGTGGTCGCCAGCATGCCGGTCAGCCGCTCGATGTCCTCGGTCAGCATGATCGGCTCGGCAAGGTGACGCTCGACCGAAAGCGGTGCGACCGGCAGGCGCGGCGACACGGCCTCCTCGAGGCGGCCAAGCGCCTGGTCGAGACGCAAGAGCAGCGATGCGCCGAAGCGGCGGGCCAGCGGCGCGCGCGGTGCCGCCATGACGGCGCCCGCCGTGCGCAGGCCGACGCTTTCGAGGCTGGCGCGTACCTCCGGGTCGATGCGCAGCGCCGCCAGCGGCAAGGGCGCGAGAAGCGCTTCCTCCTTACCATCGGGCACGATGCGGTCGCCAGCAAACCGCGCCGCCGCCCAGGCAGCCCCAGGCGTGGCGGCAAGCCCGGCGCGGACATCGAAGCCCTGATGGAAAAAACGCGACAGGATATCGTCCAGCATCGAGCGTTCGCCGCCGAAAAGATGGGTGCAGCCGGTGACGTCGAGATAGAGGCCGTCGGTCCCGTCAAGCGCCACCAGCGGGGTATAGCGGTCGCACCAGTCGGCGAGGCCTTCGAGCAGGCGCCGGTCGGCCTCCGGATCGGCCTCCACGATGTCGATCGAGGGATGCATGGCGCGTGCGTCGGCTATGCCCATGCCGCGCTTCAGATTAAGCGCCTCGGCCCGCTCGTCGAGGGCGGCGATGCGCTGGGCGTTCCGGTCGCGGTGACTGATCACCAGCGGCAGGTGATCCGACGGCCGGGAACGCCAGGACCGCCCCAGACGCTGCCGCAGGATTCTCTCGGCGGCGAGATGCGGAAACCACAGGGATAGGATTCTTTGGCCGTTCTGGGGCCCATTCCTGAGACCTTCCTTGCTCGCCCCGTCTTTCTTCGAATATGCGTTCATCGGGGTTCCACTCCAGTGTGAATTTTCCGGGCAAGGCCGTGCGGCTCTTGCCGATGGCGACGGTGAAGGCGGGCCGGCCGATCGAGCCGGCGAGCGGCCCGGCAAGCGTCTTACGCGTTGCCGCCGGTGCCGCCGACAGGATGAGGCGGACGGGCGCTGCCGTCGGTTCGGGCTCGCCGGCCTGGCGCAGCAGGAACAGCGGCCGGCCCGCACTCTGCGCGCGGGCGTGCAGCCGCCGCGTCGCGGTGAGGTCAAGCCGCTGCGGGCTGCCGCGGATTTCGAGGATGACGGCGGCCAGCGCCGTCATCCGGGCAGCCTCCTCGGCGATCCACAGCGCATCGAGCAGCCTTGGCGCCTCGGAAAACAGCAATTGCTCCGGCTCGATGCCGAAGAAGGCGTGAAGCCCCCTGGCATAGGGAAAGCCGGCCTCGCGGAAAACCTCTGATGTGCCGATCCACAGCACCGGCAATCGCGGCCCCTGGCTTAGGATCAGGCTGACGAGCGACAAGGCAAAACCGGCAACGACCCCGGCATCGCGGGTCGCGGCGCCATGAAACTCGCTCACCGCCGCCTTCGGCAGGCCGCCGCTCAGCGCAGCATCGAGGCGCTCGGCGCCGGTGCGCAAAAACGCATCGGGCGGCGCCACGGCGAGGCCGCGCCGGACAATGGTCAGATTCCGAGCGGGTGTCGGATGCCGAGAGGGTGTCAGACTCTGACGAGGGACATCCGCGTCAAACGACGAACTGGCCGGCGCCTCCAGGCGCTCGGGCAAGGTCCCTTCGATCTTCGCGATCTGGCGGCGCAGGGCAAAAACAGTCTCCCGCGCCACGGCGCTTGTCGCCATGACGGTCAGCTTCCACTCACAATTGTTCCCGTTATGTTCCTATAGATTCCAGAGGCCGCCCGAAGAGTCAAGCGGAGTCATGGGGAATTTATTCCCAGAAAGAGCAATCCGAGCTTTTCAAGGAAACCGCTCGGGAGCCTGGGGTTGATAAAAAGGGGGCGGCTTTTGACTCTAGCCTGAAGCCAATTCTGAAGCGACGCGTCTCAAATATTGGGCGGTAAAGTCGGCGATTTGATCGACTTCTTCATCGTCATATTTGCGAAAGCTAAAGCGGCTGAAGCTAGGGTCGATAGCTTGGAGGGTTTTTCGTAGGGGACCGCGAAAATTCCTCATTTGATGGTTCCCCTCATATGCCAATACGTCTGCGCATTGAAGCGGTGGGTGCCTAGTTTTTGAGCCGAAATTGAAAGTCGCCGATTTTCCCGGAAAATGCCGCTGGACTTGCTGGAACGCCTCAGTCGCCGCCGCGCTGTACTGGTTGGCTTCATGGACGAATGCGATGTTATCGTGGCCTTCCGATGCGAGTTTCTCCCACGTGCTGCGAAGGGCCCATTGCAGGCAGATGTAGTACCAGCCGCGTACCATGTCTTCCGGCTTGATGGCTAAGCTATGTTTGTGAGCCAAGACCTCGCTCAGTTTCCGCCTGTCGACGGCGGCGATAATGCCCCGAATGTAGTGGTTTTTGACTACCGGCAGGATGCGCTTGACGTGTCTATCTCGCTCTTCACGGGTCCACCCTTCGTACTCCCCATGCCTGTTATGGCAATCGACCGAGTGGTGAATTTTTATCGGCGCCTTCGCCACGATCCACTCGAGGGTCCAGATCTGCCAGTCTTCTTTTGAAGCCCAAACGGCGGATACGGAAAGAATTTGCGAGTCATGGTCAGTGCCAGATTCGTCTAGGTAGACCTCAATCACGACCACCAAACCTTCCCGAGGGGCAAGAAAGGTGTCGCGGAACTCTAGGACGCGCCTTCCACCATTTCCGTCGACTCATCGGCTCGAAATTTGTTCAGCACGGTACCACCTCCTCAGTGCGTACGCGAATTACGACACGCTGAATTTATTCCTGCTTATGATCCTGGGGCAAAGGCGGCAGCCCGACCATTTGCCGAGTTCGGCCTGAAAGCCTATATGCCGGGATCAAAGGACAAAGCATGGCTCGCATCTACCAAACACGCATCTGGCACGACCAGCTTTCGCCAACGATGGAGGAAATCGAGCTCCTGGCGCTGGAGGCCTATGCCCATCTGCCGGAGGACTTTCGCAAGTTGACCGGCGAGATCGTCATTCAGATCGCCGAATTCCCGACCGACGAGATCATGGACGACCTTTCGCTGGAAACGCCCTTCGACCTGCTCGGCCTGTTCGAGGGGCGCGGCATCGCCGAGCGCTGGAATCCGCAGACCGGCGAGGGGCCGAACCGCATCACCCTCTATCGTCGCGCCATCCTCGACTACTGGGCCGAGAACGAGGAAACGCTGGGCGACATCGTCACCCATGTGCTGATCCACGAGATCGGCCACCATTTCGGCCTGTCGGACGACGATATGGAGAAGATCGAAGAGGCAGCGGAGTGAGCGACCCCGCTCCTCGTCATCCTGGGGCGGAGCAAGGAGCGAAGCGACGCGGCGCAGACCCCAGGATCCATGCCGTGATAGTGATGCAGTGCGCCGGCGGTGCAGAACCGAACGCTCATCATCCCGTTCTGGGTAACGGGGCTATCCCGATCGGTGGTAGATCACACTAGACTAATCCTGATCCGCCGTGCCCTTCGGCAGAGGTAACGGCATGGATCCTAGGGTACTCCGCGACGTCGCTTCGCGACTGCTACGCCCTAGGATGACGAAGGACGAGCGCTTCAGCGAACCTCCCTACCAATCGCTGAGCTTGGTGTCGGGGCCGTATTCCTGGCCCTCGATGTCCTTCACCACGGCCTGGCCGCAGCGCATGGTCTTGGCTTCCTGGTCATAGGCATAGGTCGGCGAGCCGAACAGGTGCCAGCCCTTGTTCAACGCCGCCGTCACCTTGTGGCAGAAGCTGGAATCGTCCGGACCGGACAGAAAACGGTAGAGTTTCATTCTTCAATCCTGTCGTCAGTTGCGTTAGTCATGCGCGAACAGCGGCGGCCTTCGCCAGCAGTTTTTCGGCCTGCGCCAGATGCAGCCGCTCGACCATCTTGCCGTTCAGCGCAACTACCGCCCTACCGGTATTTTGGGCGAGCGCGAAGGCATCCTTGACCGCGCGCGCTTCGGCTATTGCTTCGGGCGACGGTGCAAAGGCGCGGTTCGCGGCTTCGATCTGAGCCGGATGGATCAGCGACTTGCCGTCAAAACCCATGGCGGCCGCTTCCGTGCACTCGCGCGCAAACCCGTCCATATCGCGAAAATCATTGAAGACACCATCGAGCAGGTCGAGGCCGCCGGCGCGCGCGGCGAGCACCATCTGCATCAGCCATGGAACGAGATAGCGCCGATCGGGCGTGGCGAGAATGCCGGTGTCCTTGACCAGGTCGTTCGTTCCGGCAACGAAACAAACCAGTCGAGAGGCCGGGTCGCGGCCGAGCTCAGCGATCGGCCCGATATTGAGCAGCGCCCTGGGCGTCTCGATCATCGCCCATAGCTTGACTTCGTCGGCGATAAAATTGTCGTCGAGCACGTCGCCGGCCTCGAGAATGTCGCGCGGCGTGTCGACCTTGGGCAGCAGGATGGCGTCGGGCGAGCATTTTGCCGCGGCCAGCAGGTCGGCGCCGCCCCACTCGCTCGACAGCGCGTTGATGCGCACGACCATCTCGCAGCGCCGGTTGGAATGGCCGGCGAAAATCGCCACCAGCTTTTCGCGCGCGGAAGGCTTGTCGGCCGGGGCGACGGCGTCCTCGAGATCGATGACGACGGTATCGCAGGCCAGCGATTGGATCTTGGCCAGCGCCTTGTCGTTCGAAGCCGGGACGTAAAGCACCGAGCGGCGCGGGCGGTAGCTTTCGGTGGTCATCTCCGATCTATGCCGTCTGCAGCCGGCCGAGGCAAGCCGTGCATAAAAACTGCACGCAACTTCGGAAAATCTCCTCGTCTCCGCCCCGCTTGCCACCCGACCGGATGCGACAAGGGCGGCATGCAAGAGCAAACGAACTCCCGTTGGTCCCTGCCGTACCGGCTTCGCCGCGAAAGCTGGTGGCTCGTCGATCCGCCCCGGACTTCGGTAAACCTCCTCCCTTTCGTCCGGAAATCCCCGCCCACCGGCCGCATCAAAGCCGCCGAGAAAGCCCGATCATGATAGTATTCCTCCCGGCGGCGCCGAGCTATTGCAACCGCTTCGGCGTTGCCGTCCTGCTCGTCGCGCTGGCCGATTTTTTCTTCTATGGCCAACCGGCGGGCATCACGCTTTTCCTGTTCGGCGTTGCGATTGCCGCGGCGAGCATGGCTCTCCATCCTCTCGGCTCCTTCAACGATGGCAAATTCTGGTTCAAGCCGGTTGCGCTGCTCATGGCGCTGCTGCCGCTTGTGGAAAATGTCAGCGCACTGTCCGTCTCGATCGCGCTGGCGGGGCTGGCCATCTTCGCGCTTTCACTGGCCGGACGGTTGCGGCGCGGCCTTGCCCGTATTGCCGGCCAACTCTCGCTGTTCCTGCTTGCAACGCCATTTCGGCTCGTCCTTGATTTCTTCCGCTGGCGCACGGCGGCGCGGCGGCTTGGCCGGCGGCGCGTGCGCCTTGCGGCGATCGCCGTCTGGGTCATGCCGCTGGGCCTCGGCGCAGTGTTCCTCGCGCTGTTCGGCGCCGCCAATCCGGTCATTGAATATTGGTTCTCGCTGATCGACCTGATGGCACTGCTCGACCTCGTCCAGCTGCCACGTCTCGCCTTCTGGCTGTTCGTGCTTGCCTGCGTCTGGGCATTTCTGCAGCCGCGCCTGCCGCGCTTTCTCCGCCGCCGCAGGGTGTCGCCAGCCAGCGCACCGGCGACGCCGGCCACCAGGACCACCATCGAGGACATCGTCTTCGGCAAGGCCGCTATCCTCCGCGCGCTCGTCGTCTTCAACATCCTGTTCGCGGTGCAGAGCGCACTCGACGCCACCTATCTGTGGGGCGGCATCGCGCTTCCAGACCGGCTGACCTATGCCGCCTACGCGCATCGCGGCGCCTATCCGCTGATCGTCACGGCGCTGCTGGCCGCCGGCTTCGTGCTGGCGGCGCTGCGGCCGGGAAGTGCGACCTCCGGCGATCCGCTCATCCGCCGGCTGGTTTATGCCTGGGTGGCGCAGAACATCCTCCTGGTGGTCTCGTCGATCCTGCGGCTCGATCTCTATGTCGGTATCTATGCGCTGACCTATTGGCGTGTCGCTGCGTTCGTCTGGATGGGGCTGGTGGCGGCGGGCCTTGTCCTGATCATAGCCCGCATCGCGCGCGAAAAGTCCAACGAATGGCTGTTTGCCGCCAATCTTCTGACGCTATCGGCGACGCTCTATGCCTGCTCGTTCATCAACTTTGCCGCGCTGATCGCCAACTACAATGTCGACCATTGCTTCGAAATGACCGGCCAAGGCACCCAGCTCGACGTCTGGTACCTGCGCTCGCTCGGGCCCGGCGCCTTGCCAGCGCTCGATCGCTTCGTCCAGCACCAGAGCAGGACGGTTTCCGCGGAGGATGCCTCCATCCGCGAACTCGCCGGCTGGTATGCACAGGACGAAGCACGCTTCCGCGCCGGCCAGGAAAACTGGCGGGGCTGGAGCTTTCGTGACTGGCGGCTCAACCGCGCCCTCGACAGGCGTGGCCCGTTCGTGGTTCCTCCGATGTCCGAACCCTTCATGCCGGGCCGCTGATTTGATGCCGAACCACATACTGGTCGCCGACGACGACCCGCACATTCGCGAAATCATCTGCTTCGCGCTGGAAAAGGCCGGCATGAAAACGCTGGCGGTGCCGGACGGCGCGGCTGCCCTGCAGGCGATAGAGCGCCATGCGCCCGATCTCGTCGTGCTCGACATCGGCATGCCGGAAATGGACGGGCTGGAAGTGTGCCGGCGGCTGCGCCACACATCCGACCTGCCGGTGCTGTTCCTGTCCGCGCGGGATGAAGAGATCGACCGCGTGCTCGGGCTGGAGATGGGCGGCGATGATTATGTCACCAAGCCGTTCAGCCCGCGCGAGCTGGTCGCCCGCGTCAACGTCATCCTGCGCCGCTCCCGGCCCACGCCGGAACCAGCCGACGACCGGCAATTCTCGCATGGCAGACTGTTGCTGGTTCCGGCAAGCCATACAGCCAGCTTCGACGGCAAGCCGCTGGCGCTGACGTCGATCGAATTCGCGATTCTGAAAGGCTTTTTGGCGCGGCCGGCGCATGTGCTTGGCCGCGACATGGTGATGGCCAACGCCTATGCGGCCAATATCCATGTCGCAGACCGCACCGTCGACAGCCATATCCGCAATATCCGCGCCAAGCTGGCGGCCGTCGGCTGCGTCGACGCGATCGAGACCGTGCACGGCGTCGGTTTTCGGCTGGGCGGATGCGGCGCGTGAGCGCCCAAGAACTGATTGGCAGCAAATGGCGGCCTCGCCTCGCCACGGTCGTCATCGCCATCCTGATCATGGTGATGGCGCTGCCGCTGGCCGGCCTGTTTTTCTTCCGGCTCTACGAGAACCAGCTGATCAGGCAGACCGAGGCCGAGCTGATCGCCCAAGGCGCCGCCCTTGGCGCGATCTATGCGCAAGAGGTTCGCGAGGCCGGCCTTGCCCCGGAAAAGCTAGGCGCACCCGTGCCTTCACCCAACACCAGCGATCGGGCCTCTCCCTACCAGCCGATCGAACCGGGCCTCGATCTTGCGTCCGACGGGATCCTGCCGACCCGGCCCGCGGCCACCGCGGCCAGCGCCGATCCCGCCTTAGCGGCAATCGGCGCACGCCTGTCGGGCATTCTTGCCGAGACGCAGAAGACCACGCTCGCCGGCTTCCGGCTGCTCGATCCCAGAGGCGTGGTCATCGCCGGCCGTGAGGAGGCCGGCCTGTCGCTCGCGGCTGTCGAAGAGGTTCGCGCAGCGCTTGCCGGCCGCTACGCCAGCGCGCTCAGGCTGCGGGTTCCCGACCAGCCGTCGCCGCCGCTCTATTCGGTCAGCCGCGGCACCAAGGTTCGCGTCTTCGTGGCCATGCCGGTTGCGGTCTCCGGCAAGGTCGCCGGCGTCGTCTATCTGTCGCGGACGCCGAACAACATCGTCAAGCATCTCTATGGCGAGCGCGGCAAGGTGGCGCTGGCGGCAATCGCCATCCTCGGCGGCGCGCTGCTGATCGGGCTGGTCTTCCTGCGCGCCGTCAGCCGTCCGATCTATGCGCTGATGGAACGCACGAAACGCATCGCCGCCGGCGACCGCGCGGCGATCAGGCCGCTCGATCACCACGGCACGCGCGAAATGGGTGAACTCTCTGCTGCTTTCCTCGACATGGCCGAAAAGCTGCACGCACGCTCCGACGGCATCCAGACCTTTGCCACCCACGTCTCGCACGAGCTCAAATCGCCGCTGACGGCGATCCAGGGGGCCGCCGAACTGCTGCGCGATTCGGGCAGCGCGATGGACGAGGCCGAGCGGCGGCGGTTTTCGGACAATATCGTCACCGATGCCGGCCGGCTCAACCTTCTGGTGCGCCGCCTGCTCGACCTGGCGCGCGCCGAAAATCTCGAGCCGAGCGGCGAAAGCACGTCGCTCGGTGCTGCGCTGGCGCTGCTGCCGGCCGAGGACAGGCTGGCGATGCGCCTCGAGGCCGGCAGCGATATCGGCCTGCGCATCTCGGCCGAGAACGCGGCAATCGTGCTGGCCAATCTCATCGACAATTCGGCGCGGCATGGCGCAACGCTCGTTTCCGTTGCGGCGGCGAGCGCGGACGGCAAGGCGACGATCCAGGTGAGCGACGACGGCGCCGGCATTTCGCCCAGCAACCAGGCTCGCATCTTCGAGCCGTTTTTCACCACGCGCCGCGATTCAGGCGGCACCGGTATGGGCCTCGGCATCGTGCTGGCCCTCCTGAAAGCGCATGATGGCACGATCCGGCTGGTTGACTCAGCGAGCGGCACGCGCTTCGAGATCATCCTGCCGGCGGCGTGACTCGGCGGTTCAGATCGGAAGGGCCAAAAGGTGCATTATGACATCGTCATCATCGGCGGAGCCATCGTCGGCTCCTCGGTCGCCTATTATCTGCGCGAGGAAGGGTTTTCGGGCTCGATCGCGCTTGTCGAGCGCGACCCGCAATTTTCCCGCGCCGCGACCACGCTGTCCTGCGCCTCCATCCGCCAGCAGTTCTCGATCCCGGAAAACATCCGGCTGTCGCAATTCACGCTGAAACTGTTCCGGCGGCTCAGGGAAGAGTTTGGCGCGGACGCCGATATCGGCTTTCGCGAAGGCGGCTATCTTATCCTTGCCGGCGAAAACGGGCTGCCGATCCTCAAGGCCAACCACGAGGCGCAGATGGCCGAGGGCGCCGACATCGTGCTTGAGGATGCGGAGGCGCTTGTCCGCCGGTTTCCATGGCTGTCGGCCGAGGGCATCACCGCCGGCGCCTATGGCCGCAGCGGCGAAGGCTGGTTCGATGCGCATGCGATGCTGATGCTGTTCCGCAAGGCGCTGCGGGGCGAAAACATCGATTTCATCACCGCCGATGTGACCGGCATCGAGCGCCAGGGCGACCGCGTCGCCAGCGTCAGCCTCGACAATGGCGAGCGGCTCGAGGCCGGCACCGTTATCAACGCCGCCGGGCCGAATGCCGGCAAGGTGGCTGATATGGCCGGGCTGGCGCTGCCGGTGGAGCCGCGCAAGCGCAACGTCTTCGTCTTCGAGGCACGCGAAAAATACGCCGACATGCCGCTGCTGGTCGATCCCTCAGGCATCTATGTCCGGCCGGAGGGCTCGGTCTACATCACCGGCGGTGCCGAGCCGGAAGAGGGCGACGGTCCTGCCGACCCCGGTGATTTCGAGCCCGACTGGCCGCTGTTCGAAGAGGTGATCTGGCCGGTGCTGGCCACCCGCATTCCCGCCTTCGAGGCGATCAAGCCGACACGTGCCTGGGCCGGCCATTACGACTACAACACGCTCGACCAGAATGCGGTGATCGGCCCGCATCCTGAGGTGAAGAATTTCCTCTTCGCCAACGGCTTTTCCGGCCACGGCCTGCAGCAGGCGCCGGCCGTCGGCAAGGCGCTGGCCGAACTGATCGTGCATGGCGGCTATCGCACGGTGGATTGCTCGGCGTTCGGGTATAGCCGGATCGCCGATGGGCGGCCGTTTCGGGAATTGAATGTAATTTAACGCTAGCCCGAAGGGATGCTACCGTTGCTTGGTGGATTAAGCCGCCGCCAAGCCGTCCGTACCAAGATACGCCTGAAGCCAGCCCAGCACCTGGGCCCAGCCTTCGGCATGCTTCGTCGCGGCAGCAGCGAGGCCGGCGAAGCCGCCATGGCAGATGGTGACGCGTGTGCCGCCGGCGATCGGCTCCAGCAGCCAGGCGACTTTGGTTTGGCGGCGGCCAAGCGTCGGATGGTCCCAGCCGTATCTCCGCGTCTGCACGATTCGGCGCGGCTCTTCGATCTCCAGGAATTCGCCGCTGGCGGGCAGGTGTCTGCCGGCCGCCGTCTCGACGGTGACGCTCCAGCGGCCGCCGACGTGGAGGTCGGCCGTCCATCCGGTCATCCGGTAGGTCGTGGCGGACCCCCACCAGCGCTCGACCTCGCGTGTAACGAGCGCGTCAAAGATCCGCTCGGGCGGCGCGCAAACATCGGCGCTCGCCATAACGGCCTTGCCATTCGTCATGCTGTGCACCGCGGCACTGTACATCGCTGTCTCCAGAAACGTTTCGCTATCGAAACAACCTCAAGCTTCGACGCCGGGCGCGACAGGCCTTTGCCGGTTTCGAGCAGGCTCTTCAGGCTGGACAGGATGAGCGGCCAGCCGTTCGCCACATGGCCAAGCAGCTTGTGCGGTCCATCGGCTTCGTGTGTGATGGCGAGCTTCACCATCTCGCCCTCCTGCTCGATGGCGAAGGTGCAGCGTGTGTAGCCGTCCGCCTTGATCTCGGGCATGAACTCGTTGCGCCATTTGAGCACGATGCGCTTGGGTGGATCGATCTCGAGGACCTCGCCGTTGTCGGTGACGCGGCCGTCGGTGTAAACCATCTTCCACGCCGAACCTTGTTTCCAGTCGCTTAGCATCTGGGCGCCGAGGAAATATTGCCGCTGGAACTCCGGCTCGGTCAGCGCTTGCCAGAGTTTTTCGGGCGAGGTGCGGATGTAGGTGACATAAACGAAAATGTTGCTCATCAGTCTTCCCTTTCGAGGCGTTTCTTCAAATCGCTGAGGGCGCCCAGTCGCCCCCGCTCGAATTTGCCGATCCAGCGTTCGGCGATCTCGTTGATGGGAACCGGATTCAGATAATGTTGCTTCTCGCGTCCCTGGCGGATGGTGGTGACGAGGTTTGCTTCTTCCAGGATCGCCAGATGCTTGGTCACCGCCTGGCGCGTCATGTCCATCTCACCGCACAGCGCGTTCAGCGTCTGCCCGTTCCTTGCATGAAGGCTGTCCAGTAATCGCCGACGTGTCGGGTCGGCCAAGGCGCGAAAGACGGCATCCATGCTCATGACCCTAATATGCAACCATATGGTTGCATGTCAAGAGGCAGAACCTTGGCCGAGGATGCGCAGGTTGAGGTCGCTGAAAGTGGATTTCAGCGCTTGCGGCCGAACCAGAATGCGTTGGGCATGCGCTCCATGCCGATACGCTCATAGAAGCCGACGGCGTCGGGCATGGAGATCAGGCTGATGGCGACGGACGGTCCGAGTTGCCGGCGTGCCTCATCCATCAGGCCCTTGCCGATACCCAGCCCTTGCGCCGATGCAGAAACAGCGAGCTCGGAGATATAGCAGACCCAGGAAAAGTCGGTGATGCCGCGAGCGACACCGACCAGCGGCTTGCCTTCTGTGTCGAGACGCGCGGTGAGCACCAAATTGGCCGCTGACAACATCGCCTTCAATCGAGTGTTGTCATCGACGGGCCGTGTCTCGCCGAGGCCGGATTCCACCAGCACGCGGCGGAACTCGGCGGTGCCGAGGTCCGGTTCGCTGGCGTAGAGGACCGTGGATCGCGTTGTCATGTCGATAAAAGTGCACCATGGGCCGGTGGTTTTGAAGCGTTTTGTGTTTCGATCGACGACGGAAGTCCAGAAACAGCCGCCTTTTATTTGCCCGCGGCTTTGTGTAAACCGGGCGCCAGCAATTCCCCGCAACGAGAAGAAGACGGGCAAGAACCATGGAAAAATTCACCAAGCTCACCGGCGTCGCCGCGCCGATGCCGATCGTCAATGTCGACACCGACATGATCATCCCCAAGGATTATCTCAAGACGATCAAGCGCACCGGGCTCGGCACCGGCTTGTTCGCCGAAATGCGCTACAAGGACGACGGTTCGGAAAACCCGGACTTCGTGCTCAACAAGCCGGCCTACCGCAAGGCGCAGATCCTGGTCGCCGGCGACAATTTCGGCTGCGGTTCGAGCCGGGAACATGCACCGTGGGCGCTGCTCGATTTCGGCATCCGCTGCGTCATCTCGACCTCGTTCGCCGACATTTTCTACAACAACTGCTTCAAGAACGGCATCCTGCCGATCACCGTCAGCGCTGAAGACCTGGAGAAGCTGATGGACGATGCGTCGCGCGGTTCCAACGCGACGCTGTCGGTCGATCTCGAGACCAAGGAAATCCGCGGGCCGGACGGCGGCGTGGTCAAGTTCGACCTCGACGAGTTCAAGCGCCACTGCCTGCTCAACGGGCTCGACGATATCGGTCTGACCATGGAGAAGGCTGGCGCCATCGCTTCGTTCGAGAAGAAGAATGCTGCTGAGCGCCCCTGGGCCTGAGCGGTACGATGACCTGGCCGCGACAGACCGGATTCGTGGCGGCTGAATGGAGGGGACAGTCATGACACGTTCGCTTCTTGCAGGGGCCTGCGCGCTGGCGTGGATTCTGATGCCAGTGGCAGGCGCGCATGCACAGACCGATATGGTGCTCGTGCCGGCTGACGATGCGTCCGGCGGGGCCGACCAGGGCGCGTTGAGCAATGCGGCCCTAGCCGACAATGACAAACAGGCGCCGATCCCGTTCGAGGGTGGCCAGCTGACCATCACCCAGGAGGAAGAGTACGGGGAACGGGTGCTCGCCTTCGACGGCAAGGAACTGGCGCGCAATTACGACGTCTTCTTCGACAAGGTCGTCGAGGTCGGCGGTGTCAAGGTGGCGCTGGTCGATGTCGGCGACGGCGGCAATCAATGCGGCCCGGCCAAGGTGATCGTGTGGAAGCCGGAAGGCGGCACGATCCAGACGACCACGGTCGAGCAGGATGAATGCGGCGCACCACCGGCCGCGATCTCCGACAGCGCCATCTATTTCGTACCCTATCTTTTGCCGGGCGATTCCAAGCCGGCGCTGCAATGGTCGCCGACGGACGGGCTGACGACGTCCGGTAATCTGACCTACATGCCGGAGCCGGGCACGGAGTGGAAAGACGTCGATCCGTCGAAATACGATAACATCATTGATGCCTTTCACAACGAGGCCGTCTACAGGCTAGCCGAGACGCTGCTCGGCAAGGACATGCCCGACATGGCGACCAGCCTGCTGGTCGGCGGCGGTACTGAGGAGACCGCTTCGGGCGCCTTTTTTGCCAGCGGCTGCGTGCCGCATGATTGCGGCGGCAATGACGGTTTCATGGCCGTCGACCCGGTCAACCATAAGCTCTATTTCGCCCGCCGCGGCGACAAGCCCGAGCCGGACGCGTGGCCGGCGGTGAGTACATGGCCGGCCGACGTCAAGGAAGCGCTGGACAAGGCGCTGGGGTCGGCCAATTAAGGTTTCGACAAGGGGTCGCAACTGCGCATTCGTCATCCTCGGGCTTGACCCGAGGATCCTTGCTGCGACCGTTGTCGGAAGGCGGCTGAGCAGAAATTCTGCACCGTGGCAAAGCCCGTGATGTCTCGGCATGGATCCTATGGTCTACGCTGCGTCGATACGCTCCTTGCTCCGCCATAGGATGACGACGGGATAGATGCTCCGGCCAATCTCCGAGGTTTTCGTCTTGCCGCCTCGTGACAACAATTTGCCTAGCTTGGCTCATGACCCGCCCGGCCCCCCTCTGCTAGACGACGCTCAGCAACCCAGCGAGGCCGCCCCATGCGAAAACTGATCTCCACCGGTTCGCCCTTCGAGAAGACCGCCGGCTATTCGCGTGCCGTGGTGCAGGGCGACTGGTGTTTCGTCTCCGGAACGACCGGTTACGACTATGCCACTATGACGATGCCGGAGACGGTCGAGGCGCAGACCCGTAATTGCCTCGCTACCATCGCCAAGGCATTGCAAGACGGCGGCTTCGAAATGGCCGATGTGGTGCGGGCACATTACTATATCACCGATGCGGCTTTCGTGGATGTGGTGTTCCCGATCCTCGGCGAGGCCTTTGGCGAGATCAGGCCGGCGGCAACGATGATCGTGTGCCAGCTCAACAAGCCGGAGATGAAGATCGAGATCGAGGTGACGGCGCTGCGGCGCACAGCCTGATGCCTGTCACGGTTGCGACAACGACACGGTTAGCACGAGGATCGGCCCATGGTGAAGGTCAGGCGCATCGTTGCAAACATAGACACGCAGGATATCGCGGCGGCAAAACCCTTCTATCAGGATGTGCTCGGCCTCGATCTCAAGATGGATATGGGCTGGATCGCTACCTACGGCTCGCAAGAGACGATGTCCGTGCAGGTCAGTTTCATGGCCGAAGGAGGGTCAGGAACGCCGGTGCCGGACATCTCTATCGAAATCGACGACGTCGATGCCGCGCTTGAAAGCATGAGGACGGCCGGCTTTGCCATCGAATACGGTCCGGCGGACGAACCCTGGGGCGTGCGGCGCTTCTTCGTACGCGACCCGTTCGGCAGGCTGGTCAATATCCTTTCGCATCTGTAGGCGTTTTGGCTTGAGCATCGGATTCTCCCAAAACCGGTTTCCACTTTTGGGTCCGATGCTCTGAACCGCAGGCTTGCGCGCCGGCTGCTTGGCGTTTAGCAAGGCCGCGTTCATGCGCTAAACAATCGGGACGGTTCTCATGGCTTCGAAAAATCTTCTCCTGCTTGCCGGCGACGGCATCGGCCCCGAGGCGATGGCCGAGTTGAAGAAGCTGATCGCCGCCATGAACGACAGGCTTGGCAGCGATTTCGTCACCGATGAGGGCCTTGTCGGCGGCTGCGCCTATGACGCGCATGGCGCGGCGATCTCCGATGCCGACATGGCCAAGGCTATGGCCGCGGACGCAGTGCTGTTCGGCGCCGTCGGCGGACCGAAATGGGATGCGGTGCCTTACGAGGTGCGCCCGGAGGCGGGTCTGCTGCGGCTCCGCAAGGACATGGAGCTGTTTGCCAATCTAAGGCCGGCAATCTGCTATCCGGCGCTGGCGGCGTCCTCCTCGCTCAAGCAGGAGGTGGTCGAAGGGCTCGATATCCTCATCGTGCGCGAGCTCACCGGCGGCGTCTATTTCGGCGAGCCGAAGCAGATCATCGATCTCGGCAACGGCCAGAAGCGCGGCATCGATACTCAAGTTTACGACACGTTCGAGATCGAGCGCATTTCGGGCGTTGCCTTCGAGTTGGCACGCACGCGCAAGAACCACGTCACCTCGATGGAAAAGCGCAATGTGATGAAATCTGGCGTGCTGTGGAACGAGGTCGTCACCCAGACGCACAAGGCGCGCTATGTCGACGTCAAGCTCGATCACATGTTGGCCGATGCCGGCGGAATGCAGCTGGTGCGCTGGCCGAAGCAGTTCGACGTCATCGTCACCGACAATCTGTTCGGCGACATGCTGTCCGACATCGCCGCCATGCTGACCGGCTCGATCGGCATGCTGCCGTCGGCTTCGCTCGGCGCGCCGGATGCGAAGACAAAACAGCGCAAGGCGCTCTACGAGCCGGTGCACGGCTCGGCGCCCGACATCGCCGGCAAGGGCATCGCCAATCCGATCGCCATGATCGCCTCATTCGCCATGTGCATGCGCTATTCCTTCGGCATGGTTGAAGAGGCCGACCGGCTGGAAGGCGCGATCGCCGCCGTTCTCGACCAGGGCTTGCGCACCAGGGATATTCATTCGCCGGGGATGACCGAGGTCGGCACCGCTGAGATGGGCGACGCGATCATCGCCAAGTTCCTGGGCTGATCCTGTGTCGGTCGACGTCCGCTGGGCGACGACCGGGGATGCCGCGGCACTCGCCGCCATGCTTTGCGAAATGGCGGTGCATTACCGGCAGCCGCCACTCGACGCCAGCCAAGCTTTGTCGGCGGCGCAGAAATGGCTTGGCGACGAAAGTCCGGCCTATCCGCATTTTGCGCTCGCCTTTGTCGATGGTGAAGTTTGCGGGCTGGCCTCGGTTGCGATCGCGCATCCCGGCATCGATCTCGAGCGGCTGCTGTTCCTCAAGGACCTATTCGTACGCGATGATGCCCGCAATGGCGGTGTCGGTCGAGCGCTGATGGCATTCCTTGCCGGCCATTGCCTGCGCGAAGGCATCGGCCGCATCGACCTGACCACCGAGGACTGGAACGAGCGTGCGCTGCGCTTCTACGTCGGACTCGGCGCGGAGCGCCAGGGTCGGAAGGTCTTCCTCAGGCTTTCGAGCGAGACGCTGAAGGCGATCGCTAAACCCTGACGCCCGCCGGCACCGGCCCCCAAGGGTTTTCACTGACCTTGGATGGGATAAGCCCAAGCGCCAACAGACCCAGCGTGTTGAAGCCGGGAACGAAGTACAGCAAAACGAACCAGCCGCTCAGGCCGATGTCATGCAGGCGTCGTACCATAAGGGCAAACCACGGCAGGACAGTCAATAGCAGGAACACGAAGGCTGGCGCATAACCCAAAGCTCCAAATTCCAGGTCGCCTCTGACAGCTGTGATCGCTGCATTGATGAGGACGCCGAACGCAAGAAGCGCGAAGAACACGATCAGCGTGAGCAGAAAAAAGCCCCAAAATTCCTTGCGGCGGGCGCGGCCGGTGAAGCTGACATGTCTCACTTTGAATGCGCGCCAGAAATAAGCCCATAATCCGGTGGATTGGGCAGGTTCAACGCCGTTGGGAATGAGGCTGCGGGATTCGGCAGCCCTTGGCCTTCCTGCAATGACGGCGCGCGCAGTCCCATCGTCCGGCTGGAACTCGACGGGTGCGCCTCTGACCAACGCCACGCCGGGACTCAGATCCTCATGCCCGACGATGTAACGCTTGCCGTCGGCTCCATTGATGTATCCGAAACCCTGATCCTGGTCATAATGATAAATCGCGCCGCGCATTGCTTGCCCCCAAATACTGTGCCGTACGGATACTATCCAAGGTTGTTTCCAATTGCAATATGCACGCATCACATGTGCGAATGGAGCGGCTGCTAGGCACGGCGCCGGCTAAACCCTGACGCCTGCCGGCACCGGACCCCACTGGTTTTCACGCGGCTGGGTCGGGATCAGCGCAAAGATCAGGATGATCACGATGCCGAAGGTCGGGATCAGGAAAAGCAGGAAGAGCCAGCCGGTCAGGCCGATGTCGTGCAGGCGACGCACGTTCAGCCCGAACCATGGCAGGGCTGTCGCCAGCAGGAAGAGGCCGAAAAGGCCGACCGTTACTGCCGGCAGTTCACTGTTGTCGAGATTGCCCATGGCGTCATCGATGAAGACGCCGAGTCCTATGACCACGATCAGCGCGATCGTCCAGAACAGGCAATAGCCCCAATATTCCTTGCGGCGGGCACGGCCGGCGAAGTTGAAGTAATTCTCGGTCAGACCCAGCCAGAAATAGTTCCACAGGCCGGCGGATTCGGCCGGACTTTGTTCAGCGGAACGGCCGAAATGTTGCGGCTGACGTGCCGCTGGCGCATTGCCGGCCTGAGATGGCACGGCGGTTGCAGTGGAGGCGTCGGCAGGCGCACTGCGAGGTTGGACGCGGATCGAAAAAACATCGCGTGCCCGTCCGCCAGCCGGCTGGAATTCGACGGTCGTACCTCCGGCAACCGATGCTTCGCGGCGCAAATCTTCGCGCGCCAAAGTGTAGCGGTTGCCGTCGGCTCCGGTGATGAAACCAAAACCCTGGTCTTCGTCGTAATGAAGAACTTCGCCGCGCATGTCCTGCCCACCCCCATTTCCCCGCCCCAGACTGTGCAAAGTTCCGGCAGACCGCAAGGGGCGTGCGGAAATGGAGAGTGCTGGCTATTTACCCCGGCCGTTTCTTCGATTTCTTGTGTTTCGCAGGTCCGCCTTCGAACTTCGCCTTGGCCGGTTTCCCGGCCCAGGGCTTCGCCTCGAATGCCGGGCGCTGGTCGGCCGGTGCGCGCTTCTCGAATTTGGGCGCGTGCTGATCGAAGGTGCGCTTGCCGCGATGCGGCTTCTTGTCGGGCCGCGGTTCCTGATAGCCGGCTCGCGACAAATCCGGCGTAGCGTCCAGCCGCTTGACCGCAATGTTGCCCTGCAGCTTGCGGTCGGGACCGATCGCAGCGAGGAAGCGCTCGGCCCAGTCCGCCGCGATCTGCACGAAGGTTTCCTCCGGCTGCATCTTGATCGCGCCTATCTCGCGCTTGGAAATGCCGCCTGTCCGGCACAGCATCGGGATCAGCCAGCGCGGCTCGGCGTTCTGCCGGCGTCCGACCGACAGCGAGAACCAGACGCTGTCGCCGAAATCGTCGCGGCGGCTCGCTGCCTCGTCGCGGCGGGCGGCTCTGTCGCCAGCGGGTCTGTCGCCGGACGGCGTGAACGGAGCGACGTCCAAGAGATCCTCGGGCGCCGAGCGGCTGGAGCGGCAGAGACGCACGAAGGCCGCCGCCACCAGTTCGGCGCCACGTTGGTCGAGAAGCGCGTTGACGAAGCCGCGCTCATCGTCCGTCACCGGCTCGCTGAAGACCGGGGCGGCGAGGATGCGTTCGTCGTCGCGGCGCAAGACGTCGTCGGCCGAAGGCGGGCTCGCCCACGTCGCCGCAAGGCCGGCGCTTTGCAGCAGGCGTTCGGTGCGCCTGCGGGCATTGTTGGGCACGATCAGCGCGCTGACGCCCTTGCGTCCTGCCCGTCCCGTCCGCCCGCTTCGGTGCAGGAGCGTCTCCGGGTTGGTCGGCAAGTCGGCGTGGATGACCAGCTCGAGGTTGGGCAGGTCGATGCCGCGTGCCGCGACGTCGGTGGCGATGCAGACTTTTGCGCGGCCGTCGCGCATCGCCTGCAGCGCGTGGCTGCGCTCGTTCTGGCTAAGCTCGCCGGACAGCGCCACGACGGAAAAGTTGCGGTTGTTGAAGCGCGCCGTCAGATGGTTGACGGCGGCGCGGGTGTTGCAGAACACCAGCGCGTTCTTGGCTTCGTAAAAGCGCAGCACGTTGATGATGGCGTTTTCGCGATCCGCCTGGGCGACGCTCAGCGCGCGGTATTCGATGTCGAGATGTTGTTTCTCCTCGCCACCAGCCGAGATGCGTACCGGATCGCGCTGGTAGCCCTTGGCCAGCGTGGCGATGGAGCGCGGCACAGTGGCGGAAAACATCAGCGTGCGGCGATCGGCAGGGGCAGCATCGAGGATGAATTCCAGATCCTCGCGAAAGCCGAGGTCGAGCATCTCGTCGGCTTCGTCGAGCACCACTGCCTTAAGCGCCGACATGTCGAGCGAGTTGCGGGTGATGTGGTCGCGCAGGCGGCCGGGCGTGCCGACGACGATGTGGGCACCGCGTTCCAGCGTGCGCCGCTCGGTGCGCATGTCCATGCCGCCGACGCAGGAGGCTATCGCTGCCCCGGTCAGTTCGTAAAGCCATTCCAACTCGCGCGTCACCTGCAGGGCCAGCTCCCGCGTCGGCGCCACGGCAAGCGCCAAGGGTGCCGCCGCGTGGGAAAAGCGCTCCGCGCCATCGAGAAGGGTCGGCGCCAAAGCCAGACCGAAGGCGACGGTCTTGCCGGAGCCGGTCTGGGCCGAAACCAGCGCATCGGCCTGGCCAAGCTCGAGAACCGCTTTCTGCACCGGCGTCAGCTCGACATAGCCGCGTTTTTCCAGCGCCTTTGCCAGCGCGGGAACAATAGCTTCGAAATTGGACATCTTGCTCTTTCGAAATTCGGATTCTTAAATACCCGGCGACGGGTAAATGTCGGCAAGCGCCACGGACGGGCGCCACGAGCCAGACGATACCCGTTCGTACTTGGTGCCGATGTCATTGTACAGGGCGGGCGGGTCGGCCTGGTTGCGATTGACTCTGGACGCAAACCGCGTAAAAGCCGGCACCGAACGGGATAGTTTCGATGCGCGGCCTTCTGATGGCGCTCCTTGCATTCGACATCCCCGGCCCCAATGCGAACCATTGGGCCGGGTGCGTCGGTGCGTCTCCTCGTTCCAGCAAACCCACGCTGTTGCTCAAAAAAACCGGCAAAACGACCACCAAAACGGTCTGATTCCCTTGGCCTAACCACCCTCTCCCGGGTCCGGCCCGGGGGTTGAAACCCGCATCGGCCGGCGGGTTTTCTCCAGAAACCGAGCGGAGAGGGACAGGAGATTTCGATGAGTTTCAAGGTTGCGATCGTCGGCGCCACGGGCAATGTGGGCCGGGAAATGCTCAACATACTGGAGGAACGCGGCTTTCCGGTGAGCGAGGTGGTGGCGCTGGCCTCGCGGCGCAGCCAGGGCACGGAAGTGTCGTTCGGCGACCGCACGCTGAAGGTCAGGGCGCTCGACCAATATGATTTTTCAGACACCGACATCTGCATCATGTCGGCTGGCGGCAACGTCTCGAAGGAATGGTCGCCGAAGATCGGCAAGCAGGGCTGCGTCGTCATCGACAATTCGTCGGCCTTCCGTTACGACCAGGACGTGCCGCTGATCGTTCCGGAAGTGAACCCGGATGCGATCTCGCTGTTCACGCGCAAGAACATCATCGCCAACCCGAACTGCTCGACGGCGCAGCTGGTCGTGGCGCTGAAGCCGCTGCATGACGCTGCCACCATCAAGCGCGTCGTCGTCGCCACCTACCAGTCGGTCTCCGGCGCCGGCAAGGAAGGCATGGACGAATTGTTCACGCAGACTCGCGCGGTGTTCGTCGCCGACACCGTCGACGTCAAGAAGTTCACCAAGCGTATCGCCTTCAACGTAATCCCGCATATCGACGTCTTCCTCGACGACGGCTTCACCAAGGAAGAGTGGAAGATGGTGGCCGAGACCAAGAAGATGCTCGACCCCAAGATCAAGCTGACGGCGACCTGCGTGCGGGTGCCGGTGTTCATCGGTCATTCGGAAGCGGTCAACATCGAGTTCGAAAAGCCGATCACCGCCGATGAGGCGCGCGAGATCCTGCGCGAGGCGCCGGGCTGCCAGGTCATCGACAAGCGCGAGGACGGAGGCTACATCACGCCACTGGAATCGGCCGGCGAGGACGCCACCTTCATCTCGCGCATCCGCGAGGATTCGACCATCGACAACGGCCTGTCGATGTGGATCGTCTCCGACAATCTGCGCAAGGGCGCGGCACTCAATGCGGTTCAGATCGCCGAGCTGCTGGTCGAGCGCGGGCTGATCCAGCCAAAGAAGAAGGCGGCGTAGTTTCGCTCACGGCCGTATCGCCGCTAACGCGGCTGGCCTCCGCGGGGCGCCGGACGACCGGCGGCCTGCGGTCGCAGGCACGGCCTTCGCGATCTCTGCTCAGCTTGCTTTTCGCTCACGGGCCGTATCGCCGCTAACGCGGCTGGCCTCCGCGGGGGCGCCGGACGACCGGCGGCCTGCGGTCGCAGGCTCGGCCTTCGGCCGCGATTTTTGCTCAGCTTGCTTTTCGCTCACGGCCGCATCGCCGCTAACGCGGCTGGCCCTCGCGGGGCGCCGGACGACCGGCGGTCTGCGGTCGCAGGCTCGGCCTTCGGCCGCGATTTTTGCTCAGCTTGCTTTTCGCTCACGTGCCGTATCGCCGCTATCGCGGCTGGCCCTCCGCGGGGGCGCCGGAAGGCCGGCGGCCGCAGTCGCGGGCTCGGCCTTCGGCCGTTAGCGCCCTTCTCCCCGCTCACGGGGAAAAGGTTCCGGCAGGAGGATGAGGGGCAGCGCAGGCGTCTCAAATGGCCAGCAAGGTGCCGGCGTCACAGCCGGTTCTCCTCCGCTAGGTCCAACAGCAACTCCAGCGCCTCCTCCGCCCGGTCGGCGGGCACGAACAGGTGATCGTGGTAGAAGGCCGAGACCGGATTGACGCCGATGCCGGCCGCGGCCAGTCGTGCGGTGATGGCGGCGAGGAAGCCGACCGCGTCCAGCGACGAATGGATGTTCAGCGTCAGCATCCGGCAGCGGAACACGGTTTTCAGTCCAGCGGCCTTGGCATGGTCTTCATGCACGATCAGCGTCATGCCCTCGCGCTCGCGAAATAGCATCACCGGGTGGAGCCTGTCGGGAACGGGCGCATCGGGTGGCAACGTGGTGAACACATGAACCCCGGCAAGCAATTCCGGCGTCATTGCCGCCAGCAACTGTTTCAGGTCGGTCTCTCCGGCCATCGATTGCTTTCGTTGTGCGACTAGGCGGCTGCTGCGTCGAGCGCTCGAAGACACTTCTATGGATTTTCGATAACGCCCTCCACCTCACCCCGCAAGGTGGACTTGGCCAGGTTCGTTGCTGACTGAACGTACACACCCAAGGTTCGCCGCTGGAGTGAAAAGAACTGGAGGCATGTCGGATCGCCGTAATGGGCCGCGTCCTTGGTTCGAGCTGGCGGAGGAGCCAGTGCTCACAACGACCGGAGGGAACATCAATGACCATGTCTCAGGCAGCACCCGTCTCATCGCGTGCCTTGTGGGCCGGCCGCGTGCTCAGCGCCGTCGTCGTGCTGTTCATGATCTTCGACGGCGTGATCAAGCTACCGCCGCTCGAAATCGTCACCCAGACCATGGTGCAGCTCGGCTGGCCGGCCGATGCCAATGTCTCGCGCATTCTCGGCATCATTGGACTGGTCTCGACAGCGCTTTACGCGCTGCCGCGCACCTCGGTGCTCGGCGCCATCCTGCTCACCGCTTATCTCGGCGGCGCCGTCGCCACGCATGTGCGGATCGGCAGCCCTTTGTTCTCGCACATACTGTTCGGCGTCTATCTCGGCGCCATCCTCTGGGGTGGCCTGTATCTGCGCGATCCAAGGGTGCGCGGGTTGTTCCCATTCAGCCAATAGCGGCGACTTCGAAAGCCGTTCGATGGTGGCCACGCCGCCAGAGCGCCGGGCGGCAGCCGATCTTCTTCTTTGGATCAAATCGCCTGGTTGCGAGTTAGGAGGTGCAGCGGCGAGGACGGCACCCTGTTGGAGAGGAACGACAATGAAAAAGGTGATGATCTTGATGGCCTTGCTGGTACCGCTCGGTGCCTGCTCCCGCACTGAGCAAGGCGCGGCAGTTGGTGGCCTGGGCGGTGCGGCGGTCGGCGCTGCGGTGGCCGGCAACCCAACCAAGGGCGCGGTGATCGGCGGTGCGGCCGGCGCTTTGGCCGGTGCGCTGATCGGCCGTGCCAGCGAAAGCGGCCAGTGCCGTTATCGCGATCGTAACGGTCGTGTGTACGTTGCGAGTTGCCCCGAGGGCTATTGATCAGGCCGCACCATGCGGACGAACAGCAAACGGCGGGCAAGGCCCGCCGTTTCGTGGTGGTGGAGATGATTTATTCGGCGCTGGCGGCTTCCGCCTCGGCCGGCGCGGCTGCAGCGGCGGCTACGGCCGCGGCGGCATCTTCCTGCGCCTTCTTCAGCAAGGCTGCGCGCTCCTGCGCCTTCTTGCCGGGCTCGGCCTTCTTCGGGTTGGAGCGGGCTTCGCGCTTGGCGATGCCGGCTTCATCAAGGAAGCGCAGCACGCGGTCGGTCGGCTGGGCGCCATGCGACAGCCAATGCTTGACGCGCTCGGCGTCGACCTTGACGCGTTCGCCGTCCTTGGGCAGCAGCGGGTTCCACGAGCCGAGCGACTCGATGAAACGACCGTCGCGCGGCGAACGCGCGTCGGCGACGACGACATGGTAATAGGGACGCTTCTTCGAGCCCGCACGGGCCAATCGGATTTTCAGTGGCATTTCTCTTCTCCTAAAGCTCTGATTTGGTTGATCGGTTGGTGGCTGGTCCTCAGCCGGTTTTCGTCACGCCGTTGGATGCGGCGATCTGCTCGTGATGGCGGATCACTTCGCGGACGACGAAGTTCAGGAATTTCTCCGCGAAATCCGGGTCGAGATGGGCGTCCTTGGCCAGTTGGCGAAGACGGGCGATCTGCTCCTGCTCGCGCGCCGGGTCGGCAGGCGGCAGGCCATGTTCCGCCTTCAGCACGCCGACTGCCTTGGTGCAGCGGAAGCGCTCGGCCAGCATGTGGATCAGCGCCGCGTCGATGTTGTCGATCGAGGCGCGATAATTGGCCAGCGCCGCACGCGCGTCCGCCATGTCCTTCTCTTCGTTCATGGCGCTCTCACTTCTTCTTGCCGAGGCCATTCTTGCCAAGCATTGGCAGCCCACCACCGCCCGGCAGGCCGGGAAGTTTCATGCCGCCGGGCAGCCCAGGCAGGCCACCGCCACCGGGAAGACCACCGGGCAGGCCCTTCATGCCGCCGAGCCCGGCCGCCTGCGCCTGCTTCTGCAAGGCTTCGAGCTGCTTGGGGTCCATCTTGGAGAGATCCGGCATGCCGCCGCCCATCATGCCGCCTCCGGGACCGCCTGCGCCGCCAGGCATCATGCCGCCGAGCCCCATCTTGGAAGCGAGGCCGCCCATCATGCCGCGCATCAGGCCGCCGCCTTTGCCCTTGCCGCCCATCGCCTTCATCATGTCGGCCATGCCGCGATGCATCTTCAACAGTTTGTTGATTTCGGCCGCGTCGGTACCCGAGCCGGCGGCGATGCGCTTCTTGCGCGAGTGCTTCAGAATATCCGGGTTGGCGCGCTCGGCCTTAGTCATCGACGAGATGATGGCGAGCTGGCGGCCGAACATCTTGTCGTCGAGACCGGCGGCGGCCATCTGGTCCTTCATCTTGCCCATACCGGGCATCATCCCCATGATGCCTCCCATGCCGCCCATTTTCGACATTTGCTGAAGCTGGCCGGCGAGGTCGTTCAGGTCGAACTTGCCCGACTGCATTTTCCTGGCCATCGCCGCCGCCTGCTCGGCGTCGATGTTCTCGGCCGCCTTTTCGACGAGGCTGACGATGTCGCCCATGCCGAGGATGCGGTCGGCGATACGCTTGGGATGGAATTCCTCCAGCGCGTCCATTTTTTCGCCGGTGCCGATCAGCTTGATCGGCTGGCCGGTAACGGCGCGCATCGAGAGCGCCGCACCACCGCGGCCGTCGCCGTCCATGCGGGTCAGCACGAGGCCGGTGATGCCGACGCGCTCGTCGAAGCTTTTTGCCAGATTAACGGCGTCCTGGCCGGTCAGCGAATCGGCAACCAGCAGGATCTCGTGCGGCGACGACATCTTCTTGATGTCGGCCATCTCGACCATCAGCGGCTCGTCTATATGGGTGCGGCCGGCAGTGTCGAGGATGACGACGTCATGGCCGCCGAGCTTGGCCGCCTGCACGGCGCGGCGGGCGATATCGACCGGCGTCTGGCCGGCGACGATCGGCAATGTGGCGACCTTGACCTGCTCGCCGAGCTGGCGGAGCTGCTCTTGTGCGGCGGGACGCCGCGTGTCGAGCGAGGCCATCAAAACCTTCTTGTTTTGACGGTCGGTGAGGCGCCTGGCGATCTTGGCCGAGGTCGTCGTCTTGCCGGAACCCTGCAAGCCGACCATCATGATGACGACCGGAGCCGGTGCATTGAGATCGATGGCGACGCCCTCGGCGCCGAGCATCTCGACCAGCTCGTCATGGACGATCTTGACGACCATCTGGCCGGGCTTGATCGACTTGACCACGGCGGCGCCGACGGCCTTTTCGCGCACCTTGTCGGTGAAGGAACGCACCACTTCCAGGGCCACGTCGGCCTCGAGCAACGCACGGCGCACCTCGCGCAGCGCCGCCGAGACGTCAGCCTCCGACAAGGCGCCGCGGCCGGTGAGGCCGTTCAGGATCGAACCAAGGCGCTCTTGCAGGGACTCAAACATTGGTCAACCCACCGCGCGACAGCGCCTTGGATTGATTTTGATCCCTGTCGGGCCGATGGCCCTCCACGCCTCTTGTGCGTTCCTGTAGCGATTCAAACATTCTTTTTCCTTTTCCCTGGCACCCGGATGATGCCCGAGAGGTAATGCGTTCGCGCCAACTGTCCAAGCAAAAGCCGGTCCGGGCAAAAGCCCAAAGCCAAAAAGCACCCGGGGGCGCACAGCGCTGCCGGGTGTTGGCCTCCGGGATCGATTTACAGCACTTCACCTCAAGGAGGTTTCGGCGTCCCGGTCGGTTTGCTCGGAGGAATACTCGTCGCGGATTTCGCGGCGTGTAGACAGGAAATCGGCTGCAGAGTCAAGCTTTCGTCAGGCTTTGCGCCAAATATGCTCGGGGCAGCCAGGCAAGGCGCATCAGCGCACGCCGCCGGCGAGCGGCATATCCGGCTCGACCTTCAGCGGTGAGCGCGGATGCAAAAGCAACAGAACAGTCAACAGGCTGCTGACGATGCCGATCACGGCGATGAGGACGGCGTCTAAAGTCGTCCAGCCGGCGGATTCGAGCGGCTTGGCGTTGAACAGGGCGAAGGAATTATAGCTTTGCTGGTGCGAAATCAGCAGGAAACCGGTTAGATTGTTGCCGAGATGGGCGCCGAAGCCGGCACCGAGATTGCCGGTCGCATAGACCAGAAGCGTCAGCAACAGCGCAAAGGCGGCGATCGAGGCCAGCACGCAGGCATTGATGGCGGCGCTCGAACCTGGGCTCCAGTGCAGGGAGGTGAACAGCAATCCCGGCAGCAGCGCCCAGATGAAAGGGTTCTGGAACCGGCTCGCCAGGCTCCTGAGCAGATAACCGCGAAAAAGCATCTCCTCCGACGAGGTCTGCAGAAAGGTCAGGGCGGCGATCGGGATCAGGAACAAAAGCCACCAGGACAGGCCGATCGCGCCGCGCGCGATGTCGGGCTGCAAACCATAAAGCAGGATCTCGGAAAGCAGCGAGGTGATCAGCACCGCGGTCAGCCCTTTCAGGAACCCCGCCCAAGAAATGCGCCGGCTGACGCCAATCAGGGCGGTCAGCTTTTCGCGATGGATCCAGCGCATTGCAGCCCAAAGGCCGAGCCAGATTCCGGCAAATGAAGCCAGCGCCGCGAGGATGCCCGCAGGAGAGGCCATGAAATCCTGCACCGCTCCTCCACCTGGCGGGGCGGTGCCAGATGACGCCTGCCAAACGGCAAAGGCATATGTGCCGCCGAACAGCACGGCGGCAGTTGTTCCGAGCCAGAACAGGATGACGACCACCGCTCCAAGCAGAAGCCGCGGCAAAGTGGTCTTGTTGTTGGTGGTGTGCCGGTACTGTTGGAAGGCGGTTGGGTCGATCGTCACGCGGGCTCGCTGGCTGGTGCTTCGGCTCGCAAGGTCTAGAACATCGGCCGCAATGTGGAAACCGGTATTGCAGCGGCAGTACCGGCTTGTGGCAATGTCGGCAGTGCGAGCGGCCGCCGCTATAGGGCGACCGCCCTGCTTGTATCGTCAGCGCTCGACGTACATGATGCGCCTGGTGCCTGGATCGACCAGTGCCGGCTGGCCGTTCACATAAACATAGCGGTAATCATAGTCCGGAATCTCGCGCAGCTCGACGGTGTCAGGCAACGTCGCGCCGGTAACCACCTCACCCTCGAGATAGACCGGTTCGAGCCGATGCGTACGGACATAGGTGCGGATCTCGGCCGGCGGTCTGCGGATGGGCTCGATCGCCTCGCCGGCAACGATCGCTCCGGTATAGGTGTCGGAATATTCGGCGCTATCGGCAGGCGGTGTCACGACGGCAATGTCGGCGCTGGCCGGACGCTGTGTCAGGACCACACGGCTGCCGCCGAAATCGGCCGTCACATAGTCGGAATAGACCCAGCCCTGGCCGTTGGCCTCGGCGATGGTGCACCATTTGCTATTGGCGATGCAGCCGTCGAGCGTCGCGGACTGGCCGGCCGCGAGCACACCGATGACCGGATATTGTGGGCCGGGGCCGGCGCGTACATTGAGATCGGTGATGGCCGAGACGGCGGTGTCGGCCAAAGCAGAGCCCGACATCGCTATGAGCGCTCCGGCCACCGCCGGAAACAATATGCGTTTCATGGTTTTCTCTCCGTTTCACAGTCCCTTGGCACGGAAAACGAAGCAAAGCCGCATGCGTTCCGGCTAAAAGGCTTCGGCCGGCTCACGATTTGTTCCAGTCGTTTTCGGCAGGTCGGTCAAAAGCTCGTGAACAAAAGCAAGTTTTTGCGCCGCCACGTCCGAGATGACGAACGGATAGAGATCGGGCAGGCCCATGCAGCGGTTGATCGAGTTGGATGCCTCCGACAGCACCAGCCAGCGCTCGAGAATCCTTTCGAAGGGCTCTGGCCTGGGGGCGGGTTCCGATGGTGCCGGCTGCAACTTGCCGCCGGTATCGGCGCGCGGCAGCTCGTTGGCTTCAACGGTCTCCAGCCGGCCGAGCGGGAAATTCAGGGCATGCACCATCTCCAGCGTGTCGGTGATGTGCATGTGATGCGCCCATGTCTCGGCCCAGTCCTCCCATGGGTGCGACGTCGCATAGGCCGAGATATGGCGCTGCTGCCAGTCGGGCGGCGCGCCATCGGCATAATAGGTCTTCAGCGCCTGTTCGTAATCGGCGCGCTCGTCGCCGAACAAAGCGCGAAAACCGGCAAGCCTTTGCGGATCGTCGCGGATCAGGCGGTCCCAGTAATAATGGCCGAGTTCATGGCGGAAATGGCCGAGCAGCGTGCGGTAGTTCTCGCCCATCTCGACGCGCCGTCGCTCGCGCTCTGCCGAATCCGCCTCGGCGACGTTGAGCGTGATCCGGCCGTTGTCGTGGCCGGTCAAGATACGCTCGCCGCCGGGACCGCCGCCGATCGGATCGGCAAGAAAATCGAAAGCGAGGCCGATCTCGTCGCCGGGATTCTGCTTGGGTGCGACCGGCAGGCCGAAGGCGAGCAGCGAATACACGGCACGCTTCTTTGCCGCCTCGACACGGATCCAGCGGCGGCGGTTGCCGTCGACCGACAGATCCGGAATCAGCTGGTTCAGCGCACAGGCGCGGCAGAAGGCGTGGCCGGGCTCCGCCATCCAGTTGCAGGCGCATTCGTCGGCATTGGTGCAATGGAAGACGTCGCCGCCGGACAGCGCGAAGCGCGCATGCTCGGGATCGTAGACCACGAGGCTGGCGCAGTTCAGGCATTGCGCGTTCTCGAAATAGAGACGGTGGCCGCAATGCGGGCAGTCGAAAAGCTTCATTGGCGTCTCAAATCATTCGAAATGCGAAGGACAATACGAACAGGAGAACGCCAAACGCCTGTCAGCTGCCCACGTTCCTGCCGGCCGACGCTATTTTGCCGCAAGCTGGGCGACGACCTCCTTGGCCACTGCCGCGCCCGATAGCCTGGCGCCGCCGCAGGTCTGCATCAGCGGACCGGCCAAATGCTCGCCGGCGAAGAAGATCTTTTCCGCCACCGGCTGCATCAGCGTGGCGCGCGCTTGCGAGCGGCCTGGCCGCGCCGCCGCATAGGCGCCGCGCACGAACCGCTCAGCGCCCCAATTGGTCATCATCGCGCGTCCGACATGTTTTCGCACGTCGCCGCCAAAGATGCCGCAGAGCCGGTCGACGACGAAGTCGATGCCGGCCGCCTCGCCCGCCGCCGACATCTCCCAGGCGAAATCGCCGCCGACGAAACCGACCATCAGATCGAGGTCGAAGGGAAAGCAGAGGAAGTAGATGTCGTGTCTGGCCAGCCGCTCGATCAGCAAATCGTCGAACGGCTCCAGGCCGAGCCTTGTACCGGATATTTCGACCGGCAGCTTGGTCAGCATGCCCATCGGCAGGTCAAAGAAGGCGGCGAAATGCGCGTCGGGGAGTGCAGGCGAGAACGCAATCTCCTCGAAGGCGAGCACTGCCGGCGAGGCGGTGACGATAACCGCCTTGGCGCAGATGGTACCGCGATCGGTGACGCAGGCTACGCCCGGCCCATCCCAGACGATCTTGCGCACCGGCGTCGACAGTGCCACCGGCACATCGGCGCCGAAGCGCGCAACCAGCGTACCGAAGCCTTCCCTGGTGAAATAGTTCGGATCGAGATCGGCGGCGGCCTGAAAGTCGCGGATCGATATCTCGTCCTCGTCGGCGCCGAAATCCATCGGCCCGGCGAAGGTTGCGGCGGCGCGCGGCGCGTGTCCCTTGGCGAGCAATGCCGAAAGACGGTCGTCGTCGCCTTCCCTCACCTGATGTGCCGCCACCAGTTCGAACAGCCTTGCGTCGGCCACCTTCATCGCCGCCTCTTCGGCTTCGCTTGCCTTTCGCTCGCGGTAGTAGAGATGATCGACATTCATGTCGTGATGGTGAAGCGTCCAGGCGGCGGCTTTCGCCTCGGGAAAATAGGGATTGCGGTCCGCGGCATGCAACTAGGCGCAGCCGATGTCGAACGGCACGCCGAAATGCTGATCGCTGGTCCAGGCGCGGCCGCCAATGCGGTTCATCGCTTCCAACAATTTGAAGGAAAAACCGGCAGCGCGCAGGGTCTTGGCAGCCGAAAGCCCGGCTGAACCGGCGCCGATGATCACGACGTCAACGTCTTCCATGCTTATTCTGCCCCCGCCACAATAATTACTTGATCGTAGGCAAATTCCCGGGTGTCCGCCAGTGTGGTGGATTTGAGGTTCCTGCTGTATTGAGTGCATCGGCGTGGCGCCGGGGCAGTGACAAGCAGGTGTTTCGCAGGCAAGTTCGCAATTGGGAACGTGATTCAGGCAACCAGGAGAGCAGCATGGCATTTCTTGCCAAGAAGATGTTTGTAGTGGCCACGGTGGTGGCGGTGCTTGCGCTGGCGACGGGCGCAGGGGCGGCCAGCTGTGGCAAGAGCGGCGCCGGCTTCGAGGCGTGGAAACCGGAGTTCGCCGCAGAGGCCAAGGCCGACGGCGTCGGCTCGAAGGGTCTGGCCGCTCTGGCTCGCGCAACCTACGCGACAAAGACGATCTCCGTTGACCGCGCCATCCATAAGGCTTTCAGCGGCTCGGTGGAAGCTTTCATGAAGCGCCGTGGCGCGTCCGCGATCATTGCCAGGGGCCGTGCACTGAAGAAGGCCAATGCTGCGCTGTTCGACAAGATCGAACAGAATTACGGCGTGTCGCCGGGCGTGTTGCTCGCCATCTGGGGCATGGAAACCGGCTTCGGTTCCGCCATGGGCAACCAGAATACGGTCTCCGCCATTTTAACGCTCGCTTATGACTGCCGCCGTCCGGAGTTCTTCTACCCGCATGCCATTGCGGCCCTGAAGCTGGTTGATCGCGGAGCGTTGAGCGCCTCGTCGGTCGGTGCCGCGCATGGCGAGATTGGTCACACGCAGTTCCTGCCCGGAAATGTTTTGACATATGGCGTAGGCAACAAAAACCTGCGCGACAAGGCCACTGCGTTGGCTTCTACCGCCAACTTCCTCAAGAGTCATGGTTGGCGACCGGGCGCCAGCGCGCAGGCGAATATCGGTGCAATTGCCGGCTGGAATTCCGCGAGCGTCTACCAACAGGCCATCGCCCAGATCGCCGACGCGATCGACGGCGGCTGACTAGAAATGTCCGTTCGACAAAAAGCCCGGCCGTGTGCCGGGCTTTTTTGTCGGTGCGTGTGGCATGCCAAGAGAGGCGAGCGCCTGGGCTCTCAATTGTTCACGTAACCGCCGCCCAATGGGCATTTCTTGGAAGCGGGAACCTCGAAGGAGCCTGCGTAAACATTTGAGCAGGTACGGAACTTGGAGTTCCGTGGCGTTGAAGGAGCCGCCTTTGGCCTGCCCTCGATCACCGTCGGGACTCCGGCAGCTTGCGAGTAGCTGCCGCCCAAGGGGCATTTCTCGGAAGCGGCAACCTCGAAGGAGCCGGTGATAACATTTGAGCAGGTACGGAATTTGGGGTTCCGCGGCGCCGGGGTGGCCCTAGCAGCCGCCTTTGACTTGCCCTTGATGACCATCCAGATTTCGGTCGGTTGATCTAGCTGCAGGCTGTTTATGTCGGAGTAGCTGATGCGTCCGGTGCGCACCCCTTCGGCAAGGCGCTGGCAGAACAGGGCCGGCATGTGCTCCTGCGAGACGCCCATGAAAGAGGCGATATCGTGCTTGAGCGTGATGCTCCACAGGTGGACAGCAGAGATGCACCCGTCTGGATTCTGCTCGCGTTTCGAGGCCGCCTGCGAGGACTGGCATCCAATAAAGACGATGGCTGCCGCAAGCAGGAGAAAAATGGCGTTTTCATTATCAGAATCCCTCCGTCCCGCGAGGGATACCAAATAGAAACCCGGCGTCTCCGCCGGGTTTTCCTGGAATAGTGTTTGGCTCAACCCGTGCGGCTGCGCGCGGCCAATGTCCTAAGCCTGAGCGCGTTGAGGCGGATGAAACCTTCGGCATCCTTCTGATCATAGGCGCCGCGGTCGTCCTCGAAGGTGACCAGCGCATCGGAATAGAGCGTCTTCCTCGACTTGCGGCCGGTGACAATCACGTTGCCCTTGTAGAGCTTCAGCCGCACGGTGCCTTCAACGTCTTCCTGGCTCTTGTCGATCATCGCCTGCAGCATCAGCCGCTCGGGCGCGAACCAGAAGCCGTTATAGATCAGCTCGGCATAGCGCGGCATGAACTCGTCCTTGAGATGGGCGGCTCCGCGGTCGAGCGTGATCGATTCGATCGCCCGGTGGGCCGATATCAGGATGGTGCCGCCGGGGGTCTCGTAGACGCCGCGCGATTTCATGCCGACGAAACGGTTCTCGACCAGATCTAGCCTGCCAATGCCGTTGTCGCGGCCGAGATCATTGAGCGCCGCCAGCATCGTCGCCGGCGACAGTTTCTTGCCGTCGAGCGCGATCGGATCGCCTTTGAGGAATTCGATCTCGATCTCGGTGACCTCATCCGGCGCATCCATCGGCGATATGGTGCGCTGGTGGACGAATTCCGGCGGCTCGCTCCACGGGTCCTCTAGCACCTTGCCCTCGGAGGAGGAGTGCAGAAGGTTGGCGTCGACCGAGAACGGCGCATCGCCCTTCTTGTCCTTCGGCACCGGGATCTGGTGCTGCTCAGCGAAGTTGATCAGGTCGGTGCGCGACTTGAACGACCAGTCGCGCCAGGGTGCGATGACCTTGATGTCGGGGTTCAGCGCATAGGCGGAAAGCTCGAAACGCACCTGATCGTTACCCTTGCCGGTGGCCCCATGCGCGATCGCGTCGGCGCCGGTCTCCCTGGCGATCTCGACAAGATGTTTCGAGATCAGCGGCCGGGCGATCGAGGTGCCGAGCAGATAGCTGCCCTCATAGACGGCGTTGGCGCGGAACATCGGGAAGACGAAATCGGATACGAACTCCTCGCGGACATCTACGATGCGGATGTCCTTGATGCCCATCATCTCGGCCTTGCGCCTAGCCGGCTCCAGTTCGCCACCCTGGCCGAGATCGGCGGTGAAGGTGACGACCTCGGCGCCGAGCTCGGTCTGCAGCCATTTCAGGATGATCGAGGTATCGAGGCCGCCGGAATAGGCGAGCACGACTTTCTTGACGGCTTTTGCTTTCGACATGGTGGGCAGTTCCGCGACAGGGGTTCTTCGCGGGCGAGGTATCACGGCGTTTTAGGCCAGCGCAAGGGACGAACGATGCTGGACCAGATGCTGTATCGCTCAGAGGCTGGCGAGCACACGGGTCCTGCGCTATGGCTGCGCCGTCTTTTGCCGCTACGAGACGAGCCATGTCCTTCATCCCCGACAGTGCCACGCTTATCCAGTTCTCCATCGCCACCTTCATCCTGGCGATCACGCCCGGGCCTGACATGACGCTGTTCGTCTCGCGCACGCTGAGCCAGGGCCGTGCCACCGGTTTTGCCTCGATGACCGGCGCCTTGTGCGGCACGCTGATTCACACCACGCTGGTGGTGGTCGGCGTCTCGGCGCTGATCGTCGCCTCGCCGATGGCGTTCTTCGTGCTGAAGATTTTCGGCGCCGGCTATCTGGTCTTCCTGGCATGGCAGGCGATCACAAAAGGGTCGGCGTTTTCACCGGAGAAGAAGAGCGGGCCGCAGATCTCACTGTTCCGCAGCTGGGCCGCGGGGCTCGGGGTCAACCTGCTCAACCCGAAGATCATCCTGTTCTTCATGACCTTCCTGCCGCAATTTGTCTCCGCCCATGACCCCAATGCGCCGGGAAAGCTGTT
The DNA here is from genome assembly GCF_040322015.1 of Mesorhizobium sp. M0208. Lineage (NCBI taxonomy): Bacteria > Pseudomonadati > Pseudomonadota > Alphaproteobacteria > Hyphomicrobiales > Phyllobacteriaceae > Mesorhizobium > Mesorhizobium sp. M0208. Next base: position 6,518 of record NZ_JAMYSP010000037.1, on the reverse strand, counting down.
CTTCCTCGGCGCGATGTTCGTCGTGCTGGCAATCCCGGTGACGGCGCCGATGGTGCTGGCGGCGGAAAAATTCTCGGCCGCGATGAAATCCAGCCCGCGTGTGACCCGCGTCGTCGACTATCTGTTTGCCGGAGTTTTTTCGGCCTTCGCGCTCAAGATCCTGACGGCCCAGGCGAAATAGGTACTTTCATTTTGCCCATGATCCTTTCCGAACCTTTGGTTCGGGGTCATGCGCTGATCTGGCGCCAGCTTCCGGCCGAGCGCCCGGCGCTCAGCCAGTAGAAAATACCGCCGACCATACCGCAGCCGATCACCGCCAGCATGACGCTGGTGTTGGTAACCTCGAAATTGGCATCGGCCGTCTGGTGGACGAAGCCGAGGAAGACCGCCGCCACCGCCGCGCCCGCCAGTGCATAGAACAGCCAGTCCCGCCGGCCAAGGACCTCGGAAACCAGGATGGCGATGGCCGCCGGCATGAAAGCGAAATAGGCGACGAACAGCCCGACGAAGGGGACTGAAAACCACAGCGAAGCCTGCGCCGCCGGTTGAATCTCGTCCGTCATCAGCCCAAGAGACGCCAGGAACATGATGTTAAGGAAGGCGCTTGCCGCCAGCGAAGCAACGCCATAGCCGACAAGGATGACGGCGAAGCGGATCAGATAGGCGACGACGCGGTTCACACCTCGCCATGCCCCGCGATCATCATCGCTTCCAGCGCCAGCCGGTCGACCTTGCGCATACGCTCGGAGTCCGACTTGAGCTGGCCGCAGGCGGCGAGGATGTCGCGGCCGCGCGGCGTGCGGATCGGCGAGGCATAGCCGGCATTGTTGATGTAGTCGGCGAACTTCTCGATCGTTTCCCAGTCCGAGCACTGATAGTTGGTGCCCGGCCACGGATTGAACGGAATCAGATTGATCTTGGCGGGGATGCCCTTGAGCAACTTGACCAGCGCCTTGGCGTCCTCGATTGAATCGTTGACGTCCTTCAGCATCACATATTCGAAGGTGATCCGCTTGGCGTTGGACAGGCCGGGATAGGCCCGGCAGGCAGCGATCAGCTCGTTCAGCGGATACTTCTTGTTGATCGGCACCAAAAGGTCGCGCAGATCGTCATTGGTGGCGTGCAGCGAGATCGCCAGCATCACACCGATCTCCTCGCCGGTGCGGAAGATCTCGGGCACGACACCCGATGTCGAGAGCGTGATGCGCCTCTTCGACAGGGAAAGCCCGTCGCCGTCGGATGCGATCAGCAGCGCCTTCTTCACCGCCTCGAAATTATAGAGCGGCTCGCCCATGCCCATCATGACGACGTTGGACACTTTCCGGCCCTCGGCCGGCACGATGGCGCCGTCGGGTGTGTCGCGGTCGGGGAAATCGCCGAGCCGGTCGCGGGCGGTCAAAAGCTGGGCGAGGATTTCCTCGGCGGTCAGGTTGCGCACCAGCTTCTGCGTGCCGGTGTGGCAGAAGGAGCAGGTCAGGGTGCAGCCGACCTGCGAAGAGATGCAGAGCGTGCCGCGGCCTTCTTCGGGAATGTAGACGGTCTCGATCTCGACCGGCCGGCCGGCGCCGCGCGGCGGAAAGCGGAACAGCCATTTGCGCGTGCCGTCGGAGGAAATCTGCTCCTCGACGATCTCGGGCCTGGCAACGGTGAAATGCGTGTCAAGGGCGGCGCGCAGATCCTTGGAGATGTTGAACATGCCGGCAAAGTTGGAAACGCCGCGCACATAGATCCAATGCCAGAGCTGTTGGGCGCGCATTTTCGCCTGGCGCTCCGGCACGATGCCGGCGGCGACGAGGGCGGCCCCGAGTTCGGCGCGCGTCAGGCCGATCAGCGACGGCTTTTCAGGCGTCGTGCGGGTGCGCAACGCGTCACGCGCGCCCTCAGTGGTGAGATCGAATGAAAGGGTCATTGTTGCGCCAATATAAGCGATTTGCGGCCGAGTACAGCATCGTGCCCGAAATGAAGCGCGGCGCATAGCACAGGTTAGCGGCGGAGTCATGCAGGTGGTCTTCCCTTCTCCCCTGGGAGAAGGTGGCCCGAGCGTAGCTCGGTCGGGGGTGTTCCAGCTTGGCGCCGACCGCGTTCCGTCCAACACCCCTCTTCCGTCTCGGCGCTGCGCGCCGATCCACCTTCTCCCACAAGGAGGGAAGGGAAGACCGCGCCTAACCGCCTACTTGCACTTGGCGATCGAGGCCAGCGCCGCCGAGATGCCCTTCAGCGAGAAGACGTAAGTGGTGGTGTTGCCGCGGCCGGACTTGGCCGACACCTTCATGTCCGTGCCGGTCTTCATCGCGGCGATCAGCACCGGCTCCTCGGCGGCGTTCTCGACCCAGGCCGACTTGCCGCGCGTGAACATCGAGAAAGACTTCTTGTCGATGGTGACGGTGGCCTTGGAACCCTCCTGGAAGGTATAGCCGGCAATGAATTGCGGCTCGTAGGACACTTGCTGCCCCGGCCGCTGGCTGACGAAGAAGAACATGTCGCCGTGATCGAGCGTCGGCGGCTGCTTGTCGGTTGGCACGGTCAGGACATAGCAGACCTTGCCGCCGCCCGACGCCTGATAGCTGTAGGTGCCCCAGGCATTATGCTGGCCGATCTTGGTGGCCGACTGCGCCAGCGCGGGCGCCGTCAGGGCCACCAGGGCCAGGCTGGAAACTATAGCAATCAATCCGCGCATCGCTTTTCCCGTATTCCACTGGTGCGGCGGCAGGCCGGCTCGGCGTCCTGCCCGTCGCTTCATTTTGATTTAATCTGGGTTACCAAACGGTGAATTTCCCTAAGAAAAGGATGTTCACGCCAGGAAACCGCCGCCGTCTTCGCGCTGCCGCCCGAAAAAGCGGCTGGCGCACTGTCCCTGCCGCGACTTGGAGGCCACGAAAACGGCAAGAGTTTGACTTTTCAAGCAGCTAGGTTTCGCGGCGATTCCCGCTTTTCTTGAGGTACGTGACGAATTTCCCTGCAGGCGGTACCATGTCTGCGTTCGTTGCCACGGCACTCGGCCAGGGTGCCCTCCTTGGCGGCTTACGGGAGATTTGGCCATGGCCATTTCCGAGACAGTCCTGATCCTCGCGGGCGGCACAGTCGTCCTGGCGATTGTGTTCGGCATTCGTGTCGCCGTCCGCGCGGCGGCTAGCGGCGCGGTGCCCCGGTCGGATGGCGGAGAGGCGGCGGGCGGATCGGGCGCGTCCGACGTTCCCGGGGTCATTGCGCTACCGCCTTTGATTTTCCTCGGCTTCCTGGCGGCGGCAACCGTGCTCGAGGTGCTCGCGCCCCTCCCGGTCATGGCCGGGCAGGCGCTCGCCCGCTATCTGGCCGGCGCCGTGCTCGCGGTGTGCGGCTTCGTGTTCCTCTTTATGGCGGCGGGCCGCTTTCAGGCCGCTGGAACCAACATACCACCGACCTTGCCAACGACGGCGCTGGTCGTCGACGGTATCTATCGGCGGACCAGAAACCCCTTGTATCTGGGAGCGACCCTCATTTATCTGGGCCTCGGCGTCGCCGCCGGAAGTCTTTGGGCTATCGCGCTCGTCATCCCCCTGCTGTAGGTGATCAATACCGGCGTCATCGCGCCGGAAGAGCGCTATCTCGAGCGGAAGTTCGGAGATGCCTATCGCGCCTACAAGGCGCGGGTGCGGCGGTGGGTTTGACGGCCGGAAAGTCTCGCGCGATTTTTTGCGCCGTGCCGGCTCAGCTCTTGTCGGCGATGGCCTGTTTGGCGGCGAGCCGGTGCGCGGGCGTGATGTGGGCGCTGACGGTTGTGATCGCGGCGGTCAGCACGGCGATGTCGTCGGTGAAGCCAAGCCCAACCATGAAATCGGGGATGACGTCCGTCGGCAGCACGAAATAGCCGAGCGCAGCCAGCAATGTGCCCTTGGCGCGAAGCGGCGTCTTCTTGTCCATGGCGCAGTAATAGGCGGCGACCACCTCTTCCATAAACGGGATATGACGGGCGGCTTTCTTCGCCGTACGCCAGAACTTGTCGCGCACGTCACTCTCGTTGCCCGGCTTGCTGCCGAGGCCGAAGAAATCAAAACCGGATTTTTGCGCCATTAATCTCTCCTTGCGGCCGTCGCGTGACTTCACGCATGACCGCGAGGCAAAATGTGGTGAAAGCCGAACCTCGCTGCAAGGTGTAGCTAGGCTCAGCCGCCGAAATAGCGGTTCATCTTTCTGGCCAGATCGAAATCCAGCGCCGTCAGGCCGCCGGCGTCGTGCGTGTTGAGGGTCACGTTTACCGTCTTGTAGACATTCGACCAGTCGGGATGGTGGTCCATCTTCTCCGCCGCCAGGGCGACGCGGGTCATGAAGGCAAAGGCTTCGGAGAAATTCTTGAAGGTGAAGGTGCGGGTGATCGAGCCGCCATCCTTGGCAAGCGACCAGCCTTCGAGGCCGGCAAGTTCGGCGCGGATCGCCTCTTTTGCTAGTTTCTCCCTGGCCATATCCGCCTACCGCATGATCCGCGAAGCGTCGGCGGCGCCGACCAAACGGCTGGCGACGCGGTTGTCGGCACCTGAAAGCGGCCAGGCCTCCTCGACGACGTAAGGCCCGCCGCCGACCGAATCGCGCGACGACATCAGCACGAAGCGGCCGACCCGGAACGGCAGCGTCGAAAAATTGCCGCGTGCCGACAGGTACTGGGCGACATCGAGCGGGCTCGAATTGCGCAGGCGGGCCAGCGTCACATGCGGCATGAACTTGCGCGGGTCGGCCGGGATGCCGAGCCGCTGGCAGATGCGCTCGATCTCGGCCTGCAATGCGGAAAGATCGGGCGAAGCGGCGACCCCGGCCCACACCGCATGCGGCTTCTTCTGGCCGAAGGCGCCGACGCCGGACAGCGTCAGCGGGAAGGAGGAGCGGTGAACACGGTCGAGCGCGTTGGCGATTTCGTCGGCGACATGGCCCTCGACATCGCCGATGAAGCGCAGCGTCAGATGGTAGTTCTCGACGTCGATCCAGCGGGCTCCGGGCAGGCCGCCCCTGAGCAGGGACAGCGAAAGAGCGGCATCACGCGGTATTTCGAGGGCGGTAAAAAGACGCGGCATGGGAAGCCTCCTGTCCTCGAATCGAACTCTTGCACCTAGCGAATCATCGATATTCGAACGGGGCAAGCGGTTTGTTGGTCGCAGGGCTGCCTAAAAGCTTCCCCAACGGAATGTGGTGCGGCGGCGAACCCTCGCCTTCAGGAATTACCCCGCACCGTTGCAATGGCCTTCTCCACACCGGGCAGCATACCCTCGACGATGCGGTCGACGCCTCCGGCGTTCGGATGAAGGCCGTCCTCGAGCTGCAGGACGGATTGACCAGCGATGCCCTCGAGAAAGAAAGGATAGAGCGGCACGCCGTATTTTTCAGCCAGTCGCGGAAAGATTGCGTCGAACGCCTTCTGGTAGTCGGCGCCGAGATTGGGCGCCGCGCGCATTCCGGCAAGCAAAACGGCGATCTTGCGCTGCTTCAGTTTTGCCAGCATGGCGTCCAGGTTTTTTTCCGCTATGGCTGGCGAAACGCCGCGCAGCATGTCGTTGGCGCCGAGCTCCAGGATGACGAGTTGCGTTCCGTCCGGCACCGACCAGTCGAGCCGTGACAGGCCGCCGCTCGTCGTATCGCCGGAGACGCCAGCATTGGCGACCGTGACATCGTAGCCCTTGGCGCGAAGCGCCGACTGCAGCTTTTCGGTGAAGCCCTGACCTGGCCCGAGGCCATAACCCGCCATCAAGCTGTCGCCCAAACCGACAATGGTGAACGGTTCGGCGCTCGCCGACGAAATGGCGCCGCAAACGGCGAGAAAAAGGGCGAAGGCTGCGGCAAAGGTGTGTTTGAAAGCCATGCGGCAGGCCCCATATGAACCAGGAACATCTGTTGGCGAAGGCAGGTTTTCATCTTTTGTCGAGCATCGGATGCTCTAGCCTTCATCCTCCATATAGGACGATTTGATTTTGGAAGAAGCCGTCATTTCGCTGAAAGACGTATCGCTGACGCTTGGTGAAGGTGGCTCCTCGGTCCATGTGCTGAAGGGCGTCAGCCTCGATGTGGCGGGCGGCGAAGCGACAGGCATCGTTGGACCCTCAGGTTCGGGAAAGTCGACATTGCTGATGGTTTTGGCTGGGCTTGAAAGGGTCGATTCGGGCACGGTTCGAATTGCCGGCGAGCTGCTCAACGGCAAAAGCGAAGACCAGATCGCATCGTTTCGGGGGCGAAGCATCGGCATCGTATTCCAGTCTTTCCATCTCATCCCCAACATGACGGCGCTGGAAAACGTTGCCGTCCCGCTGGAGCTTGCCGGCCATGCCGATCCGTTCGGCGTGGCGGCGCGCGAGCTGGCGGCGGTCGGCCTCAGCGATCGCGTCACCCATTACCCCGGCGAATTGTCTGGCGGCGAGCAACAGCGCGTGGCGATCGCCCGGGCGCTGGCGCCGTCGCCGCGCATCCTGATCGCCGACGAGCCGACCGGCAATCTCGACCAGGCGACGGGGCGGCACGTCGCCGACCTGCTGTTTGCCAAGGCCGCGGAACGCGGCATG
>NZ_JAMYSP010000036.1:0-64620 GCF_040322015.1 Mesorhizobium sp. M0208 | reverse complement strand
AGGAACTCATGAAGTGGACCGAGAGGGGACCGAAGTGGAATCTGGCGGTGCAAGCCTGCAGCGACGCCTTTGAGGGCCGGGTGTCACCCAGGGATGTTCGTAAAGCCTTCGAGGCCGCTGCCGAGGAGGAGGGGGTGCTACGCTAAATCTAGCTAGGTCTCCATTCCGCTTTCCACCGCGTCCCACGTCTGATTACTGGTCGTTCTCAAACATTGGGAGAGAATTTATGTCTGATTTCAAAGTTGGCGATGTGGTGGAGCTAAAGTCTGGCGGTCCTAACATGACGATCAACGAGGCGCAGAGTGCCGGCGGGTTTATGTGTCAATGGTTCAACAACGACGGCGGGGCGTACAAGCTTGAGACCGTCAGGATTAAAGGTGAAATGCTCAAAGCCGTGCCGAAGTAGTCGCCGCGCCTTCCTGACAGGGGGTCCCACGTTGCCTTTGATTGTTACGAACGGAGCATTGCTTGATGGCGCTGATCTTGGAGAACGTTACCAAAGCCCAGAACCTCATGAGCAAGATCGGCCCACCCATCTGCCGATGTGGGCTTATCACGGCAGCAACTTCGCGGGCATGTGCCTAGAGTTCGATACTGCTGACCTCATGATCAGTGACTTCCATGCAGAGAAACTGCGCCCGGTGACCTATGCGCGCGCAACGCTCTGCCATCGCTCACGCTCGCCGACATGGGGGCGCAGCATCTCGAAGAGGCGGTGATTGCTCGCATCACGCGCAAGCGCGGTGAATGGGCTCACGAGAAGGAATGGCGCTTCGTTACTGGCCAAGCCGGGCCTAAGCACTTTCTCGACGATGCGCTTCGTCGCGTGTGCCTGGGTCCCCGTGTCAAACCTGAACACGCCGCGCGGGTATGCGAGGTGATGGACCGGCGACCGGTGGAGGGGGGAAATCAGGGGTTTTGAACTAGCGTTTCGCAGCATTAAGCCAGCTAGGCCGCTGGGCGAATGCGAGCGGGTCGGCATCGGCAAGTTCGATCCCGTGGAGGACCTGTTCGCGGAAGCGGAACTGAAGCAGTTTCTGACGGTGCCATTCGAGGCACTTCTTGAGGAATGCCGCCGAACCGCTTCGAGGCCGAACATGGAGGCAATGGCCGGGATTGATCTCGCCGGCAGCAACAGAAACGCCATTTACTTCTGGACGACCTATAAGCTCCGGAGCGGCCGTGAGGTCTTTCACAAGCGTTACTTCGACCGACGATTGCGCCTTGTCCTCGGGAAGGACTAAGTGGGGCCAGAAGACGGGATCGGGAGCATTGCCGTGGAAGGTTTGGACGAAGACACTCGGAAACGGCGGGAGACGCTGACTGCAGTTCAGTATGGCGGGATTTATCCCCCTCACGAAGCGTTCTACATCCAGTCGATCATCTACGCCGAGCCGGCTTTCGCCCTAATGGCCGAGCGTGGCACAGGACGCTATGTCGGGAGCGCCTTTATCACCTTGAACCGGGAGATGCGGGAACGCTTCACTTGCGGCCGAGGAGTATGAAACGTGCGGTGCCCCCCGCCGCAGCGACAGCCTTCGCTATTCCTTCTTGTCGACCAGCGCCCGTAGTGCCGAGACGTCATGCAGCAATAACCTGCTGCCGCGCTTTTCGATCAGGCCTCTCTTGGCGAGGTCGCTCATTTCGCGCGAGACCGCTTCCCTGTGCGTGCTCATCGTTGCCGCCAGCTCGGAATGCGTCGGTGCCGGGCTTATGGACACCTCGCCGTCCACGAGTGCGGCTTTCTCCGCCCGATGCAGGATCTCGACGATCAGCCGTTTTCGCACGACCAGAGTGCTGTATTCGAATACCCGCTCGGTCATGCGCCGGAGCTGGGCAGACAGATGCTCAAGCAGCACCCAGGCAAAAGTCGGGTGGGTCATCACGATATCCCGGAATGCTGTGCCGGACAGCCGTGCAGCGCGGGTTGCCTCCAGCGCGACTACGCTGGCAGAGCGTGCAATCCCGTCAATGCCTCCGAGCTCCCCGAAAATGTCACCCGGTTCGACATCGCGATACGCTATCTCCCTGCCGTCCGCTGAAACCAGTGTCACGCGAGCACGTCCTTCCAGCAGGAAGAAGACATCGCGACCAGTGTCGCCGTGGGAAATGATTAGCTCGTTGTGTCGATAGCTGCGCTCGTGCCACCGTTTGGTCAGCGCGGCCAGGTCGGCATCGCAAAGTCTTGAGATGAAGGCCAGAGAGCCTGTCACAACGGTCTCTTGTTCAATCAAGTGTACTTCACCTTACTCCCTATCCAAGGAAATTTGATGGCCGTAGGTCCCGCTTTCCGGGATGCAAACTGGGAGCGGATTTCGCCAATGTTTTCCCCGGTGTGGGAATTCCCACAGCCGAGCCTGGTTCGACTGTCATATCCTTGTTGCAACGTCAGGCCCGCCGGCTCGTGCGCAAGCCGGCGAAGGGAAAGGGAACAGTCATGAAATTCTTGGCTCCCGTCACAAAACTTGCTGCGGGGTTTCGCAAATTCGTCGCGCCGCGCTACCGCCCGGAGCTTTATTACATGCGTGGCCCGGGGCCAGCCACCGCCCGCCGTATGGGCACGCCGCGGCAAAACCAATCCATCGACCACTACGCCTAATTTGCCTCGCGGACGCCTGACGCTCTCGCCCGGAGTGCCGTTCGCGCCGTTCCGTACCGGTCAATTCAGATCAATGAAGGGAGGATCTGATCATGGTTATAATTCATGCTGCCGCCATTGGTCCATTTCGCAGGTGGTTACGCCTCCGCGCCGAGCGAAAAGCTCTCTTGTCGGCAACGGACCAGTTGAGCCGTTTACCCGATGACGTCCTTGGCGACATCGGCATCTCACGTGACGAAATCATGTGCGATTTGCGAAGCCGCGCCATCCGTCATGCGGAGGCAGGCGCGGCCGGCACGACGATCGAGCGCACCAGGATCGCTTCGGCCTCGATCCCGAAACGGTTGGCCGCCGGCAGTGGCTACGCCTCGGCCGAGATCCCCTTTGGCTGGTCCACGAGCGCGCGATCGAGCCTTACATCGAGGTTTCGACAAGCAGCGGCGCGCGGACGGGACCTTCGAACGGCACTACACCTGCGACCCCAAGGACTGGATGTTGACCGACGGGAGCTGGGGAGGATCTCAAAATGATCATGTCAGTTGTTAAGTCCCTCGCGCCTGTGACGCTCGGCACCGTGCTGATCGCAATCAGTCCGGCTTCATTGTCGGCTTCTGACGCCCAGGACCTCGCGTTCGCTCACGCTGACATGCCAATCAAACAGCTGAAAGACGTCTATTTGGATTGCGAGCGGGGAGGCCGCCGGTGCGCTGGGGACGGACGATGTGATGTACTGTTCGATGCGCGAGTTCCGACTAGGCGCGCGATAGCAGTTTGCGCATAATCAACGATGCATGGCCTTCTGCACCGTGCGACGCGGCCCTGCGATCGACCACTTCGAACCATGTTTGGACCGCGCACTTCGCCGATCAGCGCAGTAACCAACCCGCGGAGTTCCGCGAGCGACAGCCTTCAAACGAATCAGTCGGTGGTAGCGTCACGCATAGGGTGAATCACGAACGCGCTCGCCTGCAAACCCCTTCGCCCGGAAATCTGCCCCGGTTACGCGGTTCGCCAGCAGACTGAGAAGGAGCGGCTTCAGCCGATCGCCGATGCTATTTGTTATCTTTGTGCCGAATGGCAGCTTTGCGCCCCGATTTCGGCCGTTCGACTATATCGTTCGAACTCCCGAAAGCTGTCGGGGCTCCGGCCCTCTCAAACCCTCCACCGCCGTTGTCGCGCATGTGCCGCGTGCCACCTGCCGTGCTTTCAGCGAGCCGACCTTACCTCCAGTCTGGAACCTAGCAGTCGCCCAACTGGTTCAACCTTCCGCCACGGCCGGGCAGGGGAGGGCGTGCAAAACGGTAGGCGCGACCTAAGAAACGGTCGCGGTTCGAGTCGGTAGAGGGATACCGCCAATACAGTGCTGTGACCGAGTTCGTTTGCTGACGGGGCCTCTTAATCAGCGCAAATAAGTCCGACTCCGGACTCTGCAACCAGTTTCAGCATAAATCACTACTAGTCGCGATCTGACCAAAGCCCCGCCGGAAAAAAACGGCAAGGCCTTTTCCACGGCAGGTTTGGCGAAGCGCGGAAGGGCACTCGGCCGCCCACGTAACCGGCGTGCACGGTGAAGACGAGAAGGACGCTCTTCCAAGCGCGGAGTTCGAATCCTCCCTCACCGAAAACGGCGTATTCGCGGCACGTCAGCTTACGACACAAATATGCGGGGTTGATGGTTCGACCTGGTAGATGGCAGAGATCAACTTCGGCCTCGCTAAGCGAAGTCGTGGGGTTTATCCGACAGCGGAATCAGGATACGCGACGAGCACCCCGTGCCGGGTCAACCTCGCCGTCGGCAAGTACCGATCGGTGCGGAACCAAGCGGATTCACGCTTGTCGGCAGCGGACGCCGGCGGTGGCGATCAGCACCCGAGCAGGCTCCTCATTAGCAAGACAAACGTCCAGAGCGGAGGCCAATCTTGGCACGCGACTGCGCCATCCTGAACGACCGCTCTCCTCGGCTTAGTCAAACATACCTGCGGAATGATGCGCCTGGCCGGTGACAAATGAATCTCTGCTGGACCGCGGATGATATGGGGAGGCGCTCGCAAATCGCGCCCTACGCGCGGGTTGATCGGTTGATTAACATCAAAGCTTGAATATCAGAAATGCGCCAACTGTGACGGCGGTGGTCACCGTGGCTCGAGTGTCAGCAGATGTGGTAAGGTTGAGTGTCGGCGAGTGGCAGAGGTCGAGCAACAATGACTTTGAGGCGAACCAGAGCTTACGGCGCATCCGGCTTGGTTCTAGCGGTTTGCACTGTGTTTGCTTGGCAGAACGCCACTGCCGCTCAAAATTGCGACGCAGCCGCGACGCCTGGCGTCAATTGGCACGAGTGTGACAAGAAGCTTCTCATCCTAGAAGGACAGGACCTGAGCGGGGCGAACCTGTTCGGTGTTGATTTCACTTCGACCGACCTCAGGAACAGCAATCTCGTTGCCGCAAATCTTGAGAAGGCAACGCTTGTGCGTGCTTCCTTGGCCGACTCGACCGCCAAAGGCGCCCGGTTCGACAGAATCGAGGGCTACAGGACCGACTTCAGCCGTATGGACGCGCAGGGCGCTGTGTTTGCGAGCGCGGAAATGCAGCGCTCGAATTTCCAGGACGCCAATCTGACCAATGTTGATTTCACAAAGGCAGAACTGGGGCGTGCGCAGTTCCATGACGCCGATATCAGCGGCAGCCGCTTCTCGTTTGCCAATCTCGCACGGGCGGACTTCCGAGGAGCGACGTTCACCGCGCCGATAGACTTTGACCGCGCCTTTTTCTTTCTGACCCGTATCGAGGGCGTCGACCTTTCCAATTCGGTGGGTCTGTCCCAGTGGCAGATCAACATGGCTTGCGGAGACGCCCGGACCGAGTTGCCTTCTGGCTTGACGAGGCCTGAAGATTGGCCCTGTCAATTCCAGCAGGAATAGTTGTCGGCAAGCGAACCGCGGCAATGCTACGCCCGACAGGATGAAACTGAGAACCCCCTATGTCATCGTGTGCGCTATATAACTTTTGCGACAGCCGGGGGCGGATGAATGGAATCGGGCGTATTTCTCCACTACCCACGCGGTCCGAGGCGGCAGAAATGGGGCCGAGCAGACCGTCCGCTGCTAGGGTACCCAGCACGCGAGCGGACATGTGAGACCTCGGTGCGAAGATCCGGGATCAGGCCCATTGCGGACGTACGTGTTGGTTCGCCTGTTGGCGCTGAAGCGCCTTATCGTTCAGTCTCGCGGCACACATAGATCAAATGAACCGTATCGTCATCGATCAATGTGCTCGACACCAGTTGCAGCGGAGGCCTTGCTTGCCCCTGCCGAGCACGAACGGCCTCACGTGCAGGTGATATTCCTCGATCAGGCCGGACTGGAGGGCATGGTATCGAAGCGCATCGGCAGCGCCTGGCTGAACTGGATACGGATGTCCAGCGGGATGACGCCCAGGAACTCGCGGCGCTCCTCGACGGCCATCTCGCGCAGATCGTGAGCGTTGACCGTTGAGGTGCAGGCGCTGCTCGCCGGCCTTTCTGCGCGTCGGCGCCGATCCCGATATTGAGGCGCTGGAGCGAACATGCCAGTTCGTCGCCGAGAACGCCGACGAGCTGCGCAACAAGAACCTCGCCTGCTGGCGCCTTGGAGTGAAAGAAACGAACCCCCTCCCTCGCTCTTGGCCCGTAGTTCCAAGCAGGCACTTGCTGGCGGACCTATTGAACCAAAAGACCTAGCAACGAACTGAAATCGACAGGGTCCCTTCATAGCGGAATTAGTCGCGCTAGGGGCCCGTAAGTCACCGTGTCGGGCCTTGGCGCACAATGGCATGTGGATAGCTAAGTTTGACCCGCGGCAAGCGTCGCTGGATGGTCACGAGAGGGCGCCACTCGCACAGTCCTAAGCGACAGCGCACACTAGGCGCGCTGCCACCGCTATCGAGACATCGCCGTCACAGCTACCGCACCGATTTTGCAGCGTCGATGATCACGTCTGCGACCGAACGAGGTTTGGTCAACATGATCAAGTGATTGCCCTCGAGCTCGGTGATATGCGCTTTGATGGCCTTGGCCATCGAACCTTCGAACGCCGGCGGGATCGCACCGTCAGCCTTCGCAACCACGAACCAACTGGGCTTGGTCTCGGACGCCGCCCGGGTCAGCCGTTCGTCGAAGAGACGGGCCGCCGATGGCTGCTGCGTCGCCGCGAGAACCGCAACCTCCTCGGGCGTCGCGTCCTGAGCGAAATACTTGCCCAGCCCCTCCTGGGGTACGGTCAGGAAGTCGCCGCTGTCCTTCTGCAGGGGTCGACGTCCAAGGCGCCGGCGGACTTCCCGCCGTAGCGCTGGTGACTGACTGGCCCTTCGGCAGGGCGAAGGCGGCAACGTAGACCAAGGCTTTGACCTTGTCCGCCGTTCCGCCCTCGGTGATCACCATTCCGCCCCAGGAGTGGCCAACGAGGATCACATCTCCCGGCGCGGCCTCGATGGCCCGTTCAGTGGCAGCGACGTCGTCTGCAAGCGAGGTCAGTGGGTTCTGGACGGCAACGACGCGAAGTCCGGCGCTCTGCAGCAATGGAAATGACCTTGCTCCAGCTGGAGCCGTCTGGGGGGCGCTACCACATATGCATGATTTACTAGTTATTTCAGTAACTTATTCGATTTTTGGTAGCGGGAGAGGGACTTGAACCCCCGACCCCAGGATTATGATTCCCGTGCTCTAACCAACTGAGCTACCCCGCCAGGGCGGCGAAGGCCCGAAATCCAGCTTAAATCGGCAGGCATATCGGCGCGTTCGCCAAGGTCGCGCGGATATAAGGTTGCGAGGCCAAGCCTGTCAAGCATCGAAGTGGCTGCCGCGCCGGCATATTGCTGGCGCCTAAAGCTTTGCCGGGCAGACATTTGGGCGCACAGGCCGGGGTTGAGTTCAGCGAGGCACGTCGCTATGTCTCGGCCACGAAAGCCATGGTCATGAATTGATGAAACCGCGCATTGCAGTCCTCGGTTGCGGATACTGGGGCAGCAACCACATCCGCACCCTAAAGGCGCTCGGCGCGCTGCACGCGGTTTCGGACGTCAACCCCGCGCGTGCGGAGGGTTTTGCCAGCGAGCAGGATTGCCTGGCGATCGAGCCGGAGGCGCTGTTTGCCCGCGACGATGTCGACGCCATTGTCATGGCGCTGCCGCCGCAGTTCCATGCCGACATGGCGGTGCGCGCCGTGCTCGGCGGCAAGGACGTGCTGGTGGAGAAGCCGATCGCGCTGACGGTGGCCGATGCCGAGCGCTCGGTGCAGGCGGCCGCCGATAATGGCCGTGTCTTCATGGTCGGCCACGTGCTGCGCTTTCATCCCGCCTTCGAGACGCTGAAGGCGCTGATCGACAATGGCGAACTCGGCGAAGTCCGCTACATCCACTCGCATCGGCTCGGGCTCGGCAAGTTCCACACCGAAAACGACGCGTTGTGGGATCTGGCGCCGCACGATCTGTCGATGATCCTGGCCATCACCGGCACCGAACCGGTCGAGGTGCGCGGCGAAGGCGCTGCCCTTCTCGACAATCTCAGCGACTTTGCGCATCTGCATATGCGCTTTCCCAGCGGCTTGCGCGGCCATCTGTTCGCCTCGCGGCTCAACCCTTACCGCGAACGGCGGCTGACCGTGGTCGGCACCAAGGCGATGGCGGTGTTCGACGATGTCGAGCCGTGGGAGCGCAAGCTTGCCGTCTACCGCCATGCGGTGTGGCAGGACAGCGGCCAATGGGCGTTCACCGCCAACGAGCCGTCCTATGTGGCGGTCGGGGAGGGCATGCCGCTGACGCGCGAGCTGGAGCATTTCATCCACTGCATCGAGACGCGGGCCGAACCGCGCACCAGCGGTGAGGAAGCCATCCGCGTGCTGCGCATCCTGACCGCCGGCACCGTTGCCCACACCAGACCCTAAAGAGAAAACGCCGTCTATTCGGCGGGAACCCGCGCCGGCTGGACGGCAAGCCGCGTCAGCATCGCCTCGGCTTCGGCGCCGCGCTCGGAGCGCTCGATGAAGCCGCCGCCGAACACGCGCGCCTCGTTGCCGTCGTCGGAATAGAGCACGCAGGCCTGACCGGGGGCGATGCCGGACTCGCCGTCAACCAGCTCCACCGAAGTGACGCCGGCGCGGTGATGCAGCACCGCCGGGCGCGGCGGCCGCGTCGAGCGTACCTTGGCGAAAAGCTCAAGCCCGGCCGCCGGGATATCGGTCAGCGGGCCATCGCCCAGCCAGTTCATGTTGCGCAAGAAGATCTTGTGGGTCTCCAGCGCCTCGCGCGGGCCGACGACGACACGGGCCCGGTCGGCGTCGAGATGGACGACGTAGAGCGGCTCGCCGGAGGCGATGCCGATGCCGCGGCGCTGACCGACGGTGTAGCGCAAAATGCCCTCGTGGCGGCCAAGCACGCGCCCGTCTATATGGACGATATCGCCCGGATTGGCGGCAGCCGGCTTCAGCTTGGCGATGATGTCGGAATACTTGCCCTGCGGCACGAAGCAGATGTCCTGGCTGTCCTGCTTGGCCGCAACCGTCAGGCCCATCTCCTCGGCGATGGCGCGAACCTCAGGCTTCGACAGGCCGCCGAGCGGAAAACGCAGATAGTCGATCTGCGCCTGGGTGGTGGCGAACAGGAAGTAGCTCTGGTCGCGGTCGGCGTCGACCGGCCGGTAAAGCGCGCGATGGGCGCCATTGGCGCCGGAGCGGATGTAGTGGCCGGTGGCCAGCGCATCGGCGCCGAGTTCCTTGGCGGTCGCGAGAAGGTCGGCGAATTTCACCGTCTGATTGCACGAGACGCAAGGGATCGGCGTTTCGCCGGCGACATAGCTTTCGGCGAACGGGTCGATCACCGCCTTGCGGAAGCGCTCCTCGTAATCGAGCACGTAATGCGGGATG
This sequence comes from Mesorhizobium sp. M0208, assembly GCF_040322015.1. Classification (NCBI taxonomy): domain Bacteria; kingdom Pseudomonadati; phylum Pseudomonadota; class Alphaproteobacteria; order Hyphomicrobiales; family Phyllobacteriaceae; genus Mesorhizobium; species Mesorhizobium sp. M0208. The sequence continues at coordinate 55,128 of NZ_JAMYSP010000036.1, read as the reverse complement.
GCGAGCGTCTCGGAGACGCGGCGGGCATCGTCGATGTCCTGGCCGGCGCAGCATGAGCCGGCCCGGTGCGTTGCCGCGCCGTGGTCATAAAGCTGCAGCGTGACGCCGACGACGTCGTAGCCCTCGCGCTTCAGGAGGCCGGCAACGACCGACGAATCGACACCGCCCGACATGGCGACGACGACGCGGGTGTTTTCGGGGCGTCCGGGAAGATCGAGGCTGTTCATGGTTCTTTCGTTCTGCGCGGCGCTTCAGTGCCAATGGCCGGAATATAGGTCAAGCGTCTCGACTGCGCCAGCTTTGCCGGGCCGGTTCATTTTTCCTGCCGGGTTCAACGCGCATGCCGGCAGATGTTTCAAATGCCGATGAAAAGGCTAACGCCGCGTTCATGATCCTTACCTAACCATTAGGGTCTGCTTAGGCAAATTTTAAAGCTGTGGCGGTAATGTGGTGGGGATTGGGTCTTTGAGTTTTTTGTAGAGAGTACGATGACCGATCTAATTAGACCGCGAGTCAAATATGTTATCGGGCCAGACGGCAGCCCACTTACCATCGCCGATCTGCCGCCGACAAACACACGTCGCTGGGTTATCCGGCGCAAGGCGGAAGTGGTGGCGGCGGTGCGTGGCGGGCTTTTGAGCCTCGAAGAGGCATGCCAGCGCTACAAGCTCACCACCGAGGAATTCCTGTCCTGGCAGGCGTCGATCGACGAATACGGCCTTGCCGGCCTGCGCACCACGCGCATCCAGCAATACCGGCATTAGGCCGGTAAGGGCGCTGATCAGCGCCCTTACGTTTGCGAGGGGCGACGATCTGCAATTTCAGACCGTCAGCACCACCTTGCCGATCGGCCTGGTGGCGAGAAAGGCATGGGCGGCACCGGCCTGTTCGAGCGGAAACGCCTTTGCCACGTGGACGGCCAGCTTTTTCGCGTCGATCAATTTGCCGAGCTCCACCAGGGCGGCACGGTCGGGCACTACGGACATGCGCTCGACGCGGACGCCTCGCGTCCTGGCCTTTGCCTTGGTGGCATCGCTGACATCGAGCAGCGACACCAGAACGCCGCCAGCGGTGAGCACTTTCAGTGATTGCTCCGCATGCACGCCGCCGAACGGGTCCAGAACCAGATCGATGTCGCGGGCCTTCCCGGTGAAATCATCCCTTGTGTAGTCGATCACCTCGTCGGCGCCGAGCGAGCCGACGAAATCGAGCTTTTCCGGGCTGGCGGTCGCGACGACGTAAGCGCCGTGCGCCTTGGCGATTTGTACCGCCAGATGGCCGACGCCACCGGCTCCGGCGTGGATCAGCACGCGCTTACCAGGTTCGAGCCGGCCATGGCGAACAAGGCCTTGCCAGGCCGTCAGGCCGGCCAGCGGCAGTGCGGCGGCTTGCGCGTGATCCATGCCTTCAGGTTTCGGCGCAAGCTCATCAGCCGGGACAGCGGCGAGTTCGGCGTAGGCTGCCGCCTGTTTGGGAAAACGCGTCATGCCGAACACGGCGTCGCCGACCTTGAGGCCGGAGACGCCGGAGCCCAGCGCCTCGACAACTCCCGAGACGTCCCAGCCAAGGACAAAAGGCGGCTCGCCAAGCAGCGGATAGTGGCCGCCGCGCACCGCACCATCCACCGGATTGATGCCGGCCGCCTCGATGCGGACGAGCACTTCGCCGGCCTCGGGTGATGGCGCGGGGCGATCGGCAATGACGAGGACGTCGGGTCCGCCGAAGGAATTCTGGACAATGGCACGCATGGAAGGCTCTCCTGCTGGTTTTGATGTGCCGCTATCATTTGGATAGTTACATTCTCTTGTCTAGTATGTACCTTTTTGATATATACGCACCTCATGGATAGTGAAGATGTTTCCCCTTTCGGCTATGACGCCTTTCGGCGGTCGTGCCCGTCACACGCCGTGCTCGAGACGCTCGCCAGCAAATGGGTCTACCTGGTGATCTGTGCGCTGCGCCCGGGCCGGCTCCGCAACGGCGAATTGGCGCGCAAGCTCGAAGGCATCACGCCGAAAATGCTGACGCAGACGCTGCGTATCCTGGAACGCGACGGGCTTGTGCGGCGCGAGGTTTTCCCGGTCGTTCCGCCGCGGGTCGAATATGAGCTGACCGAACTTGGCAAGAACCTGGCAGGACTGCTCAATCAGATCAGAGCCTGGTCGGAGCAGCATGTGCCCGACATCAAAAATGCGCGCGCACGGGCGGCGGAACAGCAAGAAGATCTGGGTGCCTGAGGCGGGCACAGTTCGGTGCGCAGCAATAGCGCGCAAGCGCGACGCGCGTTAAAGTCTTGTTTTCAGCCGATCATGGCGCTGCGACCGCCGGCTTCCGTGTCGCGCGCCTTGGTGTCGCGCGATTCCAGCATCTCGGCCTTGGAAAGCTCCGCTTCGGCTTCGCTCAGCAATGATTCGGCGACATTTCGCTGCTGGGCGAGGTCGCTTTGCGAATTTCTAAGGTTGTCGCGGCGTAGACGTGCCGCCTTGGCGAAGGTCGGATAAGCAAAGTGATTGATGTCGGTGATGCCGGCCTTCTTCTCTTCGGCAGCGATCTGAAGTTCCAGCTCGACGGCCATGCGCTCGAATTCGGCGATCATCATGTCGAGCTGCAGCAGCTGCCGCCGCTTCTCGCTCACCTGAAATTGCTTCAGCCGAACGAGGTTTTCACGTGACTTCATGATTCGGTACTCCCGGAAACGCACACCTGCACATATCGTCCAATTCACCCGGCACGGCCCAGGCCTGACCCGTTTCCACCGGCTTTCCCGGAACTATGGGAAACAAACTCCTAAAGTTTTTTGCCGGCGGTAACCATTCGTTTACGGGCATTGTTAATCATACGGCTCAGGACTTAAGGGCGGGTAAAAATTCTGCTTCTCGTCGCGAAACCCGGCCAGCGAGTCCGAAGAGTCACTTAGTCTGGCTTATTAATGTGCCGCATTAACGGTTTGGGTCTGTGATTCGTTATTGGATTCAACAAGGTGTAGAAAGGGGTTAAAAAATCTGATACCGTCACGGACGGGGAATTAGGTTTTATTAACCATTCGATGGCAGCCTCTGCTCAGGGCAATCACTGCTCCGGTCCTGGACGGGTCGTGAAATGGTCCGGCAGCAGAAAAGGGGAATGAAATGCGCGTTCTGCTGATAGAAGACGACAGTGCAACCGCACAAAGCATCGAGCTGATGCTGAAATCAGAAAGTTTCAATGTCTATACGACGGACCTTGGCGAAGAGGGCGTCGATCTAGGCAAGCTTTATGATTACGACATCATTCTCCTCGATCTCAATCTCCCCGACATGTCGGGCTATGAAGTTTTGAGAACGCTTCGCCTTTCCAAGGTGAAGACGCCGATCCTCATCCTCTCCGGCATGGCCGGCATCGAGGACAAGGTGCGCGGCCTCGGCTTCGGCGCCGACGATTACATGACCAAGCCCTTCCACAAGGACGAACTGGTCGCCCGCATCCATGCCATCGTGCGGCGTTCCAAGGGCCACGCCCAGTCGGTCATCACGACGGGCGACCTGGTGGTCAATCTCGATGCCAAGACCGTTGAGGTCGGTGGCCAGCGCGTGCATCTGACCGGCAAGGAATATCAGATGCTGGAACTGCTCTCGCTGCGCAAGGGCACCACGCTGACCAAGGAAATGTTCCTCAATCATCTCTATGGCGGCATGGATGAGCCGGAGCTGAAGATCATCGACGTCTTCATCTGCAAGCTGCGCAAGAAGCTTGACGCCGCGTCTGGCGGGCAGAATTACATCGAGACCGTCTGGGGCCGCGGTTATGTGCTGCGTGAGCCCGAAGATATCCGCGTCAGCGCCTGAACTAGGGGCGTGATCCCAAGGTGGGTGCCGGGTTTTTCGGAAAAGAACCTGGCAAAACAACAAGATAGAGCCGATCCGATTTTGGTCGGAATGGAACAGCTCTGATCAGGCGGCAACCTTCAAGGCGCGGAAGCACTCGAGCAGTTGCGGCCGGTTGAACGGCTTCAGCAGGTAGCCCTGGGCGCCGGCTCGTTTTGCCCGCATGATGGCCCCGACATCGACCTCGACCAGCGAAATCAAAACCTGCGGCAATACCGGGCTTTCGATGGCGCGCACGCGGCGGATGAGGTCCTGCGCCTGCATGTCCGGCAAGGCGCCGTCGACGACGATGATATCAGGCATGTCGGCCGCGCACATCTCGATCGCCTCGTGGCCGCTGGCGGCTTCGATCACCATCATGCCGGAACCGCCCAGGATACGCCTTGCGACCTTCCTGATGACGCTCGAATTATCGACGAACATGCAGCGTTTCATTCCCGGACCCTCTTGCCGTTTGGCGAACCGGCAGCGTCGTGGCATCTGCCGGGGAACATAGGCCGATCTGGTAAAGAAGCCGAAAAGCCGTTAGGTAAAATTTTCCTGAAGGTGTTTTTAGTGAAATCTTCTTTCGCAATGCTTCACGCAATCAATCCGCAAGCGCGTCTCACAGATATTAAGACCACGCCGTAAATATGACTTGGAGAAAATACTTTCCCCGCTCTTTCGGAGAACTTCAGGCTGCGGAAAGGACGATCTCGTCGGCGGTCGCGTGGATCGAAATCGTCATGTTGGCTTCGCGGGCCAGGAGCAGCGTGTAATAGGGCTGCACCGAATGCGCGTCGATCGGCTCGTCCGGCCTGTTGCCGGAATGCAATTCCAGGAATTTGGGCGGCACGCGCAGCATCGGGCCGCTCGCCGCGAGCGCAAAGCGCGGCTCGGTCTCCAGGTTCTCCAGCGTGACCGCCAGCCTGCCGCCGCGCGGAATGGCGGCGTTGGCGACGAGGATGAGATTGAGCAGCAGCTTGACCTTGTTCTTGGGCAACAGCGCACGGGTCCCGTTCCAGACCAGTTCCGGCTTCTCGTTCTTCAGGAAGGCGATGGCCACGGCCTCGGCATCCCCGGTGTCGATCAGCATGCCGGCGGAACCGGCGGCGCCGAAGGCGATGCGGGCGAATTGCAGGCGGGCGGAAGCGTTTTTGGCGCTTTGGCGGATCAGTTTCATGGCGTCTTCGTCGGCGCCGCCCTCGTCGAGCAGCTCAAGCCCGTTGTTTATGGCGCCGACCGGCGAAATGATGTCGTGGCAGACCCGGCTGCACAAAAGCGCCGCCAGGTCGGGTGCGGAAAGGGTGAAAAGCTCGGCCATCGGCAAAAATCCCTGCAAATTTCACAACACAATGACCGGGCGGTCATGATCACGCCTGTCAACACGAATCACGCTCTCTCCCAAGCATTCTGAATACACAGCGCTTATGCGTGCAGCAACAAATCCAAAATTTTGATTGTCGAAAATGGTGTGTTCACGCAGCAGGGTGCTGCGCGGGCGATGCAAAACAGCCTTCGAACCGCCATCTTCATGTGAGAGTTTAATGGTTGAAAAAGGATTACGGCATAGTTTGCCCCTAACAGTCATCCTTAACGGCCGCCAAAGAGCCGTACGGATGCGAGGCGTCGGCGAAAGTGCTCCCTGACGGAGATTGGAAGCATGGTTTCCCGATTCTACGACCGGACTTTTTTCCGTGTCATCTCAATGACGATCGCGCTCATCGGCCTTGTCGCCTTTTCGGCATCGGCGGCGCGGGCGCAGGAATACACGGCCCAGGAGATCGTCGATTCCGGTCATAAATTCTTCGGTGCGACATCGGGCGGGCTCGCCACCGTCGTCGAGAAGATTTTCGCCACCTATGGCTTGCCGAACGGCTATCTGCTCGGCGAGGAGGGGTCCGGGGCGCTGATCGGTGGCCTGACCTATGGCGAAGGCACGCTCTACACCAAGAATGCCGGCGATCACAAAGTGTTCTGGCAAGGCCCGTCGCTCGGCTGGGATTTCGGCGGCGAGGGCTCGCGCGTCATGATGCTGGTCTACAATCTGGACGATGTGAGCAGCCTCTATAACCGTTTTGGCGGCGTCGCCGGCTCCGCCTATGTCGTCGCCGGCGTCGGTTTCAACGTGCTGAAGAACAACAATGTGCTGCTCGTGCCGATCCGTACCGGCGTCGGCGCCCGTCTCGGCGTCAATCTCGGCTACCTCAAGCTCACCCAGCGCGCGACCTGGAATCCGTTCTGACCGGCATGACGGAGCGACGGCGATTGGGCCTGTGATCCCGCGGCCCGAGCTTTGCCGCGGCATACTCTTGCCGTGGCGCCGGATTTCCGTCATGCGAAGATGGCAAAGTCGACCTTTGGCGGTTGCCATGCACAACGGATAGTCATCTTGGTCCAGTCGATCCTGTTCTTTGTTCTTGGCTTTTTCTGCGCGGGCTTTCTGGCGCTGATGATTGCTCCGGCCGTGTGGCGGCGGGCGGTGGCGCTGACGAGCAAGCGCGTCGAGGGTTCGATGCCGTTGACGCTGGCCGAGATCCAGGCGGACAAGGATCGCATTCGCGCCGAGTTCGCGGTTTCGGTGCGCCGGCTTGAAATGACCGTCAAGTCATTGCGCGAGAAGGCCGCCGAACAGCTGGTCGAGATCGGCCGCGACCGCGAAGCCCTCAAGGAATTGGCGGCCGAGCGGCAGGACAAGAACCGGGTCGTCGCCGATCTTACAACCAGGGGCGAGGAGCTTCGCAAGCGCGATGAGCAGCTGCAGCAGCTGTCGGAGCGGCTTGCGGAGACCGAACGCGCCCTCGAAAAGCGTGGGCTCGAACTGCGGAAACTGGAGCACATGTATGACGACGCCAGTTTCTCATCCAGCAGCCGGCAGATCGAGCTGGTGGCGCGCGAATCCGAGCTGCAGAAGCTGGCGAGCGACATTTCGCTGCTGCGCGGCCAGCGCAAGGAGGCGGACAGGCGCAGCCAGGAATTGGCAGCCGAAAGCAAGGCTTTGCGGGACGCGCTGAAGGCCGAGAAGAAAAGAACCGGCGACCTGGAAAAGAAAATCGAGCGGCTGCTCGCCACGCTGGCCGATCGCGAGGACAGGCTGGAGCGCCGCGAGAAGGAACTGGTGCGCCTTCGCGAAAAGCCGAAAAGCGCTGAAAGGGCGCCTGCGGGGGGTCTTGCCGGCGTGCCAGGCAGTCAGGTCAATGTGGCCGCCAACGGCGACATCGAAAAGACAACCGCCAAGCTCGACGCCGACCGCGAGCGGCTGGAGGCCAGGCTGACATCGCTGGCACGCGAGAACAGGCGGCTGAAGACAGATCTTGCTGCCGTCGAAACGTCGAAATCACGGGCCGGAGATGATGCCGGCAGCGCCAGCGCGGTATTGCGCGAAGAGATGAACGATCTGGCGGCGCAAGTCGTGGCCTTGACGGCAAAGCTCGACGGGCCGGATTCGCCGATCGCCCGGGCGCTCGCAGCGGCTGAGGATACGCGGCCGGGGAGCGGCGGACGCAGCCTTGCCGATCGGGTGCGGGCGCTGCAGAAGGCCGCTTCGACCGACTGAGATACCGCAAGCGCGAGCGCGGCGGCTCTGAAGCGCGTCGCGTTCGACCGGCCTCATCAGACGTGCTTTAAGTTATCGCAAAACCGCCGCACACTTTTGCGCAGCCTGCATCAGGCTCCGGAAAAATGATGCAGCGCGATGGCTGACGCGGCGGCGACGTTCAGGCTGTCGAAGCCTTGCGCCATACCGATCCGCAGCGTCTGCAGGCGGGCAAGCAGGCTTTCCGGCAGGCCTTCGCCCTCGGTGCCGAGATAGAGCGCCAGCCGCTCGTTTCTCTCGGCATCGCGAATGTCGATCTGCCCGCGCGGCGACAAGGCGAATTGGCTGAAACCTTGCTGGTCGAGCATTGCGGTGCAGCCGGCGGTATCGGCAAAGCAGGCGAAGGGGACCTTCAAGGCCGCACCCACCGAAACGCGGATTGCCTTGCGGTACAGCGGATCGCAGCAGGTCGGGTCGAGAAGCACGGCATCCGCGCCAAAGGCCGCGGCATTGCGGAAGATCGAGCCCATATTGTCATGATTGGCGATGCCGACCAGCACCACGATCAGCGCGCGGGCGGGCAGTGCGCCAAGCAAGGCCTCGGCGGAGATGGCCGCGCCCTTGCAGCCGATCGCCAATATGCCGCGATGCATGTGGAATCCGGCAATCCTGTCGATGATTTCGCCGGATGCGACATAGATCGGAAGCCCGGCAGGCGCCTTGCGCAAGACGTCATCGAGGCCAGCCAGCCGGTTTTCGAGTACCAGCACCGATTCTGCCTCGAAGCGCCGGGCGGCGAGCAGCGTGTCGAGCACCACCTTGCCTTCGGCGACGAAACGGCCTTGCCGGCCGGCAAGATCTCGCTCCCGGATGTCGAGGTAGGCTGCGACGCGGGGATCGTGCGGGTCGTCTATGCGGATCGGATCCATGGCTTCCTCGGCGGACCATGGCGTCGGCCACGAATCGGGATTCGGTTTCGGAAGGCATGATGCCGGATCCGAAGCTCAGACCGTATCTCAGCGTCCAAATGGATGCACGCCGTTCTAACGGTTATCCAGTCACCGGGCGCCGGGCCAGGATGGAATCTGCCCGGGCTTTGGCGACGGGGAATATTGATTCCCGCGGCACGGCTCTTCGGCAAAGCCGCTTCTGCAGAATTTCGATGGGGCGAGGGAACCGCACAGGGCCATGCCGCGTCATAGAAGCGGGCTCCTGCTGCGGTCCTGGAAGGACATCGATGATCAGGCTCCTCGTCGTCTTTGCCGCCACGCTTGCCCTTGCATGCGGCGTGGCCCGCGCCGCCAAGCTCGATCCGGCCACCGTCAATCAGGCCCAATTCACTGTCGGCGAACCGAAGGGTGTCGATCCGATGCTGCTGAAGGCGCAGATCCTTCTGGATCGCGCCCGCTTCTCGCCGGGCCTGATCGACGGTCGCCTTTCCCAGAACTTCGCCAAGGCCGTCGCCGCGTTTCAGGCGGCAAACGGACTTCCGCCCGATGGCAAGCTCAGTCCACAGACCTGGAGCAAACTCATCGCAACCTCCGCCAAGCCGGTGCTGGCGACCTATGAGGTGATGCGCAAGGATGTGCGTGGACCGTTCACCCGGCGTATTCCCGCCCGCTTGGAGAGGATGGCCCGCTTGCGGCGGCTCGGCTACCGCAATGCGGTGGAGAGGTTGGCCGAGCGCTTCCATATCAGCGAACAATTGCTGAGAATGCTCAATCCGGGCACCAGCCTCAGGAAGCCCGGCAGGACCTTGGTGGTGCCGGATGTCGACAGGGGCGACCCTCCCGCCGGCGTCGCTACCATCGAGGTCGACAAGGGCGCTCGCCTGGTGCGGGTGCTCGACCGTGCCGGCAAATGGCTGGCGGTCTACCCCGCCTCGATTGGGAGCGAGGAGAAGCCGGCGCCAAGCGGCATGGCAGAGGTCAGGCGCGTGGTGCACAACCCTACCTATCACTACGATCCGGACTTCGCTTTCAAGGGGGTCAAGACCAAGCGGCCCTTCACCGTCGCTGCCGGGCCGAACAATCCCGTGGGATCGGTCTGGATCGACCTTTCCATCGAAAGCTACGGCATCCACGGCACGCCCGAACCCGGCAAGATCGGCACGACCTTTTCGCATGGCTGCATCCGGTTGACCAATTGGGATGCCGAAGACCTTGCCTCGATGGTGCAGCCGGGCACGAAGGTCGAGTTCAAGGAGGAGATTGCGCAGGCCGCCGACGAGCGTGTTCAGTAGCAAGGCTGACTTGGCAACAAGGCGGATTTGGCAGCAAGGCGGATTTGGCGGCAAGCGGATTTGGCGGGGTGTTCTCCGCCTCGGCCGCTCAAGTCCCGGCGCGACGCAGCCGGTGAGCCATCTGCGACAGTTCACCTTCGCCAAAAATGCCGTCCAGCATATGCAGCAATTCGCGCACCGCCCCGGATTTGCAGGAATAATAGATCATTTGCCGATCGCGGCGGGTCTCGACAAGGTCGGAAGCCCTGAGCTTGGCCAGATGCTGTGACAGGGCGGATTGGCTGAGCGACACCTTCTCGGCTATGGCGCCGACCGACATCTCGCCCTCGGCCAGATAGCTCATGATCAACAAACGTTTTTCGTTGCCCATCAGCGTCAGAAACGCAGCCGCGGTTCCGGCGTTGGCGACTAGTTTGTTCGAGACCATAGATCCCCCATGCCTTCTTGCTCATCCGCCGCTATGGGGGCAATAGCGTCGGATTCCATAGACTTTCCCTATAGATGCACGCCAGCGATTCAGCGTCACTCGCAAAGGTAGAACATTTCGCTCAAATCTCAAGGCTTGCTTTCCATGCAAGCCGATTAACTGCCCGGCTGTGATTAATTTGCCGATCGGGCGGCCTTTGCCATATCGACCAGGACAGGCCTGAGGTCGCGTGCCGCTGCCAGCGGCTCGGGGAAGAAAACCCGACAGACATTGTCGCCGGATACGAGATCCATCCCGTCGGCGTCGAACCCGGTGACGATCCAGCCGTCGCCCCCGGCCCCGCCGAAATAACTTGCGTAGAGGGCAATCGCATCGAGATGGTCGGCGTTCATATGGTCGAGTGCCGATTGCTCGCCGACGGCAAGCTCTTCGACGATCGCTCCCGTCGCGACCAGATCGGTGCGGTCGAGCAGATAGGCCTTGCCGAAGCCGCCGTTCAGGCTGGCGCGCTCCGGTTCGACCCGAAAGATCGAGAAGTCGCCGAGTCCGGCATAGAGCTTCGCCTTGGGATTGTGGTTGAGGTAGCGCCGCTCGGCGCGGGCGTGTTCGTTCGATCCGCGTTCGAGCCGGACGGCGCGGCAGACGAGCGTCAGTCGCGGATGCGCCAGCGGATCGCCCTTGCCGGGTTCGCCGACGAGCAACGAGCAGCGCGGGTCGGCAAGGATAGCGCCGGTGTGGGCGGACAGCATCGAGACCAGGATCAATGGCGTACCGTCGATGTCGGTGGCGACGCCGACCCGGCTGGCCAGCGGCGAACCGGTCCCTGGTTCGAGCACCGCCAGCGCGCCGAAACGGGCGCTGCGGATCAGCGTCTTTGCCAGCCTGATCGCCTCGGCGTCGGTCGCGCGGATCACGTCTTTCCTGGGTTCGTCCAAAGCACCACCGTCGCTTTTATTTCGGCGCCATGCGGATGGCGCCATCGAGGCGAATGGTCTCGCCATTGAGCATCTGGTTCTCGACGATGTGCAAGACAAGTGCCGCGTATTCCGAAGGCTCGCCCAAACGGGAAGGGAAGGGTACTGCGGCGCCGAGCGAATCCTGCACCTCCTGCGGCATGCCGGCCATCATCGGCGTCCTGAAGATGCCGGGCGCGATGGTGCAGACGCGAATGCCAAAGCGGGCGAGATCGCGCGCCACCGGCAGCGTCATGCCGACGACGCCAGCCTTGGACGCGGAATAGGCCGCCTGGCCGATCTGGCCGTCATAGGCCGCGACCGATGCGGTGTTGACGATCACGCCGCGCTCGCCGCCCTGTAGCGGTTCGAGCCTCGCGGTCCGGTCGGCGACCAGGCGGATCATGTTGAAGGTGCCGATCAGATTGACCTCGATCACCTTGCGGTATTGATCGAGTGGGTGCGCTCCATCCTTGCCGATCGTCTTCAAGCCGATGGCGATGCCGGCGCAATTGACCAGAATGCGCGGCTCGCCGAGCGTCTCACCCACTCCCGCGACAGCAGCGGCACCGCTCTCCGCGTTGCTCACATCACATTGGACGGCGATGCCGCCGATGTCGGCCGCCACCTTGGCCGCCCGGTCAATGCCGAGATCGAGGACGGCAACCCTGGCGCCACGGACGGCAAGAGCGCGCGCCGTCGCCTCGCCAAGGCCAGAGCCGCCGCCGGTGACGATCGCAATCTGGCCGTTCGGGTTCATCTTGACGTTCGCCTCCCTGCCCAGACTAATGCTGCGAAGCCACCGTGCAACAGCGCCGGCACGGTCACGCCATCGCGGCGATGTGCTCGGCAATCCTTGCCTGGTCGGCGTGGCAAACCTCGCCCACCAGCCTTGCCACCGCGCCCGGCATGATCTCGTGCGCCAAAAGCCGATCGGGATCGACCGGACGCGGCATCGAGATCTGCCCGCGCGGCAGCCTCTTGAAGCCGAGCGGGCCGTAATAGGGTTCGTCGCCGACCAGCATCACGGCCGGCGCGCCGGCCTTGGCGGCGGCTTCCAGCGCGATTGCCACCAGCTTGCGGCCAATGCCGAGATTTTTGAAGGCCGGCCGCACGGCGAGCGGCCCGAGCATCAGCGCGCGGCCGGCACCGGCGGCGATACGCGTCATCCGTACCGAGGCGACGACGATTGCGCCGTCGACGGCCACGAATGACAAAGCGCGTTCGTGCGAGCCAGCTTGGCGGATCTTGTAGGCGGCAAGCACGAAACGGCCCGGCCCGAAAGCCTCGTTGTTGATGGCTTCGATTTCAGGATCATGCGCCGGAGTTTCCGGCAGGTATTTCACGTCGGCAAGGCTCATGGTCTTTGCGTTCCGGTATACGAGGAAAGGTTTGCTGCAAGCGGCAGCGTTCGCCAGTCAGCGCTTCATCAAGCGCGGGCGCTCTTTCGTCGTCGGTCGAACCGGATCACGGCAAAGTCAAACATGTGGATGTCCGCTACCACCAATTTTCAGCCGCCGCAATCGGCCGGCGCAGCCGACACGCACTCGACGCAGCCGTTGACGATCTGTTCAGCGTCGAGGATTTCCGCGGGGCCGCTTGCTGCCCTACATCGGGTAGGAACGCGAAAGGATATTTCATGGGATTGCTAGTCGAAGGCCAATGGCAGGACCGCTGGTACGATACCGGGGAGAGCGGCGGGAAATTCGTGCGCGCGCAGTCACAGTGGCGCGACTGGGTGACCCGCGACGGCGCGCCGGCCGAAGGACGAAAACGCGGCTTCAAGGCCGAGCCCGGCCGCTATCACCTCTATGTCTCGCTCGCCTGCCCGTGGGCGCATCGGACGCTGATCTTTCGCGTGCTCAAGAAACTCGAGGACGTGATTTCCATCTCGGTCGTCCATCATTTCATGGGCGCCGACGGCTGGACGTTCCTGGCCGAGGACGGCGCCACCGGCGACACGCTCTACGGCCTCGATTTCCTGCACCAGATCTACACCAGGGCCGATCCCGGCTATTCGGGCCGCGTCACCGTTCCCGTGCTGTGGGACAAACGCGAGCAGACCATCGTTTCGAACGAATCCTCCGAGATTATCCGCATGCTCAATTCGGCGTTCGACGAATGGGGCGATGCCAAGCTCGATTTCTATCCGGAACCGTTGCGCGGCGAGATCGATGCGGTCAATGCGCTGGTCTATCCCGCGGTCAACAATGGCGTCTACCGTGCCGGCTTCGCCACCACGCAGACAGCCTACGAGGAGGCGTTCGGCGAATTGTTCTCGGCGCTCGAGACGCTGGAGGACCGCCTGTCAAAGCAGCGCTATCTCGTTGGCGGCCGCATCACAGAGGCGGACTGGCGGCTGTTCACGACACTGGTCCGCTTCGACCCGGTCTATGTTGGCCATTTCAAATGCAATCTGCGCCGCATCGCCGACTATCCGAACCTGTCGAATTATCTGCGCGACCTCTACCAGGTGCCGGGCGTTGCCGGCACGGTGAATTTGCACCACATCAAAGCGCATTATTACGGCAGCCACGAGACGATCAACCCGACGCGCATCGTGCCGGTCGGGCCAGAGCTCGACTATGGCGCGCCGCATGACCGCGACAGGTTCAGGAAGGCTGCCTGATTTTACCAGTAAGGCGATACCGCTGCGCCATCAAAAACCTCGGCAATCCGTCGCAAAGTTGCCGGCGTCGTTCCCTGAGGCAAGCGGTCGAGCGGGAAGAAGCCGGCTTCGGCGATCTCGCGGTCAGGCAGCTTGGGTGCTGGCTGGTCGAACTCCTCGACCAGATAAAGGCCGACATGATCGCGGCGGCTGGCGCGGCGGTTGAAATGCAGCGACTTCAGCACCGGCGGTCCGGTCAGCGCGATGTTGCCTTCCTCGAAGACTTCGCGTGTCAGCGCTTCGATCATCGTCTCGCCCAACTCGACGCCACCGCCGGGCAGGTGCCAGCCAGGAACATAGGTATGGCGGATGAGGAAGACGGAATTGGAGGGGCGGTCGTGAATCAAGCCGCGCACGCCGAGCGTCATCGGCCGCCGCAGTACGAAATACAGGTGAAACAGCCTTGCCCTGAGGCCCGGCCATCCGGTCTGGCGCAGCGCTTGCTCCGGATCCGGCGTCGTCATCGTCCGCGAAACCGTGAGTGGAAAGCGGCGCGCGCCTCGCCTATGAAGAAAAGATGTTCAGGCTCGCGCATATTTCCGATGTCCATCTGGGGCCGCTCCCCGATGTAACCTATCGCGATCTCGCCTCCAAGCGCGTGGTCGGCTACGTCAATTGGCAGCGCAACCGCCGCCGCCACATGCACGACGCCGTCATCGACACGATCGTCGCCGACATGAAGGCCAGCGGGCCGGACCATCTCGCCATCACGGGCGACCTGGTCAATCTGGCGCTCGACGGCGAACTCGAGATGGCCAAGCACTGGCTGGAGACGCTGGGCTCGCCCAACGACGTGTCCGTCGTGCCGGGAAACCATGACGCCTATGTGCCGGGCGCCTTCGACAAGACCTGCCGGTCGTGGGCGGCGTGGATGACCGGCGACGGCGTCAATACGCCGGTCGACCGCAACACCTTTCCGTATCTGCGCGTACGCGGCGATGTTGCGCTGATCGGCGTCTCCACGGCGCGCGCCACGGCTCCGTTCATGGCCAACGGCTTCTTTCTGGAAGGCCAGGCGGAACGGCTGCGCGGCATGCTCGACGCCACAGGCAAGCGCGGCCTGTTCCGGGTGATCATGATCCACCACCCGCCGATGCGCGGCGCCGTTTCGCAGAACAAGCGGCTGTTCGGCATCTCGCGCTTCCACAGGGTGCTTCACCGGCACGGCGCCGAACTTGTGCTGCATGGCCATTCGCATGTGCCGTCGCTGTTCTTCATCGGCGCCCGCAAGACAAAAATCCCGGTGGTCGGCGTCGCCGCCGCCGGGCAGGCCCCCGGCAGTTCGCATGCGCCGGCGCAATACAATCTGCTCGACATTGACGGTGAAAAGGACAATTGGCGGATCAGGCTGACGCGCCGCGGCCTGACCGGGCCGGCATTGCCGCCCAGCGACCTGCAGACGCTGGAGCTTGGCGTCGAGGCCGAGGCGTCGATGGCTAGAGCAATTCCAGGAAAAGTGTGAAGCGGTTTTTCGGAATTGCGTCAAAACAAAGAGATAGAGCCGTTCAGCACTTCGGTGAAACGCTGAACCGCTTCAGAAGCTTATTTTCATCGCGACGATGCGATCCCAGAACAGCACGAGCGAAATCGCCAGGCCGACCAGGGCGCCGGCGGCGATCAGGCCGAGGCCGGAAAAGAACGCCGACCAGCCGTTGCTGCGCGCGGCGATCTGCAGCGGCGGCTCGGCCTCCGCCACCAGGGCGCGTTTAAGGCCGGCGACGGCTTGCTCGATGCCGCCTTCCATCATTCTCTGGCGCTCGACAACGCGCTCGGCGACATAGCGCGTCACCTGGTCGGCAACGACCTTCATGTCGGTCGATTCGGCGAGGACGACGCGGCCGATGCGCGTGTCCTTGAGAAAGCGGTAGGTGCGGCGGTCGCGTCCCATGGCGACATGGCTGACGGCGTCGATCCACAGCCGTGGCTGCAGGCCGGACGAGACGGCGAAGTCGAAACTGTCCATGTCGGTGGGCACGTCGCCGAAGACCGGCGCGAGTTCGGCGGCAAGCAGATCAAGCCGCATGCGATGCGCTTCGCGCATGTCGACGACGACATCGTCGCGGTCGGCGAAGGCGTTCTTGACGTCGCGAATGGCATCGGACAGTTTTCGCGACTGATCGATCTGGGTGATGTTCTCGCCTGCGTCCTTCATCGGCGTTGCCTCGCGGGTTTGGTTAACACCGAATTAACACAGCCGCCGGCAAAATGCACTTACCAGATCGACGGGCCGGCAAGGGTTCGGTGGAAGGAGCACCTGCGCCGCGGCCGTCCCGCGCGAGGACGGATCAGCTCGCCGCCGCAGCCAATTCTGGACGAAGTCGCCTGCTTCGGCGCCGCATGTTGCAACGGACAGCCTCGACGACCAGGCCGGGCGCTTCCTCGACCAGCATATGGCCGGCTTCCAGCACGTGGTGCAGATGAAAATGCTTCGGCAGGCCGTCCGCCTGGCTGACGGGCAGCATCGCGTCGTCGGTTCCCCAAACCACCATGACTGGCATATTCAGCGTTTCAAGCCGCTCGCTTGGGATGACGCCTTGCCGATCATCCCTGGTCATGGCGGCCGCGAGCTCGACAAGTGTCCGTAGCTGACCGGGACGCTGCCGCATCTCGTTGACGAGATCGACCCTATGCTGCGAAGGCCGGCTTTGTGGTCCCGACATGGCGGCAAGACAGGCGCGGATTTCATCCGTGCCGGCAGCGGCGGCGTAACGACGAAGCAGCGGACCATTGATCTCAGGACCAAAACCGCCCGGCGCCAGCAGCGTCAGCGAGGCTATTTTTTCCGGCTCGTTCAATGCCATCAGGGCGGCCACGGCGCCGCCCATCGAATGGCCGACGAGATGGGCCCGCTTAATCCCGCGAGCGGAAAAATCCGCAAGGACGGCACTGGCTGCAATCCTGGCCGGACCGCCGCCCGGAAAATCGAGTGACAGCCCATGCCCCGGCAGATCATAGGCCAACGTCCGCGCGCCGAGTGCCAGGGACGCGGCCACCTCGCGCCAATCGTCGTGGCAGCCACCGAAACCATGCAGCAAGGCGATGATTGTCGGGCCGGTGCCCCGTTCGGCGGCGTACAGGGATGGGGTCATGCAAACTTTATGGCTTGGTGCCGGGATCAGTCAGGATGCCGGGGGCGGTCTTATGCGGATCAGTCTTTGTGGGAGGTCAGACTTATGCGGAGATCAGTCTTATGCGCGATAAGACCTAT
The DNA here is from genome assembly GCF_040322015.1 of Mesorhizobium sp. M0208. Taxonomy (NCBI): domain Bacteria; kingdom Pseudomonadati; phylum Pseudomonadota; class Alphaproteobacteria; order Hyphomicrobiales; family Phyllobacteriaceae; genus Mesorhizobium; species Mesorhizobium sp. M0208. Next base: position 38,253 of record NZ_JAMYSP010000036.1, on the reverse strand, counting down.
GTGGGATCGGATTGGCCGGTTCAAATTGTGTCTGAATTGCGCTTTGGCCGTCCGGATGGCCAGTAAAATCTTCGCGATCACCTGACGTCGTGCACGCGCCCGGAGACGTCAGCTGGCGCCGCCAAGCCCGGCGGCGCGCAGGGCTTCCACCAGCCGGTTGGTCAGATCGGCGGGATATCTTCGTTCGACGAAGGTTGCGCGCGGATCGGCTGCGAATTTCGGGAATTTGGTGGTCAGTTCCTGCAGCAGCCTGCTCGCCAGCTTCTCGCGGCCGGCAGCCTTGGCACCGATCAGCCGCGCGGCCAGATAATGCGATTTCATTTCCGTCGTTCGCAAGCCGTCGCCGGCAAGCGTCGCCTTGTTCATGTCGCCCATCATGAACTCTCCGGCGAACAGCCCGTAATCCCACCATGTCGGATGGGCGCTGGCGATGTCCACCGCGTGAGCGATGATCGGGGTGCCCTCGCTGTACCTGCCGGCGAAAACCAGCCCGTAGCCATAGGCGGCGGCCATTGCGAGATCGTAGGGATTGAGCTCATAGGCCTTGCGCATCCAGCGGATCGATTCCGCGGAATCGCCCATGCGCGAGTTGAGATAACCAAGGGCGCGGTGCGCGTAGGGGCTGGTCGGGCCCATCTGGATGGCGCGATGGGCAAACGTCATCGCTTTGTCGATCGTCGCGTCGGCGGGGTAGGGATAGTGGTCGGTGACCGCTTCAAGATGCAAGGACGCGAGTTCCGAATAGACGAGCGACGACTTCGCCTTCCCGTTGGCAAGATCTTCGAGGCAGCGGTAGGCGGCTTCGTGCGTCTGGGCGTTCTGGTCGAGATAATATTTGCCGTTGAGCACCAGGCACGCCGTCAGCCCGGTCTGGATGCCGCTCTGCTCGATGTAGTTGTAGATCGTGCCCGAGGCGGGAAGAGCCGAGCTCAAAATGCCGGAGATCTGGTCCTCGATGGCGGTGTTCGCGCTGTCGCCGGCGGTCAGGTTGCGTGACAGCAGCACGCGGCCTGTTGCCACGCTTTGCAGCTCGAGCATGATGTCGCCGCTGCGCGGCCCGGGCAGGACATCGAATACGAAGCTGGCGGCGTCGGTAACTGGATCGGGCGGGCTGTCGGCATCACGGCCGATGAAATTGATGGTGTCGAAGCCGCTAAGGCCGGCGCGCAGCGATGCGGCGACACGGCGAGCCACGTCGCTGTCGGCCTTGATGGCGATGTAGACCTGGGGAAGGTTTTCAACCGGAGGCGCTGCAATGCTGGCGGTCGCCACCGCGGTCTCGACCGCCGTGTCGCCGCCGGTCAGCAACACCACGCTGCCCTGGCGAAGGATCAGCACACCCAGCATGAGGATGACTAGCGCGATCGCCAGCCAGAAGAATTGCAAATGGCGCTGCAGCGAAGGTGCAGCAGGGGCGACGGCTGGAACGCTCAGCAATGCAGCCGGATGTGTCCGGTTGCGGGCGTCCTCCAGCGATCCGGGCGGGGCGGTCGTCGCCGCCTCCTCTGTCGCTGGCTGCGGCTTGCTCTTTGCCTCCACCTCCGCCGGCAAGCGAATGGCATTGAGTTCGTAGGATGGAACATAGCCGCCGCGCGGAATGGCGATGCGGACCGGTTCGGCAACGCCCTCATTGGCGAAATACTGCTGCAGAAGCTCGCGCAGCCTGCCGGCCTGCACCCGCACCACCGCATCGGTCGACGGATCGAAATCGCCGTCCTTGCCGAAGACGTCCATCGCTATGGAGAAGCCCTTGAGCCGGTCGGCTTCGCCTGCCTGCTCGCGCTCGACGAGATAGCGGAGCAGCTTGCGCGCGCGCTCGGATCGTCCGAACGTTTCGCTGGCAAGCAATCGCTCCAGCGTTTCGCGCACTGCGGGGGCGGCAGGCGTGGTATGCTGCAAGTGTCGATCCCTTCGAATTCGGCACAGGTTGAGGTGCAATCATATAGCGCTGGCGGCGGCTTACAAGCGTGTGCTTATGGTGCGATAGCGTACCCACCGGATAAAAGTCCGGTGGGCCGATGGCGCGAGTCTGGCAGTCTCGGCTAGCCGAGCTTTCGGCCGACGATGCGGTTGGCGGCCGAAACCACGGCTTCGAGCGAGGCGGCGACGATGTTGGTGTTGATGCCGGCTCCGAACAGCTTGCCGCCCGGATGTTCCATCTCGACATAGGAAATGGCCGAGGCATTCGAGCCGCGCTGCATGGAATGCTCGGAATAATCCAGCACCGACATCGGCACCCCGACATGGCGCGACAGCGCATCGACGAAGCCGTCGATCGGGCCGGTGCCGGTGCCTGATATGGTCACCTCCTTGCCTTTGTCGAGGATCACCGCTTCGACCACGCGCCGGCCCTTGACCTCGGTGTCGGGGTAGGTGTGGTGGTCGAGGAACTTCAGCCGCGCGCCGGGCTGGTCGACATAGGTATCGAGAAAGCGCTCGTAGATGCGCCTGGCCGGCACTTCCTTGCCTTCGGCGTCGGTGATCGCCTGGATGGCCTGGCTGAACTCGATCTGCAGGTTGCGCGGCAGGTTGAGGCCGTAATCCGCATGCAGCACATAGGCGATACCGCCCTTGCCGGACTGCGAGTTGATGCGGATGATAGCTTCATAGCTGCGGCCGACATCGGCCGGGTCGATCGGCAGGTAGGGCACCTCCCAATGCGGCGTGTTGGCCTTGCGCAGCGCCTTCATCCCCTTGTTGATGGCGTCCTGGTGCGAGCCGGAAAAGGCGGTGTAGACGAGCTCGCCGACATAGGGATGGCGCTCTGGGATCTTCAGCTGGTTGGAGTATTCGTAGACGTCCTTCATGCGGTTGATGTCGGAGCAGTCGAGCTTGGGATCGACGCCTTGCGTGTACATGTTGAGCGCCAGCGTGACGATGTCGACATTGCCGGTGCGCTCGCCATTGCCGAACAGCGTGCCTTCGACGCGGTCGGCGCCCGCCATCAGGCCGAGTTCGGTGGTGGCGATGCCGGTGCCGCGGTCATTGTGCGGGTGCAGCGAGATCAACAGGTTCTCGCGATTGTCGAGATTGCGGCACATCCATTCGATGCGGTCGGCATAGATGTTGGGCGTCGACATCTCGACCGTGGAGGGCAGGTTGATGATCAGCCTGTTTTCCGCCGTCGGCCTGACGATCTCGGTGACTGCGTTGCAGATCTCCAGCGCCACTTCGAGCTCGGTGCCGGTAAAGCTCTCCGGCGAGTATTCGAAACGGTAGCCGCCGCCGGCCTTCGCCGCCATGTCGGTGATCATCTTGGCCGCATCGGTGGCGATCCGCTTGATGCCGGCGACGTCCTTCTCGAAGACGACGCGGCGCTGCAGCTCGCTGGTCGAGTTATAGAAATGGACGATCGGGTTGGTGGCGCCCTTGAGCGCCTCGAAAGTGCGGGTGATCAGTTCCGGCCGGCACTGTACCAGCACCTGCAGCGAGACGTCGGCGGGCACGTTGCCTTGTTCGATGCACCAGCGGGCGAAATCGAAATCGGTCTGCGAGGCCGACGGGAAGCCGATCTCGATCTCCTTGAAGCCCATGTCGAGCAGCAGGGCGAACATGCGCGCCTTGCGTTCCTGGCCCATCGGATCGATCAGCGCCTGGTTGCCGTCGCGCAGGTCGACCGAGCACCAGATCGGCGCCTTGTCGATCACTTTCGAAGGCCAGGTGCGATCGGCAAGGCCGACGGTCGGATAGGGTTGGTATTTGCGGGCAGCGTCCGGCATGCCCCTCGCGGGCTTGGCGGTTTCCTCTACGTTCAGACGGATATCTTCTCGTGCGTTCATCGTCTTTTCTCCCGGCGGCTCGCGGATCCAGCTTCAGGCGGATTGGTGGCGAGCGGCGCCTTTACCAGAATTTCGTTCGCTTGATGTGACGTGCCAATTTGCAGACTGGCCAAGGAGCGTGCGCGTGAGCGGCGAATTCGACCGCCGGGCGCTCCTTCAGCGAACCCGGCGATCGCCGATAAGGCCGAGAAGCAGCAGGGTGGAGGCAAGCGCGCGAACGGTCTGGCCGGCAATGCCAGTCGGACGGGACGCAAAAGAGGTGGCGCGCGGGCTCATGGCGGTTTTCATACAGGAGCGGGCAAAGCGAGGCAAGTGGGAGCACGCCCGTCAGCTTGGGGCTGTTCGATGCCAGGGAAATCAATCAAAAGGATGACCGATGCCGGCGCTGCCCTTCACGCAGGGCGGCGCAAACCTGTCGCGATTGTCCGGGGTAGCCACATTTTGTTCTTGCTTTGTGCCGGCAGCTATGCTACTAATCTGGGTATGGTGCTAATTGGCTCCAACGACCCGCCTCCCGAGGCGGGTTTTTATTTTCGGCGTCATGCTTCGAGGACTACCCTATCGTCCCATCCGGCCGCTCCTTCCAGAGCACCGGAATCCGGTCCAGGAGGAAAGACATGGACACGCCCGATCCCATCCGCCGCTTTGTCGAAGCCACCAATGCCGGCGACACCGAAGCCTTCCTGGACAGTTTCACGCCGGATGCCTTTCTGAGCGACTGGGGCCGGTCGTTCCGGGGCCGCGAGCAGATTGCGCGCTGGAACCAGTCGGACAATATCGGCGTGCAGTCCAGGTTCAGCATCCTCGGCATCGCAGCAGCGGACGGCACCTGCCGCGTTCGCATCGCCGTCGAAGGCAACGGTTTCAACGGCGAGGGCGATATGGTCTTCACGCTGGACGGCGAGCGTATATCGAGCCTGGTGATCAGCTGACGCAGCCCAGCTGGTCTTTACTCCCGCAGGCTTCTCGCCACCAGCCGCGCCACGCTTGGGCCGACCAGAAGCACGATCAGGAAGCGTGCCGATTGCAGCGCCATGACGAAGGATATGTCGACATGCTGCGCGGCGGCGGCGATGATGGCGACGCTGTCCATGCCGCCCGGGCTGGTTGCCAGATAGGCGGTCAGCGGATCGATGCCGAGCAGGCGGCTGATCAGGAAGGCGAGGCCGCCGCAAAAGCCGATCAGGGCAATGATCGAGCCGACGATCTGCGGCAGCGCGCGGGCCGCGTGGCGCAAAATGGCCCTGGTGAAATTCAGGCCGATGCTCCAGCCGATCGTCGTATAGCTCAAGGCAAGCAGCCAGGGCGGCAACTGCATGGTCACGCCGAGCCCAAGATGGATCACGGTGCCGAAAATGAAGGTGCCGAGGAAGAACGGCGACGGCAGCCGGAAAATCTTGCCGGCGAGGCCGCCAACCAGCGCCACGCCGAAAGTCGCGGCTAAGCCTTGCGGGTCGACCGGTGGGAACCAGACGATGGCCGGCACCTCGATGCCCGAGGTGTCGACCCAGAGCTTGGCCACCAGGGCTGCCGTCATCGAGACGCAGATTGCGCGCAGATAAAGCATGAAGGCGACGAGGCGCTGGTCGGCGCCGAACGCATCGGCCATCAGCACCATGGCGGTGGCGGCGCCCGGCGACGAGCCCCAGACCGCGGTGGTGCCGGGCAGGATGCGCCAGCGGCTGATCAGCCAGCCGAGCAGGCTGGGTGCCGCGACCGTCGCCATCACGACCCCAAGGAACAGCGGCCATTCCTTGTAGAAGACGGGAAAGATATCGGCCGAGATGGAACTGGCGACCAGGCAGCCGACGACCGCCTGGGCTGAGCCGAACAGAACCCGCGGCACGCGCACCGTGGCGCCGTTGGTGCCGGCGACGATGGCCGCCAGCATCGGTCCGATCAAGAGCGCGGCCGGCAGGGCGGCGAGTTCCAGCGCGCCGGCAAACAGCACCGAGACCACCACCAGGACGGGCCACTGCCAGGCCTTGTGGATCCGCGCCAGGTGCTCGATGGCCGGCGGGTTTGAGGAAGAATCCATAGATGGGCTCTTAGACCGGCCGCGAAAAAATGCGAACCCTTTTTGCGGGGTTGGCCTTAGGTGACGACTGCACTACGGCTTCTGTGGCGATCCTTCGCGCCCCCCTCTGTCCTGCCGGACATCTCCCCCACGAGGGGGGAGATCGGCTGTTCCAGGGCCCCGCTCATTCCTGTGGCGTTTGGCGATTGGCGAAAGCCGAGATGACGGACAATCTCCCCACTTGAGGGGGAGATGGCCGGCAGGCCAGAGGGGGGCGCTGTCCCGCCGGCCTCTCCCACTATTCCGCCTTCACTGGCAAGCCGAACCCGCCAACAGGATGCGTCTCCACCTGGAACTCGAACCCGGCGATGATCGGCCGTGCCTTGGCGATTGCCGCCTGGACTTCGGGCAGCTGCAGCGAAGCTTTGTGGCTTTCGGCGTCAGTCCACACTTCGGTCACCCAGATCGCGTCGGCATCGGCCGGGTCGGTGGCAATGATGTAGTTCAGGCAGCCGGGCATGGCGCCGGTGCTGGCGAGCAGGATATCCATCATTGCGTCACGCTGGCCGCGCATCGCCCGCATCTTGCCGATCAGTCCGTACATTCGCTTTGCTCCGTTGAGATGACGCAACCAGGAGTATGCAGGTCGCCGTCTACGGCATCAACTGCCCGCCATTGACCTCGATCACCTGGCCGGTGATGTAGCCGCTCAACAGATCGGAGGAGAGGAACAGATAGGCGCCGACGCAGTCCTCGGCCGTGCCGGCGCGGCCCTGCGGGATGGTGGCGATCATGCCTTTCATCTGGTCGTCGGTCGAGTAGCGTTCGTGGAAAGGGGTGGCGATGGTGCCGGGCGCCACTGCGTTGACGCGGATGTTGAAGCCGATCAGCTCCTTGGCCATGCCGCGGGTCACATTGGAGACGAAGGCCTTGGCCGAGCCGTAAAGGCCGGCGCCGCCACCGGCGCCGTTGCGTGCGGCGATCGAGGAGGTGTTGACGATGAAGCCGCCCTGCCGCTTCAGCCATGGGATCGCCTTGCGCGAAGCCGTCAGCACGGAGCGCGCGTTGAGGTCCATCACCGCGTCGTAATGCGCTTCGGTCTGCTCGGCATAGGGCACGCGGCCGAGCATGCCGCCGGCATTGTTGACGAGGCCGTCGAGCCGGCCGAAATGTTGCGCACTGTCCTCGACAACGCGCTCGACATCGGCAGGGATCGAGAAATCGCCCTGGGCGAGGAACACGTCGCCGCCGCCGTTGCGAATGGTCGCGGCCAGGTTTTCGGCAGCCGTACGGCTCGAATTGTAGTGCAGCGCGACGCGGCATTTCTGCGCGGCGTAGGCAAGTGCAAGCGCCGCGCCGATGCCGGTCGAGGCGCCGGTGACCAGCACCGCCTTTCCGGCAAGGTCGGGGATGACCAGAGAGGGGCTGACAAGGGTGGTGGTGGCTGGCACGTCTATTCCTCCGGGGGACTCTGCCTGCTCTTCGTAGGCCCTCGCAGTCCTCGCATTCAAGTCCGTAAAAGTTTAGAGCGGTTCACTGTTTCACGACCGCTCCCTCTTTGTCTTGACGCAATTCCGGACGGAAAACCGTTTTCACACTTTTCCTGGAATTGCCCTATGGCCTGAGATAGGCGTAGCCCTGGCGTTGCAATTCGGCGAGCTTGACGACGCCACCCCTGTCGGCTGCATGGAAGCCGTCGAGCAGGTCGGCCAGGCCGATATCCATGCCGTGCATGGTGTTGGCGCAAGCGTGCGGGCTGAGCCCGTCCTGGACAAGGCCGGCGAACCGCCCGGAAATGGCGGCGGATATGCCCTTCGACTTGAAGGCGGCAAGTGCCGGGCCGTGCACGACGAGCGCGATGTCGACCTTGCCGTCGGTGCCTTCGAAGTGGTTCTTGATGTTGGCGAGCACGAAATTGACCTTGTCGAGGTCGCTGAGGTGATAGGCGACCTTTTGCCTTTCCTCTTCGACGGCCTTGACTTCAATGGCTGCCGCCTTGGTCGGGCGCAGCCCGAAAAGCCCGGCAACTCCGGCAAGACCGACACGGAAAATATCGCGGCGTCGCATGGCTTCATCTCCCATTTGGCCGGCCGGCGCAAATTGCGTGGCCTCGGCCGCGATCCTAGCATAAATTGACGCGACGTCTTGTCGGGGCAATGGAGGGGTAGCATGACGTCAAGGACCATAATGGGGACCATTGTGGGCGCCGGAGTTGGGGTTGCCTTGCTTGCCGCCGTCGCCGGCGCTGCTTTCGCCGATGAGACGCTCAAACTCACCGAGCTCAGCCCCGACGGCAAAGACGCCTGCTTCGGCCGCGTCTACGACGCCGCGCATCTCAAGTCGCATCCGCAGCAGAAGGTGACGCGCATCTTCTTCTATTACGGCCGCGACCCGGTCAGCCGGCCGAACGAGGAGCCAAGCGCCGGCATCGATTCCTCCTACAATGGCTTCATGGCGACGACGGTGCGCGGCGCCGAGGCTCCGGAATGGTTCGGTGGCTGGTGCAGCCATGAGTCGGAGGATGGCAAGACCGGCCCGATCCGCTGCGGCATGGACTGCGATCGCACCATGGCTTCGCTGAAGGTCGACGACAAAGGCCGGCTGATTGTCTCGGACGTGCAGCCCGACCTCTATCTCGACGCCGGCTCGGAAGACGAGCTCGGCAAGGCGGAGTACGAAAGGCAGGCGCTGGGCAAGGACGACAACGGCTTCAGGCTCGACCCGATGCCAGCCGCCACCTGCAAGGCGGAGTTCGCGCGCATCGACCCGATCGACCCGGCCCTTGGCCCGCCATTGCGCGAGCGACTGAAGCCGGACCAGGCCTTCTGCTACGGACGCGACTACGACGCCGCGCATCTCGGCTCGCATCCCGATCAGCTGACCCAGTCGATCAGGGTTTTCCGCGGACCGGTCGAGCTGGCGTCTTTCGCCAAGGAGGGCGATCCGGCCAATTGGCCAAGCGGCGCCGACATCGCCGTTTCGGTTACCACGCGGCAGAAATCGGCCAAGGTCACGCAGGCCTACAACTGCCAGGGCGAGGGCGACCAATGGCGCTGCGCGGCGAGCGCGAAGACGGGTGCTGCCTCCTGCGATATCGCGCAAAAGGAGGTCTTCCTTCGCCGCGGCGCCAACGGCACGATGATGCTGGCCAACCCGAACAGCGGCCTGCCGATCGTCGACCTGTGCTCGAAGGCGGCGGCAGGCGACACAATGTCCGACGACAAGGTCTACCGGCTGCAGCCGATGCCGCAGGCTGCCTGCGGGCTTTGAGCAGTTGAGAACCGCGACGCCGGCGGGACAGCGCCCCCCTCTGTCCTGCCGGACATCTCCTCCTCAAGGGGGGAGATCGGCAGCTTCGCCGACAGCGCTTGTCGTTGGAGATTGGCGAAGCCCGAAGCGACATCCAATCTCCCCACTAGAGGGGGAGATGTCCGGCAGGACAGAGGGGGGCGCGAAGGATCACGACTGAGCGATGTTCTCTTTGCGACGCCACCTCACGCGAAGGGCACGGCCGTCGTGCCCTTGGGCAGTTTCGCCTCGTCGTCGGGTTCGACATGGATGATGACCCGCACGGAAGGGATTTCGGCCTTCAGCGCGTCTTCGATGCGATCGCAAATGACGTGGCTGGCGCCGACCGACATGTCGGCGTCGACGACCAAGTGGAACTCGATGAAGGTGGCGCGGCCGGCGATGCGCGTCTTCAGGTCGTGGACCTCGAGCGCGCCCTTGCAATTGGCCGAGATGATGTCGCGGATACGGATATGTTCCTGGGTATCGACGGCGCGGTCCATCAGTCCGTTCATCGACGAGCCGATGACGTGCCAGCCCTGCCACAGGATGTTGAGCGCGACGATCACCGCAAGAGCCGGATCGAGAACCTGCCAGCCGGTCAGCACGGCGCCGACCAGGCCGATGAACACACCGACCGAGGTCGCCACGTCGGTCATGATATGCTTGCCGTCGGCGACGAGCGCCGGTGATTTTTCACGTCGTCCGGTGCGGATAAGCGTCAAGGCCCAGACGGCGTTGATGACCGTTGCGACGCCGTTAATGGCAAGGCCGGTCCACGGCTGTTCGAGCGGGGCGGGATGCTGCCAGGACCACCAGACCTCGTTGAGGATGAGCAGCGCGGCAAGGACGATCAGCACGCCTTCCAGGACGGCCGAGAAATACTCGGCCTTGTGGTGGCCGAACGGATGGTCCTGGTCGGCCGGCTTGTAGCTGACCTGGATCGCCCAATAGGCGGCCGCCGAGGCAATGACGTTGACGATCGATTCCAGCGCGTCCGAATAAAGCGCAACCGAACCGGTGACGTACCAGGCCACCAGCTTCAGGCCGAGCACGACGAAGGCGACGACGATCGACCAGAAGGCGAGGCTGGCGACCTTCTGCCTGGCGGCGGCTTTGTTATCCACCGCGGTCACTGGGGAAGAAATCCCAACACTGAGCCCTCAAATTAAGCGGCCTTTTCCTTGGCCTTGCGCGGCAGGTGCGCGACGATGTTCTCGATGATGCGCATGCCGGCATTGTGGCCGAGCGTCATGATCGACTCCGGGTGGAACTGCACCGCGGCGATCGGCTCCTTGCGGTGCTCGAAGGCCATGATGATGCCGTCTTCGGTCTCGGCGGTGACGACAAAACCATCGGGCAGCCGCACCGGATCAGCGAAGATCGAATGGTAGCGGCCGACCGTCACCTCCTTGGGCAGGCCGGAGAAGATGATGCCCGGCTTCGACACGCGGATGCGCGACGGCTTGCCGTGCATCGGGATGTGCAATTGGCGCAGCTCGCCGCCATAGGCCTCGGCCAGCGCCTGCAGCCCGAGGCAGACGCCGAAGATCGGCAGGTCGCGTGCACGGGCCCGCTTGATGGTAGCGGCGCAGTCGAAGTCCTTCGGTGTGCCGGGACCGGGCGACAGCACGACCAGGTTTGGCTTCAGCCGGTCGAAGATCTCGTCCGGCACCGGTGTGCGCACGGTCGAGACATTGGCGCCGGTCTGGCGGAAATAGTTGGCGAGCGTATGGACGAAACTGTCCTCGTGATCGACCAGGAGGATGTTGACGCCGTCGCCGACACGCGCGGTGCTGCGTTCGGTGCTGGCGGCATTGCCTGATTTGGCGTCGCGGATGGCGGAGAGCATGGCGGATGCCTTCAGTTCGGTTTCGGCTTCTTCTTCCTCGGGAATGCTGTCGAAGAGCAGCGTGGCGCCGGCGCGCACCTCGGCGATGCCGTCCTTGATGCGAATGGTGCGAAGCGTCAGGCCGGTGTTCATGTCACCGTTGAAGTTGACCATGCCGATCGCCCCGCCATACCAGGCGCGCGGGCTCTTCTCGTTCTGCTCGATGAAGCGCATTGCCCATAATTTCGGTGCGCCGGTAACGGTGACGGCCCAGGCATGCGACAGAAAGGCGTCGAAGGCGTCCATGCCTTCGCGCAGCCGCCCCTCAATGTGGTCGACGGTGTGGATCAGGCGCGAATACATCTCGATCTGGCGGCGGCCGATGACGCGCACCGAGCCCGGCTCGCAGACCCTCGACTTGTCGTTGCGGTCGACGTCCGAGCACATGGTGAGTTCGGATTCGTCCTTCTTCGAATTGAGCAGCTTCAGGATCTGCTCGCTGTCGGAGATGGCGTCGTCGCCGCGCTTGATGGTACCGGAGATCGGGCAGGTCTCGACGCGGCGGCCGTTGACGCGCACGAACATTTCCGGCGAGGCGCCGATGAGATATTCGCCCTCGCCGAGATTGATGAAGAAGGAATAGGGCGAAGGGTTGATGCTCTTCAGCTTGCGGGAAATCTCGGAGGGCTGGGTTTCGCAGCGTTCGTAGAACATCTGCCCCGGCACCACTTCGAACAGGTCGCCGCGCTCAAAGCTCTTCATCGCCTTGCGCACCAGCTTGGCATATTCGCCGGGCTCGTGGTCGCCGCGCGGCGGGATGCGGTCGGCGGTCCTGAACGGCTCGACGATTTCGTCGCGCGGCAGGCCTTCGGTCGAGAAGCCATCGCCGGAATAGTCGTAGCGGTCGGTCCAGGCCTTGGTCGAATAGTGGTCGACGACGAGGATCTCGTCGGGCAGGAACAGCACGAGATCGCGTTGGCTTGGCTTGCGCTCGAGCTTGTAGTCGACCGGATCGAACTGGAAGGCGAGGTCGTAGCCGAAGGCGCCATAGAGGCCGAGATTGGCATCTTCCTCGGTCTTGAACAAGGCGGTGATGGCACGCAGCACGGTGAAGACGGAGGGAACGCGGCTGCGTTCCTCCTCGGTGAAGACACGGCCGGGCTTGGCGACTTCGAGGCGGACGAGTTTGTTCGACGTCTCGGCGATCGTGACATCGTCAAGGCCGGCAAGCACCGTGCCGATTACCGGCAAAAGCACCTCGCCGCGACGGTTCAGCGCCTCGATGCGCATGGCGCGGCCGCGTGCCGAGATCACCATCGGCGGATCGATGATGGCGGTGTCCCAGCGCGTATAGCGGCCGGGATATTCGTAATTCGAGGAAAACACGGCGCCGCGGCGCGAATTCAGCCCGTCGACATAGCCATCGATCGCCCCGCCATACGGCCGATCATGGCGCTGGCGGGTAATCGCCACGCCGCCCGCGGTGACGAAGCGCTCGGCGCCATTCTCCAGAATTTTCGTCGTCATTGCCGTCTCCATCAGCGTCTTTGGGGCAACGGACCCGGGAATGGCTTGAAAAAACAAATGGCCGCCCGGACATTCCGCTGCGGCCACCCTCTATTGTCACGCGAACGCGTTCGAACAGGCCGCTGTCAGCGAGCCCACCACCAAATGGTCTTGATCGAACGCATGTTCATGGCGATTCCCATAGCGGCGATTGGCCGGCCGCGCAACTGGATTCAAATGAAGGCTTCAATCCTCCAGCGTCCCGGACCTTGCATCGGCGCTCTTCCTGTCGCCGACCAGCTTCAAGAGGTCTTCGCCGGCGCGGATGACGCGCCGGGAACGCCGCGTCAGGATGAGGCCCGCCTGCGGCGCCAACACTTCCGTGCGGCCGTCGGGCTCGCCGGGCGCGTGGACGATGGTGGCAAGGCGCGCACCCTTGGTGACGCGGTCGCCCGGCTTCACGTCGTAGAGGATCGCGCCCGAGCGGGGCGCCGGCATCATCTCGATGTTTTCGAGCGGCGCGACAATACCGGTAAAACAACTTGGCCCGACGAAGCTGCCAGGCGCGGGCAGCGCCTGATCCTGGATGACGCCGCGCGCCACCAGCAGCCGGTAGAGCCCTTCGGCATCGGCGCCGGCGAGCGCGCCGTCAACATCGAGTACGCCGCGATATTCGACCGTGGTGGCGACGCGCCGGTCCAGGCGCGCCACGTCGGCTGGAGCGTTCTGATACGGCATGATCGAGGCGCCTTCGAAGGTGCCGTCGGCGTCTTCGTGCCACAGCATCACCGCATCCACACCCATGGCCGCTGCACAATCCGCCATGGCCGGCCACAGGCTGGTGTGGACGTATAGATAGGCGAGGCCCTCATCGTCGCAATGCAGGTCGAGCACGATGTCGTGGCCGATGGAGAGCTGCAGCAGCCGCGTTTTCAGCCGCTGGTCGACCGTGCCGTGCGTCGGCAGCAGGGCGACGTCGGGCGCGGCGAGCCGCGGAAAGCCGCGATTGAAATTGGTGCGCGTGCCCAGATGGAAGCGGCCCTGATGGTCACCGTAAAGATATTGCGCGCGGCCTATCGGATTGGCCCAGGGCACGATGGTGATATTGCCGCTGACACGGCCTTCGGCTTCCGCCTTGCTGAGCATCGGTATCAGCGTGTCGATGGCGACGACGCCCGGCAATTCGCCGGCATGAAGCGCCGCCTGCAGATAGGCGGAAGGCGCCGTCTTGTCCGACCCGGCGAAGCGGAAGACGGGGAATTCGTAGGAAACGCCTTCGCTGTCGCCGGCGATGCGTTCGATGGATTTCTGCATGCTGTCCTCCGTCAAGAGTTCGGAAGACATGCCCGTCGCCGGCGTGCTTGTCGATTGGTCCAGCCAGCGGCGCTATGGGCGCAATGAGCCTCCCTGCGGGATGCGCGTGGGGTCGCGCGATACGCCCGGTTCACACCAGCGGCTTGAGTTCCTGGGCGATGGTCGGCAGAAGCTCCGAGACGTTCGGGTGGATGTGGACGGCGCGCGCCAGCGTGCTGACCGGCGCCTTGGCATACATCAGGTCGAGCACGCAGTGCACCGCCTCGTCGCCGCCCGGGCCGAGCACCGAACAGCCGAGGATCTCCCTGGTGTCGGCATCGACCAGGATCTTCATGAAGCCTTGCGTCTCACCTTTTTCGACTGCACGGCTGACGCGGGTCATTGGTCGCTGGCCGACCAGGGCGCGGCGGCCGGATTTCCTTACCGCTGTCTCGGTCATGCCGCAGCGGCCGAGTGGTGGGTCGATATAGAGCGCATAGGCCTCGATGCGGTCGCTGACCTTGCGCGGATCGTTGTCGAGCAGGTTGGCGGCGACGATCTCGTAATCGTTGTACGAGGTGTGGGTGAAGGCGCCCTTGCCGTTGCAGTCGCCCATCGCCCAGATGCCGGGCACGCTGGTGCGCAACTGGTCGTCGACGACGATGAAGCCGCGTTTGTCGACCTCGACGCCGGCTTTGTCGAGGCCGAGATCGTCGGTGTTTGGCGTGCGGCCGAGCGCCAGCAGAACATGCGAGCCGACCGCAGCCGCCTTGCCTGGCGAGAAGGTCACGGCGATTTCGTTGCCTCGCCTGGCGAAGCGGATGTCGTCGGCGCCGAGATGGACGGCAATGGCTTCGTTTTCGAGGATCGACAAAATGGCGTCGGAGACGTCCTCGTCCTCGCGGCCGATCAGCCGCGGGCTTTTTTCGATCACCGTGACTTCGGAACCGAAGCGGCGGAACATCTGCGCGAATTCGAGCGAGACATAGCTGCCGCCGACGACGATGAGATGGCGCGGCAGCTCGTCGAGATCCATCATCGACGAGTTGGTCAGGTAAGAAATGCCGTCGATGCCGGGCAGGTCGGGCACGGAGGCGCGCCCGCCGGTGTTGAGGAATATCTTTTCGGCGCTCAGCAGATCGTCGCCGACGCGCACCGTGTTGGCACTTACGAAGCGCGCATGGCCGCGATAGAGCGTGCATTTGTCCATGCCGGCAATCCAGTCTTCGAGATTGCCGCGGGCGTCGTTGGAGACCTTGTCCTTGCGCGCTTTGATTGCCTTGTAGTTTACGCCGACGGGACCGGAGAGCGTCACCCCGTAATCCGCGGCGGAGCGGGCGAGATGCGCGGCATAGGCGCTTGCCACCATCGTCTTGGTCGGCGTGCAGCCGGTGTTGACGCAAGTGCCGCCGACCAGCTTTCGCTCGATCAGCGCCACGCTCATGCCGGCCGCATTCAGCCGGCCGGCGAGCGGCGGGCCGGCCTGCCCGGCACCGACGATGATGGCATCGAATGTCTTTGCCATCATGCCACCGCCGCCACGATCAGAAGCCCGCCGACGATCGCCACCGCGTCCTCGATGAAGGCGGCGGGCGGGTCCTTACCGAAGGCGGTGGCCAGGCGTTTGCGCGCCTCGGCGCCGCCCAGCGTGCCGATCACCGCACCAACGGCGCCGGCGATCAGGCCGCCTATGGTGGCGCCGTCCGTGGCGCCGATCACCGCGCCGGTGAACGCGCCCAGGACGATGCGCGTGCCGAATTGCTGCGGCACCTTGCGGCTCGGCGTCGATGGCAGCTGGTCGGTGACCAGCTCGGCGATGGCCAGGATGGTGAAGATGCCGACGGCGATCCAGTGGCCCATGAAGCTCGCCCAGGTGCCGGCGACCGGTAACCAGCCAAGCCAGGCGCCCCAGGCGACCGCGGCGGGCGCAGTCATAGCGCGAAGCCCGGCAACGATGCCAATCAGGAGTGCAAGAATGTACAGCATGATCGATTCCCTCGACGGCCGGCTTGGGACAGGTCCGAGAGGGCAAGCTACCATAGGTCGGGTATTTGACCAGAGGTGGTGTCGCCGCCGGCGCTTCCGTATTTTCACCACTTGTGCTTTGGCAAAGTTGAAACTGGAGTTGCGGCCATGACGGCGAGCGAACGCACGAAAATGGCGGCGGGCGAGTGGTATTGCTGCCTCGATCCGGAACTGGAGGCGCTGCGCATTACGTCGCGCGACGCGGTGTTCGAGCACAACAGCCTGCCACCGCGGCAGCGTGGCGATATCGGGCCTGGATTGCGGACGCTGCTCGGCGCTGCGGGCGAGGGCGCCCGGATCGAAGCGCAGTTCCACTGTGCCTATGGCTTCAACATCTTTCTCGGCGACCGCGTCTTCCTCAATGCCGGCTGCACCATCCTCGACACGGCGCCAGTGCGCATCGGCAAGGGAACGCTGCTCGGCCCCAATGTGCAGATCTATTGCGCCGAGCACCACAAGGAGACTGCTGGGCGGCAGGCAGGGCTGGAAATCGCCAAGCCCGTCGAGATCGGCGACAATGCCTGGATCGGCGGCAGTGCCATCATCCTCGGCGGGGTCAGGATAGGCGACGGCGCCATCGTCGGCGCCGGTGCCGTGGTGACGCGCGACGTGACGGCGAACACCACGGTGGTTGGTAATCCGGCACGGATAATCAGCAACAGCTGAGCACCGTGCTTCTGTCGCCGGTCATGTCGTCGTTTTGATGGACATGGGGGCGGCTGTGTCACTTGGCCGGAGGTGGATGCAACCGTGTGTCGAGCGCAAACGCCTCCTGCGTCTTCATGGCGTATGCCCCTCTGGCGAGGCTCGCGTCGAAGATCAGGTTCCAGCTATGCTGCGATACGGCGCTCGGAATCACAACAAACCGGTGCCGTTGCAGAAGATCGTCGCCAAACGCCTGTTGTCCGGAGCTCGGGATGCCCGGGCGCAACCAATTGGGGTCGGGCACGGCGGCGGGGTCGACGATATGCACATCCGCGACATCGCTGACGATCGCTGCCGTCATCACATGCGCAATCGTGTCGAGCGCCCTGAAGCCCTTATGGACCGCGACTTCGAGGATCGCAGTCGACGGATCGATCGAGCAGTAGACGGCGCGTACGCCCTTGCTGTTCCAGCGTCCGCCCACCCTGTATGCGCCCTCGCCGCTATCCCATGCAGGCGCAAACGCGGCTTGATCGAGGCGCCATCCGATGAGGTCGGAGCCACCAAGCGCCGCCGGCAGCGGCGTCATGCATAAACGCCATATTCAAGCCGTTCCAGATAGTCTTCTACAAGCTCGATCCCCGCCGGTGTCGCCAGAAGGTCGATTGGACGACGCTGGTCGAGCCCAATCGCCGGGCGCTCCAGCCATTGCTCTGCCTCCACCTGCGAACCGAACACGTCGGTCGCTTTCGACAGGATCTCCGCGAACTTCCAGGTTCGTCCGCTCTGGTCCTGACTGAGAGGCTTGGAAGGAGCATCCTTGCGGCGCTGGTAGGTGCGCAGGCTCATGCCGACGGCCTTCTCCAGCGAATCGGTCTTCTGGATGAAGACGAGTTGCCCGATAAGATGGTCCAGCGCTGAAGCCGGCAGGCCGTGCAGAAGCAACTCGTGGGCATCTAGAGCGCTGCTGAGGCGCCTTGCCAGAATGCGGCTGCCGCCTAGCAATTTCGCCACCTTCTGAAGTTCATTGTTTTTTGCTGCTGGCGCAGCCTTTTCCAATGCCATCGCTACGGCGAGCCCTCTTCGCGTCATCTGTCGCTTTAATATATGACAGATGACGCAGAGCCTTTCAAGCACGACAGGATCGAGAGCAGGGCAATCGCTTCGAGAAAAAAAGATAGCCTGCTCGGGCCAGATGGCAGTCCAACATCGGCACTGAAGCGATTGCCCTGGGATCGAGCGCGAGCCGAATTTCACCTCGGCATGTGCGCCACGCGCTCCGCCTGAGCACTCTTCGAGAATTCGCGCCGGTACTGCGCCGGCGAGGTTCTGAGCCGCGCCGCGAAATGCTGGCGCAGCGAGGTGGCGCTGCCGAAACCGGCCTCGAAGGCAACCGTGTCCATCGATTTTTCCGTTGCTTCCAGCAGCCGCTGCGCCAGCTGGACGCGCTGGTCGGTCAGCCAGTCACCGAAACTGGTGCCGATCGTTTTCTGGAAACGGCGCGTGAACGTCCGGCGGGTGAGGCCGGCGTGACCGGCAACGCTGTCCAGACTGTGCGGCTCACCCAGGGTTTTGCGCACCGCTTCGAGAGCCTGGGTGAAGCGGTCCGCAATGCCGGTCCTGGCGATGGGACGTTCGATGAATTGAGCCTGCCCGCCCTGCCTATGCGGAGAAAGCACGATCTGCCGAGCCAGGCGAAGTGCCGCCTCCGCGCCGTAACGAGCCCGCACGACGTGCAGGCAGCAGTCGAGCCCGGCGGCGACGCCGGCGGATGTCACGACATCGCCATTGTCGATGTAGAGCACTTCCGGTTCGACGAGAATGTCGGGATAGAGTTCCTGCAGCTGATCCGCGTAGGCCCAGTGCGTCGCCGCTCGCCGCCCCGAAAGCAGTCCGGTCGCCGCAACAGCGAACGTTCCCAAGCACAATCCGACGATCAGCGCGCCGCGCTCGTGCGCGCCAAGCAACGCGTCGATCAATACCGCTGGAGGCGAGCTCCCGAGATCCTTCCAGCTTGGCACGATGACGATGTCGGCGTCATCGAGCGCGGAAAGCCCGTGCGGGACGCTGATGGTCAGCCCGGCATCGGTGCGGATCGGCCCGTCCTCAATCGCGCAGACCCGGAAGTCGAAGCGCGGCAGGCCGAGCTCCGTGCGATCCGCGCCGAACACGAGACACGGCACGGAGAGATGAAACGGGCTGATGCCATCGAAGGCGATGGCGGCAACGGCAGGATCGGTCATGGGAGCTCCAGCAACGGGCGAGGCCGATTGTCCCAATTCTTTCGAATAATGTCAATTGGGACACTTTTTGCGATCCGGCGCCGAGCTTATCGTCCACCCATTAATTTCAAACAGGAAAGGAAAACCCCATGTCGCAACCAGCCACAGGCAAAGCTCCACGCCGCGCCCTCATCGTCATCGATGTTCAAAACGACTATGACGGCGGCAACCTCGCCATCCAGCATCCGCCCTTCCGCGACAGCGTCGTCAATGTGGCGCGAGCGATGGACGCGGCCACCGAGGCAGGCGTCAAGGTGGTGGTCATCAAACAGTTGGCGCCGGAAACCTCACCGGTCTTCGCCAAGGGCAGCCATGGCGCCGAGTTGCACCCGGAAATCGCCAGGCGAAACCGTGACCACTATGTCGAAAAACACCTGCCAAGCGCCTTCACCGGCACCGACCTCGAGGCGTGGCTGCGCGCCAACTCTATCGATACGATCACGGTCATCGGCTACATGACGCATAATTGCGACCTGTCGACGGTCATCCACGCCGTGCATATGGGCTTCGAGGTGGAGTTCCTATCGGACGCAACGGGGTCATTGCCCTACGCCAACAGCGCCGGCTACGCGTCGGGGGAGGAAATCCATCGCGTCATGACGATCGTCCTGCAATCGCGCTTCGCGGCCGTTCTCAAAACCGCCGAATGGATCGAGTGCCTGAAGACCGGCGTGGTACCCCAGCACGACACACCCTATGCCTCCAACCAGCGCGCGCTGGCGCGGAGCGCAGCGTAGGAGACCATTGCGGACAGGCAGAAGGGCGCCGCAGCGTTGCGGCGCCCTTTGCCGTACGAGCACTGATTATCCCTAAAACAGGCCTTCGATCTGGCCGATTTCGTTCAGGAAGATCTTTTCCGACGATGGCGCTTTGGGCAGACCGGGCATGGTCATGACCTCGCCGCAGATGATGACGACGAAGCCTGCGCCGGCAGACAGCCTGACCTCGCGCACCGGTACGGTGTGGCCGGTCGGCGCGCCGCGCAGATTCGGATCGGTGGAGAAGGAATATTGCGTCTTGGCCATGCAGACCGGCAAATGACCGTAGCCGGCGTGCTCCCAGGCGTGGAGTTGGTCGCGCACCGATTTGTCGGCGATCGCTTCGGAACCGCGATAGATGCGCTGGACGATGGTGTTGATCTTCTCGAAGAGCGGCATGGCGTCGGGATAGAGCGGGGCGAATTGCGACGCGCCGGATTCGGCCAACGCCACGACTCTTTTGGCCAGTTCCTCGATGCCGGCCGATCCCTGAGCCCAGTGCTTGCACAGGATCGCCTCTTCGCCCATCGAGGCGACGTAGTCCTTCATCGCCTGGATCTCGGCCTCGGTGTCGGAGTAGAAATGGTTGATGGCGACCACAGCCGGCACACCGAACTGGCGGATGTTCTCGATGTGGCGGCCGAGATTCGCACATCCCTTCCTGACCGCCTCGACGTTCTCCTTGCCGAGGTCCTCCTTCTTGACGCCGCCATTCATCTTCATGGCGCGAACCGTGGCGACGATCACCGCCGCTGCCGGCCTCAGGCCGGCCTTGCGGCATTTGATGTCGAAGAACTTTTCGGCACCGAGATCGGCGCCAAAACCGGCTTCGGTGACGACGTAATCGGCTAGCTTCAGCGCCGTCGTCGTGGCAACGACGGAGTTGCAGCCATGCGCGATGTTGGCGAAGGGGCCGCCATGGACGAAAGCCGGGTTGTTCTCCAGCGTCTGCACGAGATTGGGCTGCATGGCGTCCTTCAAGAGTACGGCCATGGCGCCGTCGGCCTTGAGGTCGCGCGCATAGACGGCCGACTTGTCGCGACGATAGGCGACGATGATGTCGCCGAGGCGCTTTTCCAGGTCCTTCAGGTCGGTCGACAGGCACAGGATGGCCATGACTTCCGAGGCGACTGTGATGTCGAAACCGGCCTCGCGCGGGAAACCGTTGGCGACGCCGCCGAGCGAACAGATGATCTCGCGCAGCGACCGGTCGTTCATGTCCATGACGCGGCGCCAGACGACACGGCGGGTGTCGATGCCGAGCTCGTTGCCCCAATAGATGTGGTTGTCGATCAGCGCCGACAGCAGATTATGCGCGGTGGTGATGGCATGGAAATCGCCGGTGAAGTGGAGGTTCATGTCCTCCATCGGCACGACCTGCGCGTAGCCGCCGCCGGCGGCACCGCCCTTGACGCCGAAATTCGGTCCGAGCGAAGCCTCGCGGATGCATACGATGGCCTTCTTGCCGATGCGGTTGAGGCCATCGCCCAAGCCCACCGTCGTCGTCGTCTTGCCTTCGCCGGCCGGTGTCGGGTTGATGGCGGTGACGAGGATCAGCTTGCCATCCTTGTTGCCCTTCACCGACTTGATGAACTCGGCCGAGATCTTCGCCTTGTCGTGGCCGTAGGGCAGAAGATGTTCGCTCGGAATGCCGATCTTCTGGCCGATCTCCTGGATCTGCTTCTTCCTGGCGCCGCGCGCGATCTCGATGTCGGACTTCACTTCGGCCATGGACGACTTCCCTCTGAATTGGACGGATTTGACTAGTGTGGTCGCAAGAATAGCCCGGCATTGCAGGCGCGGGCATGTTCTACCCCTGTCGCTGCCGCGGCGTCAACTTTCATGCAACTATGTTTCCTACGAAGAAAATGCCTCTGCGGCCGGCTGCCCTGCTACAGGTTCTTTTCGCGCCGGTTGCCGCGCCGTATAGAAGCCAGAGCAGGCGCGGTTCCGCCGTCTCAAAACAGCCGCGTAATACGCGAAAAGCGACAGAAGCAACGGCGCAAATTCACCAGCGCCGGCTGTGCGGGACGATCCGCTACTGCGTCAGCACGTTGCTGATCTCGACCATGTTCGAGCGCACCCTGAGTATGTAAAACCCCATCGTCGTCAGATGTGTCGGCAACAGCCAGCCGTCCTCGCGACCATTGGCGATGATGAAGGGCTGGATGCGCAGCGCCGAGACGAATTGCGCGTCCATCGTATCCCACAGGTTCTGCAGGTGCTTTTCCTTGATGACGTCCTCGAAGTCGGCCTGTGCGCCCTTCATCAGCCCGTAATAGGCATAGAGCTGGCCATAGGCGAACCAGAAGCGGTCGTCGGCGCGCGTGTCGAACCAGCCATTATTGTGGTTTTCGGCACGCTCCTTGAGGATCGCCGAGGTCGAACCGATATCGGACGAAATGCGGTCGATATACTGCTTGAGATTGTCGGCGCGGGCATCGAACGTCGCCTGGCAGGCTGCGAGGCGGGCGTTGAAGGAACGCAGCTTGCGCACCGCGTCGCGATAGTAGCTCGGCGTCGGCGTCTTGGGCCCGAACGGGTTCAAGCCGAAATACCAGGTTTCCTCATCGAACTGCAGATTGCCGCGGGCGTCCTGCAGGTCGGCGTCGATCTGCGAGGTGGTGCGGACGCGGCCGAGATTGTCGGCAAGCTCGGTCGCCGTGCGCCGCACCGCCTGGTTGATGCCGCGCTGGAACGACGCCTTGTTGTCCATGAACGGCGTGTGGTCCCAGTCGATGCCGAACAGGCCGAGCTTGTAGAGGATCATCGACGACACCCAGGCATTCTGGTTGACGTTGAAGTCGGTCAGGTCGGCAGCGACCTGGGCAATGGCTGAATTTCCGCAGGTCTTGGCCGTGTCGGTGCCGGCGCCGGCGGAAACCTGTTCACCGGCGGAGCTGTTGCGTTTTTCGAACGTGTATTTGTCGACGTAATTCGGGTCGAAATTGTTCCACCACTGGGTGGCGTAGAAGAAGTTGACATAGAGACCGATCAGCACGAGCACAGCCAGGCCGAGCACCGCCTTCAGGATCCAGCCGCGTTGCCTGTACCAGCGCCCCGCCCACAGGAACGGCCACAGGATCGCGCCGATGAGCAGGCCGATGCCGCGGCCAATCCACTGGAAAATCCGGGTGAAGAAATTCACGATCGGATCAAGCATGGCGATGTCACCCCCTCAGTCAGTCAAGCCGTAGAGGCGTGTGCGAAACGCCACCTTGTCCTTCAGATATGTGGTTTTCAGAACGTCCACAACATGCGATCGCCAGGCGTCGCTGAAGCCTTCATAGTCCCTGTAGAAGCCCGGCTTGTTGAAGACGTAACGCGAAACGAAGTCCTGCGGCACGAAGTCCGAGATCAGCTGGTTGGTCAGCCAGGCGTCGGGATGGTCCGGCTTGGCGCGGATGACCAGGAAGCGCTGCTGCGGGAACACGTCCTCGATCTTGAGATGGCCGAGCTGGGCGATCTCGCGCTTGGCGGCGTTGAGGAAGGGAAAATTGCCGTCCCTGGTGATCAGATCGGTATGGCCGTGGATCCAGGTCTGCAGCCAGACCTTGTCGACGTCGGTCAGATTGCGGTCGGGATCGGCGTCGCGGATCAGCGCGCGCACCACCATTTCGGCGCGATGCTCGAGATAACCGGAGGTTTCGATCCATGAGGCGCGCGGCAACTCGAGGCGGCCGGTCGAAGCGAGGAATTTGAACACCTTGTCGGCGTCGTGGATCGAAAGGTAACTCACCTGCCATGGCCGCGAGCGGCGGAAGCCCGGCGCTGCCGGGTCGCTGATCACCGTCGTCACGTCCGGATCGACAAACACATAGAGCCCGCCGAAATGGCTGGTCCAATAGGCATTGTGGCGGAAGATCACCTGGTCCGGCACCAGCGCATTCTCGCGGATGTCGCCGCAGATCTTCGCCAGCTCGACCATGTGGGCCAGCATGGCGTTGTCGCGCCAGGCATCCGGCTCCTGTTTCAGCCGGTCGACCAGCTTGCCGAGCTCGGCGGCCTTGCCGAGCACATCCTCGGCCGACAGCACCTTGAACTCGACCTGGTTGATCGACAGCAGGTCCTCGATGCCGTCGACCTTGGGGACCGAATCCTCGATCTCGCCGTAGATGACGTCCTTGATCGTCAGCGCATCGATGGCGCGCTGGTTCTTGGACATGAACTCGTACATCAGCAGCGAGGTGTTGGAGAACGCCGTGTGCACCACCGGCAGGTCGATCTGCGACGGCGTCAGGATGATGAAGCGGCGGTTGACCTCGTTCGGATCGAGGTAGCTGTAGTCGCCGCATTCCTCGGCGACCTGCGGCGAAAAGCCGGTACGGTCGATCTCGAAGCTTTTCAGCTTGGTCGGCTTCAAGCCGAACGCGACCATCGCCTTGTTGTAGCGCTGGATCAGATGCGGCTCGTCGATCGTCAGCAGCCGGCCGTAGATCAGCTCGTTGTCGCGCAAGAGGTCCATGGGCAACTTAGACGATTTGGAGGGACTTCATAAGCCCTCGATGAACTACAATGCTCTCCTTAAAATTCAATTCTGCGTCAGGCCGTTCGTACCTAAACATATGGATACCTACCCTCACGACATTGCCAACAACCGAAAAATAGAATAAAGTTCTCAAAATAAAATCTACATCAGATATTTTCAGCGTGTTCGATTTTAGTCGCTGATTGTAAGCTGACTTAAACTCACTGATATTCAGTATCCATTTTCTTGATTCAGAGAATATCGAAAAGACGCTATCAATATCGGGTATAAGCCCATGCATCTCGTCAATAAGTTCTTTTCTTAGATAATTAGAGTATGCCTTGTCCGCATCTTTTACAGTATCAGCCGATATTTCTTCGCCATTTTTACTCAACTCAATATCTGCGCACTCTTTTAGATAATTTATGTAGTCGCGAGGCCTGCCTTGGGTGCTCATCGTGATGTACTTATAAGAGTCAATCTGCTTTTTTCCCCCTGAATAGCTCATGGGCGATCGTGAAAAGATAGAACACCAGAGTTTCTCAAAATTATCTTCTTGAATTCCGAAGACACGAGAAAGGCGGTAAGCAATCAGCCTTCTGATTTCAGGATCTTTCCATTTGAGTGATATTTCAAGATCTCGCCACTTATTTTTGTCGGCGTCCTTTATAAGATCATAGATGTCGTCTCTAAGGAAAATTACTGGGTACAGTTTTTTCCCTTTTGAGGTTATAGATGATCTAACATCTTGAACAGCCTTAAATAGACTTGTGAGAAGGTCTAAATAATTACTTTTATTGTAGCTAGCAAAAACATCTTTATAATCCTCATCCAATTCATCGAATAGAACGAATATCTTTTGATCGGGAATATTCTTCAGCACAAAAGCTTCTAAATTTTCCACTTTCTCCTGAAGTGTCGCCTTTTTCTTGTTGCGAAGCCAGTTCGTTACATTTATACCTGATCCTAAGACGTTTATTCCAAAGTCGCCAGCGATCCATTTTCCCACAATCGTACCCAGATTGTCACTGTCCGGAGCTGGGAACGCTTTCTCAATTGTACGCCTTACAAGAGGATCTGTATGGACGCTTCTGGCAATTGATCTGCACGCTGCGGAATATATAATTAATTTCCATATAGTTATGTATTGGTTTGGTTTCGTATATGTGCTATTATCTTGAGTATATAACTCATTGAATGGGAAATTTTTGAACGTTAATTTTGAGATTAGGTTCAAATTTGAATCATCATGATCGTGCAGATATTGAACAAGCGCCGTTTTTCCTGTACCTTTTCTGCCTATTACATAAGCTTTTTCTCCATCAATAATTTCGTGAAGCTCTGGAACAGTAAAGAAATATCTCTTAAGATCGTCGAGGCGAGCCTCAAGCTTCCACTTCGAAATTTCCGACAAAGCTTTTCTGCGAGTTTCTTTCGAGAGTTCGAGTGTTGGGCCTGCATACGGTTCAAGTGTTTTTACCCGATTTTGCTTTTCAGGGCTCGGGCGACTAACTGTCATCGCACTTCTCGCGTTGCGAGCTTTCATTTTTCCATCGGATTCATCTGCTTCAAAGGACAACCTTTCACCCTTCTTGAGGTCTGTCCAAGCACCGTGATATTCTGAAGAGTGAAGGAAATAGCGAACGAGAGTACCCTCGGCTTTGACGAAGCCGTAGTTTTTGCCAATGGGCAAAGTGTCAACCCAGCCGTAAAGCACTATTCCAACCCTCCCTTATGTCCGCGTCGAAAGTATATTGTAACTCACGCATTCCACAGCCCCTTCTTCTTCATCTCCTCGATCTCGCGGACGGCACGCTCCCGCAGCCGAGTATCGCGGATCATCTTGCTCACCGCGGCATCGTCGGACTTGTCGGAATAACGGAATTCGGAATCCGCATAGCGATTGATCTCCTGCATGACCATGTCCATCGAGAATGGCCCGCGCAGTTCCTCGATCATGGCTTTCTTGTCGTCGTAACCCTTGTGCATGAAGGCTTCCGGCTTTTCGAACCACTCGTCGGGCAATTCGATGTCCATGGCACGCATCTTGATCGCGTCGGTGACGTTCTTGATGGCGCGGCCGGTAAAGCGCGGCTCGGCATCCTTGATCATGTGCAGATAAGTGCCGATGTCGGCCATCGTCTTCGGTGCGCCGTTCTCCTTCATATAGCGCTCGTAGACCTTCATCAGCCCGTCTTCCTGCGGCTTTTCATGTTCCTCGTAGGCCTCCATCACCGCGCGCTGGATTTCCTGGGCAGCGTAGAGCTTGTGCTCGCCGAGCGGGATCTTGTGGTTCTTGCCGGCGAGCAGAACGAAGATGTCGATGTAGTCGTCGCGGCTCTGCGGGCCATCGACCAGCCAGCGCGCGCCGGCGCGCTGGCGCAATGCGTCGTCGACGTTCTCGGGATAGTTGGAAAACATGCCGAACGAGCAATTGCCGCGCACCACCGTGCCGGCACCCCCGAACGCGTCCATCAGGACGCCGGTGATTTCCTGCTGGCCGGCCGAGGCGCGATCGTCGGAGCGGCGTGCGGCGACCTGGTCGATATCGTCGATAGTGCCGAAGCCGATGACGCGCGGGTTCAGCACATTGTTGATGAACTGACGGCAGTTCTGGCCGGACTTGCCCTGGTAGGAGGAGATCTGGTCGACGCCGAAATTCTCGTAGGCGAAGGGATAGCCGGCGACCTGGCAGTAGCCGTTGAGAAGGCCGGCGATCATCTGGATCAGCGTCGTCTTGCCGGTGCCGGGCGCGCCGTCACCGATGAAGGTGAACAGGAAGCCGCCGAGTTCGACGAATGGGTTCAGCTCGCGCTCGAAGTCGTAGGCCATCAGCATCTTGGCGAGCTTGACCGACTGGTATTTGGCGATGTGGTTGCCGACGACCTCTTCCGGCTTCTTGAAGGTCATGACCAACGGTTTTGCCCGCTTGCCCGGCGCGACGTCGAAACCATCGAGCGTGAAATCGTCGACGTCGATGCGGATATGCGCGTTCTCGAACGGGCCGATGCCGTCGAAGCGGCCTTTTCGCGCCAAAAGCCCATCGATGGCAATACGGGCAAAGGCGCGCGCCCGGGTCATCAGGTCGGCGTCGTCCTTCGCGCCTGATATCGCCCTGTCGAGGCCGGCCACGATCGATTTCACCGCATCCTGGGGCGTGTCGAACAGAAAGTCCGGCTCGGGCGTGTCGTTCGGCGCCTCGCCGTCGCTATCGATCAGCTGGAACAGATAGGAGGCGAAGCTGAAGGCGGAAATATAGGCCGAAGCCGACAGCAGCTTTTTGAATGTGGCGGCCTCGTCGCCTTCGAGCGGCGCGCGGGCGTTTTTCGCCTGCAGGCTTTCGAGGTCAGAGCCTTCGGCGAAGACATCGGATATTGCCAACGCAATGGCCAGCCCACGCCGGGCGCGAAACAGCAGCGTGTGCTGCGGGATGGTCAGCAGCTGGTCGTCGGGATGGACGGCAGCGACGGTTTTGGCGAACTCGACCTCGCGCGTGCGGCGAACCGAGCCCACCGAAACGGTCGAGACGAAGCGGCGGTTGGTGCCGGCAAGCGCGGTACCGGATTCGCGCGATGGGTCCTCCAGCACGACGATGCGGGTGATGAAACTTTGCGCAGTGGCGCGGTGCTTTTCGATTGCCGCTTCCGGGATGGTGGTCAGACCGGTGTCCATGGAGGATACTCCGCGATTTGATGGTCAGACGTCGCTGATGACCTGCCCTTTGGACAGGATATGGACCTTGTAGCCCGAAAAGATCTTCTGCGCCTCGCCGGCGGCGTAAAGCGACTGATAGGCCTCATGCGGAATCAGCGCGTGGTTCTCGTAGCTCGACACGCCCTGGCGTGCGGCCTCGAGATCGTCGGTGTTGATGAAGAATTCCTGCGTCGTCTTCTCGCTCGAAAACAGCCCCTTGCGGCCGGGCTTCTCGGCCTTGGAAAAGACCTCCTGGATAGTCCAGGTCAGCAGCCAGGCGTTTTCCGGCTTGCGCACTTTGGCCAGCACTTCGTTCACCGTCGAATTGTTGTCGGTAATGCCGGCAGAATAGAACGGGCCGAGCACGACGCGGCGCAGCTGCTTGGGATGCAGCGTCTCGAAATCCTTGTCGAGGTTGACCGCGATCGTCGCCGGCGACAGCGTGTAGGCGGAATTCTTCTCGGTGAAATCGTCGAAACGGTGGGCGAGTTCGGGATTGAGCAAGCCGTCGACCGGCAGCGGAATGTCGACCCTCTCATTAAGCTTGCCGCTGCTATCGACCAGCTGCCGGATCATGTCGTCGGAGGAATCCTCGACCGTCGCCATGTAGACCAGCGGCAGGTTGGCGCTGCCGTCGAAGCAGGCCCAGTGGACCAGATAATAGGGCCGCAGCGTCTTCGGGTTGACCGAAACCTTGGCCGTCTGGGCGAGCGTGAACGGGCCGAAGGTGGTCCCGCTCTTGACGTCTTCGAGGTAAAGCCGCTCGGCCATCGACTTCTGCAACGCTTCGGGAAATTCCTTGTGGCGCAGAATGAAGTCGGCCATTTCCTCGCGCAGCTCGCTGGCCGAAGGGATGACGGCGAGACGGCTGTCGGCCTGGAGGCGGTCGTTTTCCAGTTCGAGCAGGTTCTGGAAAACCGGAAAACCGCTTTCGGCGCGCGAGATGCGGAACGTCTCGGTGAAACCCAGCCGGTTGCGCCAGCACGAGAACGACTTTTCGAGCCGCGCAATATATTCGGCGACGACCTTGGCGACGATGCCGTGCCGATAGAGCGGCGAGCGATCGTCGCGCATGAACACTTCGAGGCCGCCAAGTGCAGCCGCGATCGCCGAGAAATAGCGCGCCGCGGCTTCGTTTTCGGGGGTCATGCTGCCAGCCCTTGGGAGCAGTGCACGTGCAGCAATTACGACTGCACGTAATTTGCCGAATTGTGCTTCTTCATCACATCGTCGAAGCGGCGGGCGAAGGCGTCGTCGGCGAGCTTCTTGCGGCGCTGGATGTCGGCGGTGGCGACCATGTTCTTCTCGTGCATTTCAAGCAGATCGCCGATGTGCTTTTGCGAGGCGGCACCAATGCCGGCCATGGTCTCCTCGGCGGTGTTGTCGACCTGGCTGCCCAGCGTGTTGATCTTATGGGCGACATCCTGCTGGGCGGCGGTCTTCAGCGAATCTTCCAGGGCCTTGTACAGCACGATGCGCTGCTCGGTATCGATGGTCAGCTTGTTGATCAGCGTCGATTGCGCCGCGATCTGATTGTTGAGCGAATCGACGAAGGTCTGGAACATCGAGGTGTAGCGCTCCAGCGTCTGGCTCTCGGCCAGCAATTCCTGCTCCTTGGCCTGCTTTTCGTTGTATTCCGTGGCCAGTTTCGAGCGTTCGCCTTCAAGCTGCGTGCGCTCCTTCTGGCTGGTCGAGGCGGCGATCTTGTTCTCGATGTCGAGCAGCATCGGGTTGAGTTCCTCGATGCGCTTCTGCACGGTCTCGAGATTGGACATGGTTGTCTTGCGGCGCTCGATCACCTGCGACAGGCTGGCCTCGGAGGTCTTGTAGCGCGTGTCGAGAACCTGCTTCTGCGCCTTGAGGATGCCGACGATGGTGTCGGATTTCGCCAACAGCTCCTGCAAATTGCCGGCCAGCGACATGTTGCGGACGCGGTCGGTGCGCATGCGCTGTTTGCGCTGGCTGGAGAAGACGCCGACGAAATTCTCCCAGCCGGTGTAGTTCTTCATGCTCTCGAATTCGGCGCCGAAGACGTTGGTGGCGTCCTCCAGGCCGATGATCAGGTCGGCGATATTGCCTTCCATCACCTTCTGCTGCTTCAGCACGTCCTCGATGCGGGCATTCTCGATGTCGAAATTGGCGTCGCCGATCTTCTTGTCGGCGGTGGCGAGCGTGTCGAGCACGCTACCGGACTGCTCGATCTTGGTGCGCATGTCCTCTACGACCTGCTTGGTCTTGGCAATCTCGGCATCGAAATTCTGCAATGTCGCCATTGGGGCCTCCCGCTTCGGCATCGGTTTTCGTGTCGCGAACCGCCGTGACTATATGTGCCGGGTTTGGCGAATGAAAGACGGAAGACGGGCGACACCAGGAAACGAGGCAACTGGGGTCACGCTCAGGGCTTGGGATCAGCCTTGAGGTAGGCGATGACATTGGCGATGTCCTCGTCGCTGGTCAGGCCGGAGAAGGCCATTTTATTGCCGGGGACCTTCTGCCGCGGCGCGCGCAGGTATTCGGCAAGGCTTATTTCGTCCCAGACCAGGCCGGCGGCGCCGGCGTCCTTCATCCCCTGCGAGTAGCGGCTGAGATAACTGTCCACGGTGCCGGCGGTGCGTCCGACGACACCCAGCAGATGCGGGCCGACCTTGTCGCGTTCGCTCGTTGCCTCGTGACAGGCCATGCATCTGTTGAAGACCTTCTTGCCGAGAGCGGCATCGCCGTCGGCATGCGCGGCAAGAGCTCCGACGATGAGGAAAGCAGTTGCAGACGAAATGGCTCGAAGCATGGGAACTCCCCGACGGCTCTGGCTGAGAGGTTTTGAAAATAGGAAGCAAGCCTTAACAAGCGCCGCACGATGACGCGATCGCGGAACGAATGTCGGCTGGGCGGACGGATGGACGCAACGCGCTGGTCAGGTTTTGATGAAGCCGATGAAATCGTCGGGCATGGCGCGGCCCATTTCCTCTTCCCAATGGCGGCGGCAGAGTGAGACATAGACGTCCTTGCCGATCGCCACCTGTTCACCCTGTTTCGCCACCTTGCCGTCGGCCCCTAGGCGTACCACCATCGTCGCCTTGCGGCCGCAACGGCAGATGGTGCGCACCTCGCGCAGCTCGTCTGATATCGCCAGCAGGGCGCGCGAGCCGGAAAACAGCTTGCCCTGGAAATCGGTGCGCAGGCCATAGCACATGACCGGAATGTTCAGCCGGTCGGCGATGCGGGCGAGTTGCCAGACCTGGTCCTCTTCGAGGAACTGCGCCTCGTCGACAAAGACGCAATGCACCGTGGCGTGGTCATGATGCTCGGCGACCCGGGCAAACAGATCGTCGCCGTCGCGGAACAACTCGGCCTCCGTCTCCAAGCCGATACGCGACGAGATCAGCCCGGTATCGCCCTTGCGGTAGTGGCCGGCGATGAACAGCATCGTCGTCATGCCACGCTCGCGGTAATTGTACGAGGCCTGCAACAGCATCGTCGTCTTGCCGGCATTCATCGTCGCATAATGGAAGTACAGCTTGGCCATGCCGTCCTTTTAAGCCGAGTTGCAACAAAGCGGGGAGGGGGAGCGCCTACATTCCACCGGGAAAAGACGACTTCCATCCGTAAAGCGGCGGGCGTGTCGCCGATCGGCCAGCCTGCGCCGTTGTTCGTGATTGCCTTAGTGCTTGAAACCGCAGCAGAATGGTGTTTGGCTGACGGAACAAAGGTGGAAATAAAACCGCCACTTCGCTTCACCGAGAACTGAAATGGGAGAATTTCTATGTCGCGCATGAGTTCATTCGTCGCCGGTCTCGGCCTGGCGGCTTTTCTATCCACGACTGGGGCCTTCGCCGGTGATGCGGAAAGCTGCAAGACGGTGCGGCTGTCCGATGTCGGCTGGACCGACATCCAGGCGACTACCGGCGTCGCCTCGGTGCTGCTCACGGCGCTCGGTTACGAGCCGCAGGTGATCCAGCTTTCGGTGCCGGTGACCTATGCGTCGCTGAAGAACAAAGACCTCGACGTGTTCCTCGGAAACTGGATGCCGTCGATGACCAACGACATCAAGGACTATACCGCCGAAGGCTCGGTCGAGACCGTCAGCGAAAATCTCAGCGGTGCCGGCTATGGCATCGTCGTTCCGACCTATGTCGCCGATGCCGGTGTCAAGACGCTAACCGATCTCGGCAAGTTCAAGGACAAGTTCGACGGCAAGATCTATGGTATTGAGGCCGGCAATGACGGCAACCGCATTATCCTCGATATGATCAAGGATCCGAAGACCAATCTCGAAGGCTTCGAACTGGTCGAGTCTTCCGAGGCCGGCATGCTCACCCAGGCCGAGCAGTCGATGAAGAACAATGAATGGATCGCCTTCCTCGGCTGGACGCCGCATCCGGTGATGGGCGCCATGAAGATCACCTATCTCGAGGGGATGGGCGACAGCGGCTTCGGCGCCGCCACCGTGCATACCAATGTGCGCAAGGGCTACATGAGCGAATGCCCGAACGCCGGCAAGTTCATCGCCAATCTGAAGTTCAACCTGGACATGGAAGGCGAGATGATGGACGCGATCCTGAAGGGCGCCGACGCCAATACCGCCGCGACCGACTGGCTGAAGAAACACCCTGACGCGATCACCCCCTGGATCGCCGGCGTCACCACCTTCGACGGCGGCGATGCGGCGGCTGGGGTGAAAACGGCGCTCGGAAGCTGACCCGACCATCTGGCATGACGAGACAAGGGGCAGCCACGGTAGAAATGGCTGCCCTTTTTCATATCCTGTGACAAGATGACCGTGCGGCGAAGGACGGCGCCGGCAGAAGAGGGGCTAGATGGATCCGATCTCCAAATTCCTGGTCAGTTACAAGATTCCCATCGGGGCATGGGGGAAGGCGTTTTTCGGCTTTCTCACCGACAATTTCGACACCATCTTCAGGGCTTTTTCCAACACCCTCAACTTCCTGCTCGACGGCATCGTCGACGGGCTGCTGTTGCTGCCGCCGGTTCTGCTGATCGCGCTGATCGCTCTGCTCGCCTATTTCCTGCAGCGCTCGAAAGGCCTGGCTTTGGCGGTATTCATTGGATTGCTGTTCATCCTCAACCAGAACCTGTGGAAGCAGACGGTGGAGACGCTGGTGCTGGTGGTCGCCGCCGCCGCCGTGTCGATGGCCATCGGCGTGCCGCTCGGCATCTGGGCCGCGCACAAGCCGAAGGTGTATCGCGTCATGCTGCCGGTGCTCGACCTGATGCAGACGCTACCGACCTTCGTCTACCTGATCCCGGTGCTGACCCTGTTCGGCCTCGGCAATGCGCCCGGCCTCATCGTCACCATCATCTTCGTCATTCCGACCTCGGTTCGGCTCACCCATCTCGGCGTCACCTCGGTGCCGAAATCGATCATCGAGGCGGGCGAGGCGTTCGGCGCCACCAAACGCCAGCTGCTGTGGAAGGTCGAGCTGCCTTCGGCGCTGCCGACCATCATGGCCGGCTTGACCCAGTCGATTATGCTGTCGCTGTCGATGGTGGTGTTCGCCGCCCTTATCGGCGCCGGCGGCCTCGGCACCGAGATCAACCGCGCGCTCGGTTCGCGCCGGATCGACCTAGGGCTTGAGGCAGGGCTGGCCATCGTCGTGCTTGCCATCGTGCTCGACCGAATGACGCGCATCGGCGTGGGAGGCAAGAAATGACCGTCGCCGTCGATTTCAGAAATGTCGACATCGTCTTCGGCGCCGACCAGGCAGGCTCGCTGGCGCTGATCGACAGCGGCGCCACCCGCGCCGAGATCCTCGAACAGACCGGCAACGTACTGGGCTGCGCCGGCGCCAGCCTCACCGTGAACGAGGGCGAGATCTCGGTGCTGATGGGGCTTTCCGGCTCCGGCAAATCGACGCTGCTCAGGGCCGTCAACCGGCTGAACGTGGTCTCGCGCGGCCAGGTGCTGGTCAAGGACGGCGACGGCACGGTCGACGTCGTGACCTGCGACGAGGCGACGCTTCGGCGGTTGCGGCAGAAACAGGTGGCAATGGTGTTTCAGCAGTTCGGCCTGCTGCCGTGGCGCACAGTGGAGGAAAATGTCGGCCTCGGCCTCGAGCTCGCCGGCGTGCCTGAAGCCGAGCGCAAGGAGCGGGTGACCAAACAGCTGAAGCTGGTTCATCTCGACCAGTGGTCGAAGAAATACGCGCATGAGCTTTCCGGCGGCATGCAGCAGCGCGTCGGCCTGGCGCGCGCCTTCGCCACCGAGGCGCCGATCCTGCTGATGGACGAGCCGTTCTCGGCACTCGACCCGCTGATCCGGACCAAGCTGCAGGACGAGCTGCTGCAGCTTCAGGCCGAGCTGAAGAAGACCATCATCTTCGTCAGCCACGACCTCGAGGAGGCGCTGAAGATCGGCACCCACATCACTATCATGGAGGGCGGGCGCATCGTGCAGACCGGTGCGCCGGAAGACATCGTGTTGCGGCCCGCCAACGACTATGTCCGCGACTTCATCGCCAATGTGAACCCGCTCTCGGTGTTGACCGCGTGGAACGTCATGCGCGACCGCCGCGACCTCGAACATGGCGAGAACGGCTGGGTGTGGCTCGACCGGCGCAAGACGACGCGCTTCAAGATCGACGAGCATGGGCTGGTGGCGGCGGCCGAGCGCGACGGCAAGCCGGCGGTATGGGTGTCCTGCGCCGATGTCGAGGCACAGCCGGAGGAGACGGCGCAGGTGTTCTGGGCCAATCCCGGCACCTCGCTGAAGACCGTGATGCTGGCCATGCATCGCTCGCAGACCGCACCGGTGGCGCTGTTCGACGACCAGTCGCGCTTCGTCGGCGCCATCGGCGTCAGGGATGTGCTGAGCGCGGTGCTGCGAAGATAATTTTTCTCCTTGGCGAGAACCGAGACCAAACGCCGGCGCGAAGGAACGCCGGCTTAGCCCGATACCGCAAGCTAAACCGCCAGCGGCAATCTCAGTTCCGTCAACAGGCCGCCATCGGGGTGATTGGACAGGATGACCTCGCCGCCGGCGCCGCGGGCGATGTTGCGGGCGATGGTCAGGCCGAGGCCGAGGCCGCCGGTCTGACGGTTGCGCGACTGTTCCAGGCGCACGAACGAGCCGAACACGGCGTCGAGCTCGGCTTGCGGTATGCCCGGCCCTTCGTCATGGATCGCCAGCGTGATTGTCTTGCCTGATTGACGCAGGCTGAGATGCGCCCTCTTGCCATAGGTCACCGCGTTCTGGACGAGGTTGGTGACGCAGCGCCGCAGCGCGACCGGCCGCGCCATGCAGATCAAGCCGCGCGAGCGCCCGTCTTCATTCTCGAAGGAGACCTCGTCGAAGCCGTCGGCGATCGATTCTACCAGCGACCAGAAATCGATCCTCTCGCTCTTCTCCTCGGTCACCTCGAAAGTGGCGAAGTCGATGACCGAGCTGGCAATGCCTTCGATGTCGGCGAGGTCGTGCGCCAGTGCGGCGCGCACGGACGAATTCCTCAGCAGTTCGAGGCGCAGCCGCATCCTGGTCAGCGGCGTGCGCAGGTCGTGCGCCAGTGCGGCCGCAAGATGCTCGCGGTCCTCGACGTAGGCGCGCAGTCTCGCCTGCATGGCATTGACCGCCTTTGCCGCGGTACGCACCTCGCGGCTGCCGCTCTCGGCGATCGGCGGGCTCTTCAGGTCCTCGCCGATCCGCTTCACCGCGGTCTCCATCATCCTGTAGGGCGCCGTCAGCCGGCGCAGCGACCAGATCGAGGAAGCCACCACCAGCCCGGCGATTAAGGCATAGAGCGGCAGGCTATCGAAGCTCAGTATCGGCCCGGCCGGCGTGTTCGGTTCGGTGAAGTTCAGCCACTGGCCGTCGGCAAAGCGAAGCGAAGCCGTCAGCTTGTCGCTCTGGGCGAAATCGGCCGCCAGCACCAGCAGGTCGCGCTCGACCTGGCCGATATCGGGACCGGCGACCGTCCCACCGGGAGCGTCCGCTTCGTGCGTTGCCGGGTCGCGGCGGACCCGTGCATCGGTGATCCCGAACTTCGACAGCCGGCCGACCAATATGTCTTCCAGTTCGGCCAGCTCGTCGTCGCCCGCTATCGACGAGGTGACGGCGGGCGTGTCGGAGACGGTGAGCGCATAGGTGGCATTGAACAGCCCGGAGGCCGTCGCCTTGCGCTGTTCTGGGGTGGCATCATGCATCAGCTGCACCAGCGAGAAGGCGCGGTCGTTCAGCCGATAGAGATCGACGACGTCATTGGCGGCCGCACGGTCGCGCGAAACGATGTAAAGGGTCGCGATCTGGCTGATCAGCAGGCCGGCGATGACGATGAGCAGCACCCACACCGGCAGCGTTTGCGGCAGGATGCGTCTCATTCGGAGGTCGTCTCAGGCAGGAACTGGTAGCCGCCGCTGCGCACGGTCAGGATCAGCTTCGGCGTTTTCGGGTCGTCCTCCATCTTGCGCCGCAGCCGGCTGACCAGAATGTCGACGCTGCGGTCGAAGCTGTAGCCGCTGTCGCCGCCGGACAGCTCGATCAGCTGCTCGCGGCTCAGTACGCGCTGCGCGCTCTTGACGAAGGTCTGCAGGAGATTGAATTCGGCCATCGTCAGCTCGATCCTGACGTCGCCGGGCGCCATTAGCCGGCGGCGCGAACAGTCCATCGTCCAACCGGCGAAATGGTAGATCTGCCGCGAGGCGGCGCGTCGCGGCTCGGCGGCGCCATTGCGTCTCAAGACGGCACGAATGCGTGCGAGCAGCTCGCGCGGATCGAAGGGTTTCGGCACGTAGTCGTCCGCGCCCATCTCCAGCCCAACCACGCGGTCGGTTGTCTCGGTAACCGCGGTCAGCATGATGATCGGCGTCGAATAATTGGCGCGCAACTCGCGGCAGAGCTCCAGCCCGCTCTTGCCGGGCAGCATGACGTCCAGGACGATCAGGTCGACCTGGGCGCGGCGCAGGACGGTCTCCATCTCGGTGCCGTCGGCGGCGACAGATGTATGCAGCCCTCGCCTCTGGAAGAATTCCTGAAGCAGGTCGCGAATGCCCTTGTCGTCGTCGACGATCAGTATGTGGGGGTCGGATTTCACAGGAAACCTGTCATTTGTGGATCGCCCAAGCGGTGCTTCGGCCGTCAGCCAGACGATAGAATTCAGGCCATAAGTTGGCCAGTGAAGATCGGCGGCCCGATCCGGGCTGCCCAGAAACAATCCAGAAACAAAATTCTACAATCCGGAAAAACTGCCGAAAAAAATCAAGGTCATAAGTGGTGCCGTGGCGGTCAGGTCATCGGCTGCGACACGCGTTACGGGATACGGATAGACCAATGCAAAGGTTCTCGATCAGTCTGATGGGTGCGTTGCTTTCCATTTCGCTCGTCACGGCCGCGGTTGAACAAGCCGATGCAAAACTGGCCGATGCAAAGGTGGCCAATGCAAAGGCGGCCGATGCAAAGGTGGCGACCACCCGCAGCGAGCGTTGCATCGATCTGAACCGCCAGTTTGACGAAGCCCTCGAAACCCATGCCGCGGCAACGCAGGTCACCGCGGCGAAAGCACTTCAAAGAAAGGGAAACCGGTTCTGCGCCAACAAGAAACAGGCACAGGGAATCCGGATGCTCGCGAACGCCTTGAAGCTGCTTGGAGTGACACCGATCGATCCCGTTCAGTGACACTCAATCCGATCTGCACAAAAAGGAAGTGAAGCCATGAAAAAGTCTCTCCTCTCCGCCCTCGGTCTCGCCATCGCGCTGGCCGTCTCGATGCCGGTTCTCGGCGCCAGCAGCGCCAATGCCGCGACCACCACCCCGGCTGCGACGACAACGACGACCGCTGCGCCGGCCAAGGCCGTGAAGAAGGTCGCTGCCAAGAAGACCGTCAAGAAGCACAAGAAGCACGCGGTCAAGGCAGCTCCGAAGGCCTGATCAAGCGACATCTTTCTACCCTATGAGAAGACCGCTCCAGTTGCGATTTGCCTGGAGCGGTCGTCTTTTTTGTTGCGTGCAGACAATGGGGGCAGTCCCGGCCCACACCCCCGTTGAACGCCAGACGGCAGTTCCCACATAGGCACGGACTTTTGAACTGCGCCCGCCGGGAAGCCGCTCGCGCGCGGTTGAATGGACGACCGCTTTTGCCCATGTCAAAATGACCGCAAAGCCGTCGTACTCAATTGCCGGTCCAATGCCTGAAATCACGACAAAACCCCGTACCAGCACGAAGCCGAAAGTCGAACGGCCGAAGCTCTACAAGGTTATCCTGGTCAATGACGATTTCACGCCGCGCGAGTTCGTCGTGACTGTGCTGAAGGCCGAGTTCAAGCTCAGCGAAGACCAGGCGCATAGGATAATGATTACTGCGCACCGGCGCGGCGTCTGCGTCGTCGCCGTCTTCACCAGGGATGTCGCCGAGACCAAGGCGGCGCGGGCAACCGATGCCGGCAAGGCCAAGGGTTATCCGCTGATGTTCACGACGGAGCCGGAGGAGTAGGGCTCCTTTTCCCTTCTCCCCTTGCGGGAGAAGGTGGCCGAGCGAAGCTCGGTCGGATGAGGGGTGTTCCAGGGAACGCCGACGCCTCATTTCTTCCGGCACCCCTCATCCGTCTTGGCGCTTCGCGCCAATCCACCTTCTCCCACAAGGGGCCTGTTGCGTAATTCGCTGATTGTGATTCTCTGAGACGAAGCTCGGAGGGAATCGCGATGGCAGTGAAGCAGATGGGCCA
>NZ_JAMYSP010000035.1:0-68427 GCF_040322015.1 Mesorhizobium sp. M0208 | reverse complement strand
CTCAACGCGAGCGCGACGACCGGTTCTTGATCTCTACCTCAACCGCAGGCGCCCCTCCCGCGCAGCGGGTTCGTTCCCCGGCCCCGAACAAGACGTTCATCGAAGCGCCGCAGAACGTCCGCAATTTGCGCTACCTGCTCCTTCCGATCGATGAGACGAATGGCATCTCGGCCATTCTCGGGAGCTAGCCGATTAACCTCGGCCGTGATTCCGAACCTAAGGTCCAGCGCCGCAAGATGAAACCGGTTTCGGAAAAGATCTAACAGGAAGGGCGGGCCCTGGTCAGACCGGCCGCACCAGAACGTGCTTCTTCTTGCCGAGCGACAGCTTTGCGACGTTTTCCGGCCCCAGATCCTGCAGCGTCACCATCCTGCGATCGTCTGACACGGGCTGATCGTTAAGGCGCATGGCGCCGCCCTGGATATGCCGCCGTGCCTCGCCGTTGGACGCAGCCAGCCCGGCGGTGACGAACAGCGACAATATGCCGACGCCGGCTTCAAGATCGGCCCTGCCCACCTCGACTGTTGGCAGTGTTTCGGCGAGCGCCCCTTCTTCGAACGTCTTGCGCGCCGTTTCGCTGGCCTCCTCTGCCGCCCCGCGGCCATGCAGCATGGCGGTGATTTCGGTGGCGAGGATCTTCTTGGCTTCGTTGATCTCCGAGCCGCCGAGCCGTTCGAGGCGCGCGACCTCGGCGAGCGGCAAGGTCGTATAGAGCTTGAGGAAACGGCCGACATCGGCATCCTCGGTGTTGCGCCAATATTGCCAGAAGTCGTACGGGCTCAACATCTCCGCATCGAGCCAGACCGCGCCCGAGGCCGACTTGCCCATCTTGGCGCCGGACGAGGTGGTGAGCAGCGGCGTCGTCAGCGCATAAAGCTGCGCGCCTTCCATGCGATGGCCGAGATCGATACCGTTGACGATGTTGCCCCACTGGTCGGAGCCGCCCATCTGCAGCCGGCAACCGAGGCGCTTGTAGAGCTCGACGAAGTCGTAGGCCTGCAGGATCATGTAGTTGAATTCGAGGAACGACAGCGACTGCTCGCGATCCAGCCGGAGCTTGACCGAATCGAAGGCCAGCATGCGGTTGACCGAAAAATGCCGGCCGACATCGCGCAGAAAATTGACGTAGTTGATATCCATCAGCCAGTCGGCATTGTTGATCATGACGGCGCCGTTCGGGCCGCTGCCGAATTTGAGGTAGGGCATGAAGTTGCGGCGGATGCCGGCGAGATTGTTCTCGATATCCTGCGGCGTCAAAAGCTTGCGGGCCTCGTCCTTGAACGACGGATCGCCAATCATCGAGGTGCCGCCGCCCATCAGCGCGATCGGCCGGTGGCCGGTCTGCTGCAGCCAGTAAAGCATCATGATCTGGATCAGCGACCCGGCATGCAGGCTCCTCGCGGTGGCGTCGAAGCCGATATAGGCGCTCACCGTTTCCGTGGCGAAAAGCTGGTCGAGGCCGGCATCGTCCGAGGTCTGGTGGATGAAACCGCGCTCGCTCATGGTGCGCAGGAAATCGGATTTGAAGGCGGACATTTTCTTTCCCGAAAAGCTTCCGGCCGAACGCGGCCCGGCTGTGCATGAAGGCGGGCGTTTAGCACTCAAGCGCGATCAGCAAAAGTGGAATCCGGTTTTGCGTCCGATCACGCTTCGGATGGTTTTGCGCGATCAGCAAAAGTGGAATCCGGTTTTGTGTCCGCGCGGATAGCGTGCGGCCTGCTTGCGTCATTGTTTCGGCTGGCGTAATGAGGCGCCGCGCCAGCGGGGCTCTTCCTCTGGACCGCGCGGCATCGATCGAATGCCATATCCTGTGACAGAGTCGAGATGCCGGAGATATCCATCGTCATTCCTTGCCGGAACGAGGCGGCGAACCTGCCGCTTCTGCTCGACGAGATCGGCACTGCCATGGCCGGGCGGGACTTCGAGGTCATCGTCGTCGACGATGGCTCGACAGACGATACGCCTTCGGTGCTTGCAGCAGAGGCAGCGCTTCGCCGGTTTCCGCTGCGCCATCTCAGGCATGAAAAATCCGCCGGACAGTCGCTCTCGGTGCGCTCAGGCGCCTGGGCGGCGCGGGGCGATATAGTCGCCACCATTGACGGCGACGGTCAGAACGACCCCGGTTATATCCCAGTGTTGATCGACGCGCTGCGGCAGGCTGGTCCCGAAGTCGGGGCCGCGCAGGGACAGCGTCTGAAGCGCCGCGACAGCAAGATCAAGCAACTGGCGTCGCGTTTCGCCAACGGGCTGAGAAAAGCCATCCTGCACGACGAGACGCGGGATACCGGCTGCGGCCTCAAGGCGATTCACACCGACATTTTGCGGAAATTGCCCTTCTTCGACGGCACCCATCGCTTTGTTCCAGCGCTGGTCATCCAGGAGGGCTACCGCGTCGTCCATTGCGATGTCGTCGACCGCTCCCGCCGTCACGGCAAATCGAATTACGGCATCTTCGATCGCGGCCTTCAGGGCGTGCTCGATCTTGCCGGCGTCTGGTGGCTGCGCCGCAGGCGCCGCAGAATGCCCAAAGTAGAGGAAATCAGGCATGGGTAACGTGCTTCAGGAATTGGCGACCTGGCTTCACGATGTTTTCGTCAAGCAATTCGATGCCTGGGTGCTGCTCGGCTTCGTCGCCCAGTTCTTCTTCACCATGCGCTTTCTGGTGCAGTGGGTGGCGTCGGAAAAAGCCAAGCGCAGCGTCGTGCCGATTGCCTTCTGGTTCTTTTCGCTGTTCGGCGGCGGCCTGCTGCTGATCTACGCCATCCAGCGTCAGGATCCGGTGTTCATCGCCGGCCAGGCCATGGGCCTGTTGATCTATATCCGCAATCTCTGGCTGATCGCCAACGAGCGCAAGGCGGCGATGACCAAGGTCGATTGAGCCCGCCACCGGCCTGAACCGGTCGAGCAAGCAAGCAAGACTACTTGCCGTCCAGCCCGCCGTAGGACCTTACCAACTGGACCATGTCGGCCGAGTTGGCGGTCTCGCTCTCGAGCCCCTCGGCGACACCGACGCGGTCGCCGGCCGGGCGGTTCTGGCTGACTTTCCACTTGCCGCTGATTTCGGTGATTTCGATTTCCAGGCCGACGATGCCCTTGATCTGTGACTGGATGAAGGGTGCCGGCGCGTCGGTCACCGCCCACGGCGCCGGGCGGCTGCCCTCCTGCGACATCGTCAGATCGGAAATCTGCTCGGCCAGCCAATCCTGGTCTTCGATCACCGTGACGATGCCGCGCACCTGGACGATGGCGTAGTTCCAGGTCGGCACCACCTTGCCGGTTTCACGCTTGGTCTCGTACCAGGACGGCGTCACATAGGCATCGGCGCCCTGGAAGACGACCAGCACCGGCACCAGGGGACTGTCGGCCAAAAGCCGCCATTGCGGATTGGCCTTGGCCAGATGGGCGCGCAGCCTGCCGTTCGGCGGCACATCCGCGTTGAGCAGGGAGGGCGCGTCTAGAAGAAAGGGAATTGCGTTGGCGATCGGCCCCTCGGTGCCGTTCGACACCAGCAGGCCAAGCGGATGCGCCCGGATCAGCCCGTGCAGGACGTCCGGCCGTGTTTCCTGGAAGTGAGGCGGTTGGTACATCGCCGATTATCTCAGCCGCTTCGGCCGTGGGTCGGACAGTTCCCCGGCCAGCCGGCGGTCGAGGTAGTCCGCGCATTCCTCGATCAGAAGCTCCGCATGGTTGGCAAAGAAATGGTTGGCGCCGGGCAAGGTCTTCTGAGTGATGGTAATGCCTTTTTGCGTGTGCAGCTTGTCGACCAGGCCCTGCACGTCCTTGGGCGGCGCGACCTTGTCGGCGTCGCCGTGGATGATCAGGCCGGACGACGGGCATGGCGCCAGGAACGAGAAATCATAGGTATTGGGCTGGGGCGCGACCGAGATAAAGCCCTCGATCTCCGGCCGGCGCATGAGAAGCTGCATGCCGATCCACGAGCCGAACGAATAGCCGGCAACCCAGCAACTCTTCGAATCGGGGTGCAGCGACTGCACCCAGTCGAGCGCCGCCGCGGCGTCGGACAACTCGCCGGTGCCGTGGTCGAACTCTCCCTGGCTGCGGCCGATGCCGCGGAAATTGAAGCGCAGCGTGGTGAAATTGCGCTTCTGGAACATGTAGAAGAGGTCGTAGACGATCTTGTTGTTCATCGTGCCGCCGAACTGGGGGTGCGGGTGCAGGACGATGGCAATCGGCGCGCTCTTTTCCTTCGAGGGCTGATAGCGACCCTCCAGACGGCCGGCCGGACCGGTGAAAATGACCTCAGGCATGAAATACTCCACTTGGCATAAATTGCGCGGCGCCCGGAACAACTTTTCCTCTGGCCCCAGTTTTCCCTAGGCCTTGACGCAGGGCGAGCGTCTTTCTAGAAGCTAGTTTAGAATTGTTCAAAACTGGGCGGCCAAAACTGTGGCTCGGCCACCCGCGCCGCAAGCCGCGTAAATAGGACGTCTTGCCTTGCAATTTCAAGGAAATAACGCGCTATCTTCGCGGAACGGCTTTTGAAGGGACCAGTTGGACGGAAATGGCCGGAGCACGCGCCTATCTCGACTACAATGCCAGCGCGCCGCTGCTTGCCGCCGCGCGCGCGGCGGTGGTCGCCGCGCTCGACGTCGCCGCCAACCCGTC
Source organism: Mesorhizobium sp. M0208 (assembly GCF_040322015.1). Taxonomy (NCBI): domain Bacteria; kingdom Pseudomonadati; phylum Pseudomonadota; class Alphaproteobacteria; order Hyphomicrobiales; family Phyllobacteriaceae; genus Mesorhizobium; species Mesorhizobium sp. M0208. The sequence goes on along the minus strand of NZ_JAMYSP010000035.1, from coordinate 63,801 downwards.
CTCCGTCCATGCCGAGGGCCGCGCTGCGCGGCGGCTGATCGAGGATGCCAGGCGCAATGTGGCGCGACTGGCCAACGCCAGGGCCGAGCATGTCGTATTCACCTCCGGCGCGACGGAAGCGGCCTCGACGCTGCTGACGCCGGACTGGCAGATGGGGCGCGGTGCTGTCCGTATGAGCCGGCTCTATGTGTCCGAGGCCGATCATCCTTGCCTGCTGAACGGCGGGCGTTTCCCAGCGGCGCAGGTGATACGGATCGGCGTCGACGCCGACGGCGTCGTCAGGCTCGACGTTTTGGCCGAGGCTCTCGCCCAGCATGACAAGGCCGAAGGCTTACCGCTGGTGGCCATCCACGCTGCCAACAATGAAACCGGCGTAATCCAGCCGGTCGGCCGCATCGCCGAAATCGTCAAGGCGGCGGGTGGCATCCTGGTCGTCGATGCCGTGCAGGCAGCCGGCCGCATTCCGCTCGATATATCAGAGGCTTACGCAGACTATTTTATTCTCTCGTCGCACAAGATCGGCGGCCCCAAGGGCGTCGGCGCCATTGTCGCGGCGTCGGACCTGATGATGCCAAAACCGCTGGTCAGCGGCGGCGGCCAGGAAAAGGGCCATCGGGGCGGCACCGAAAACCTGGCGGCGATTGCCGGGTTTGGTGCGGCCGCTAGCGAAGCGTCTGCCGGCTTGCAAACGATCGAAGCGGTGCGGCAGCGTCGCGACGAAATCGAGGCGATCGTTAAAACGCTTGTTCCGGACGCCGAAATCTTCGGGACCGGCGCTGCAAGGCTTGCCAATACCACATTCTTCGCTATTCCCGGCATCAAGGCCGAGACGGCGCAGATCGCCTTCGACCTTGCCGGTGTGGCGCTGTCGGCCGGATCGGCCTGTTCGTCGGGCAAAGTCGGGCCGAGTCACGTGCTGAAAGCCATGGGTTACGGCGATAGCGTTGGCGCGTTGCGTGTGTCCATCGGCCACGCGACCAGCGCCAAGGATATCGAGCTGTTTCGCGCGGCGCTGGCGACGATCGTTGCACGGCAAGCCGGTAGGGAAAAGGTGAACAGGGAAAAGGCCGCCTGAGCGCGGCGAAGGAATATTTGGGCCTTGTGGCCTGGTAGAGCCGTGCGTTCGAATTTGGCCGGGTGAATTTCCGGCATGAACGCACTATATGAAACTTACGCCGCCGCGGGTGCTCAAGGGTGCTCGTTCGCGGTGCCATAGTTTGAAAACTGCCGGGCCTTGACCCCGGCGTGGATGGAGAACGCTGATGCCTGCTGTGCAGGAGACGATCGATCGAGTTCGAAAGATCGATGTCGACCAGTATAAATACGGATTCCAGACCGAAATCGCGATGGACAAGGCCCCCAAGGGCCTGAGTGAAGACATTATCCGCTTCATTTCGGCCAAGAAGGACGAGCCGTCCTGGATGCTGGAATGGCGCCTGGAAGCCTATCGCCGCTGGCTGACGCTGGACGAGCCGAAATGGGCGCGCGTCCACTATCCCAAAATCGATTTCCAGGACATTTATTATTACGCGGCGCCCAAGAGCACGCCCGGCCCGACTTCGCTCAGCGAGGTCGATCCCGAACTGCTGAAGGTCTACGAGAAGCTCGGCATTCCGCTCAGGGAACAGGAAATCCTCGCCGGCGTGCAGAAGACCGATGCGTCGGAGCTCGAGGAAGCCAGCGACAACGTCTACAAGTCGGGCCGCGTCGCCGTCGATGCGGTGTTCGATTCCGTCTCCGTCGTCACCACTTTCAAGAAGGAGCTGGCGCAGGCCGGCGTCATCTTCTGCTCGATCTCGGAAGCCATCCGCGAGCATCCGGAGCTGGTGAAGAAGTATCTCGGCTCGGTCGTGCCGACCTCCGACAATTTCTACGCGACGCTGAATTCGGCCGTGTTCACCGACGGCTCCTTCGTCTTCGTGCCCAGGGGCGTGCGCTGCCCGATGGAACTGTCGACTTATTTCCGCATGAACGAGAAGAATACCGGCCAGTTCGAGCGCACGCTGATCATCGCTGAGGAGGGGGCTTACGTCTCTTACCTCGAAGGCTGCACGGCGCCGCAACGCGACGAGAACCAGCTTCATGCCGCGGTGGTCGAGCTGATCGCGCTCGATGACGCCGAAATCAAATATTCGACGGTGCAGAACTGGTATCCCGGCGACGCCGAAGGCAAGGGCGGCATCTATAATTTCGTCACCAAGCGCGGCGACTGCCGCGGCCATCGCTCGAAGATTTCGTGGACACAGGTCGAGACCGGTTCGGCCATCACCTGGAAATATCCGAGCTGCATCCTGCGCGGCGACGATTCTAGTGGCGAGTTCTATTCGATCGCCGTCTCCAACGGCTATCAGCAGGTCGACAGCGGCACCAAGATGATCCATCTCGGCAAGAACACGTCGAGCCGCATCATCTCCAAGGGCATTGCCGCCGGCTTCTCGCAGAACACCTATCGCGGCCAGGTCTCGGCGCACCGCAAGGCGACCAACGCCCGCAACTTCACCAATTGCGATTCCCTGCTGATCGGCGATCAGTGCGGCGCACACACCGTGCCCTACATGGAAGCCAAGAATTCGACCGCGCAGTTCGAGCACGAGGCGACCACTTCGAAGATTTCAGAGGACCAGAAGTTCTACGTCATGCAGCGCGGCATCCCGGAAGAAGAGGCGATTGCGCTGATCGTCAACGGCTTCGTCAAGGACGTCATCCAGCAACTGCCGATGGAATTCGCGGTCGAAGCGCAGAAGCTGATCGGGATTAGTCTTGAGGGGAGTGTTGGGTGAGTTAACTGGAACGGCGATCATGGATTTGTTCAAGCGGGTGGAAGGCTTGATATTTGCCGTTCTGATGCTCTTGCTGACATTGGCTGTTGGTGGTGCTGTGATGGCGTTGATAGGCGCAGTGTTTGGCTTGAGTTCGACAAAAACTATTGGTGGTTCGATTGCAGGCTTAAGCGCGGCTGGGTTTTTTGGCTGGATGTTGGTCACCAGCAAGTTTGTACGCGCTTTTCGAGCTTTTAGAAAAGTTCCGTCGCAGGCCGGGCACCGCGAACAAGAAAGTGGAAAATAATGCTTGAAATCAGAAACCTCCATGCCCGTATCGTCGATGACGGCACCGAGATCATCCGCGGCCTGAATCTTTCGGTGAAGGCCGGTGAGGTCGCCGCCATCATGGGGCCGAACGGCTCGGGGAAATCGACGCTGTCCTATATCCTCGCCGGCCGCGAGGACTATGAGGTCACCGAGGGCGACATCCTCTACAACGGCCAGTCGATCCTTGAAATGGATCCGGCCGAGCGCGCTACCGCCGGCATCTTTCTCGCCTTCCAGTATCCGATGGAGATACCGGGCGTGGCGACGATGGAATTCCTGAAAGTGGCGATGAACGAGCAGCGCAAGGCGCGCGGCCAGGAGCCGCTAAAAATCCCGGAATTCCTCAAGCGCGTGAAGGACGCGGCGGCCTCGCTCAACATGGACATGGCGATGCTGAAGCGGCCGCTCAATGTCGGCTTTTCCGGCGGCGAGAAGAAGCGCGCCGAGATCTTGCAGATGAAGCTTCTCGAGCCGAAGCTTTGCGTCCTCGACGAGACCGATTCCGGCCTCGATATCGACGCGCTGAAGATCGTCGCGGACGGCGTCAACACGCTGCGCTCGCCGGACCGCGCCATCGTCGTCATCACCCACTACCAGCGCCTGCTCCAATACATCGTGCCCGATACGGTGCACGTGCTCTACAGGGGCCAGGTGATCAAGTCGGGCGACAAGTCGCTTGCGCTCGATCTCGAGGCCAATGGCTATGCCGGCGTGATCGGGCAAGCCGCGTGAGATGCCAGCAGGCCCGGAAGGCAAGCCAAACAAGGCGATACTGATGAATATGCACACGACACCCCAGCGGACACCGGCCGAAACGGCGCTGATCGACGCCTTTGGCGAGCGGCTGTCGCTGCTGCCCGGCGACGGCGCGGTGATGCTGAAGCGCGACGACGCCATCGAGGCGATCAAGAGCGGCCTGCCGACGCGGCGCGTCGAATCCTGGCACTATACGGACCTGCGCCGGCTGCTGATCTCGGTGCCGGACTTCGATCCGGCAGCGGTCGCGAAAGCCGTTGCGCCGATCGTCGAGGGCTCCAGCGTTTTGCCGGTGCTGAACGGCGTTTCGAATATGAAACTGCCCGATATCGAAGGCGTTGCCGTGCAGCGCCTGTCGGAGAAGCTGACCGACGGCAGCGCAGCATCTGGGCTTGATTCTTATGGCAGCGACGACGCCATCGGCGCGCTCAACACCGCCTTTGTCGTCGACGGCTATTTCGTCGACATCGCCGACGGCGCCCAACTGGAAAAGCCGCTTGAGCTGCAGAATCTGCAGGCCGGTGGACAGACGCATGTACGCCTGGCCGTCCGTGTCGGTGCCGGCGCCAACGCTGTCATCGTCGAACGCCAGGCGGGCGAGGGGGCGGCGCTGGTCAGTTCGGTCAGCCAGCTTGTGCTTGGCGAGGGCGCCGAAGTGACATGGCTTGTCGTGCAGGAGCAGCCGGATACGGCGACGCATCTCGCCCAGTTCAAGGCGCATCTCGGCAAGAATTCGAAGCTGACGCTGTTCGTCATGAATGCCGGCGGCAGACTGGTGCGCCAAGAGGTCGTTGTGAAGACGACCGGCGAGGGCGCCGAATTCACGCTGCGCGGCATCAATCTGCTCGCCGGCGACACCCATACCGACGTCACCATGGTGCTCGACCACGCCGTGCCGCATACCGCATCGACCGAAGTCATCCGCAATGTGGTGACCGGCAAGGCGCGCGGCGTCTTCCAGGGCCGCATCAACGTCCACCAATATGCGCAGAAGACCAACGCCAAGATGGCCTGCAACACGCTGCTTCTGTCGGACGACGGCGAGTTCTCGACCAAGCCGGAACTCGAAATCTTCGCCGACGACGTCGTCTGCGGCCATGGCGCGACCGTCACCGAGATCGACCACAGCCATCTGTTTTACCTGATGGCGCGCGGCGTCGACGAGAAGACCGCGCGCGGCTTGCTGGTCAAGGCCTTCGTCGCCGAAGTGATCGAGGAACTGGACGACGAGGCCATCGTCGAGGCGCTGGAACGTCGGCTCGACGATTGGTTTTTGACGCACGGGTAGAGGTGACTGAGGGGTTGGTGCCAACACCCCTCATCCGTCGCCTTCGGCGCCACCTTCTCCACAAGGGGAGAAGGAGAGGCGCTCTTCCTTCTCCCCTTGTGGGAGAAGGTGGCCGAGCGAAGCTCGGTCGGATGAGGGGTGCTGGACGGAATGAGGCGATGCCTCGAGAGAGCTTGTGATGGACCAGAAAGTCGAAAACATCCCCTACGACGTCGAGGCGATCCGCCGCGACTTCCCGATCCTGTCGCGGCAAGTTTACGGCAAACCTCTGGTCTATCTCGACAATGGCGCCTCGGCGCAGAAGCCGCAGGCCGTGCTCGACGCTATCCAGCACGCCTATTCCCAGGAATATGCCAACGTCCACCGCGGCCTGCATTTCCTGTCCAATGCTGCGACCGACGCCTATGAGAAGGCGCGCGAGACGGTGCGCCGTTTCCTCAACGCACCGAGCACCGACAACATCGTCTTCACCTCGAACACCACGGCGGCGATCAACACGGTTGCCTATGGTTTCGGCATGCCCAATATCGGCGAAGGCGACGAGATCGTGCTCTCGATCATGGAGCACCATTCCAACATCGTGCCGTGGCATTTCATCCGCGAACGGCAGGGCGCGAAACTGGTCTGGGTGCCGGTCGACGATCTCGGCGTCTTCCACATCGAGGAATTCGAGAAGCGGCTGACCGACCGCACAAAACTGGTTGCTATCACACATATGTCGAACGCGCTGGGCACGGTGACGCCGATCAAGGAGATCGTGCGCATCGCCCATGCCCGCGGCATTCCGGTGCTGGTCGACGGCAGCCAAAGCGCCGTGCACATGCCGATCGACGTGCAGGACCTCGACTGCGACTTTTTCGTCTTCACCGGCCACAAGGTTTATGGCCCGTCGGGCATCGGCGTGCTCTACGGCAAGAAGGATATTCTGGAGCGCATGCGCCCGTTCATGGGCGGCGGCGAGATGATCGAGGAGGTGACGCAAGACATCGTCACCTACAACGACCCGCCGCACCGTTTCGAGGCCGGCACGCCGCCGATCGTGCAGGCGATCGGGCTTGGTGCTGCGCTGGAATACATGGAAAAGATCGGCCGTGAGCGCATCGCAGCGCACGAGGCCGATTTGAAGGACTATGCGCATCAGCGGCTGCGCGCCATCAACTCGCTGCGCATCTTCGGCGATGCGCCCGGCAAGGGCGCCATCATCTCGTTCGAGCTGCAGGGCATTCACGCCCATGACGTGTCGATGGTTATCGACCGGCAGGGCGTGGCGGTCCGCGCCGGCACGCATTGCGCCCAACCGCTGTTGAAACGCTTCGGCGTAACATCCACATGCAGGGCATCGTTCGGCATGTATAATACCAGGGCCGAAGTCGACGCTTTGGCCGATGCGCTGGAAAAGGCGCGAAAGTTCTTCGGGTGACGATCATGGATGATGCCAGCCACACCGCCGAAAGCACGGCACTGGATATGACCACCAATGCGGCGGTTTCCGGGTCAACGATTCCTGCCGACGAACTGGCGCGGCTGACCGACGACATCGTCTCGGCGCTGAAGACGGTCTATGACCCCGAAATCCCGGCCGACATCTACGAACTTGGCCTTGTCTACAAGATCGACATCGAGGACGACCGCTCGGTCAAGATCGACATGACGCTGACCGCACCCGGCTGCCCGGTGGCCGGCGAAATGCCGGGTTGGGTGGAAAATGCCGTCGGCGCCGTCGAAGGCGTTTCCGGTGTCGAGGTCAACATGACCTTCGACCCGCCCTGGTCGCCCGACCGCATGTCGGAAGAGGCACAGGTGGCGGTGGGCTGGTATTGAGATCAGTCGACCTTGCACCGTATGCTTTGGCATAAGCCGTGATCGCTGAGAACAGCTCGTCAAACTTGACGTCGTGGTCTCCCGTGCCAATACACATCGCGTCTAAACCCATCGCTCTATTGGGTCCCCGACTCCAGCGCGCCATTTTGGTCAAAGATGGGCTCTGCCAGACGCTCTCTAGGACTTCTACCAAAAGGAACTTTTGTCGCCGGTAACTCCGCTCAGAAATGTGCTTCACGACACTCCATGGAATGAACTCTGCTGACAGGCGGACGTCCCAAAAGCCCTTAGGCGACAAAACTAGCGTCGGCCGTTTCAAATCGAAAAGACGCACCACAGCGATCACAAAAGTGCCGGTGAACAATATAGCCGTTATCCAACCGAGAAATTGCTTGAAGCTACCTGGAGCGATATTCGGCACTAGGCGCCATCCAAGCGCAATGCCTAAAGTTGTCATCGCTACCGATATAACAGCCAGCAGGCCGAGCCGAGCAGGAGATGACCGAAATTCAACTGTTTGATTGGTGTCAAGCATTTAGCCTCTCGCCATACTTCGATTGTCGCCAACTGAAATTACATCCAAATTGGTTGCAGTAAGCAGAAAACTTCACCATCTTAGGTAAGAATGATCCGCAGGCCTTGAACCCGCGTGAAAGTGGAGAACGATATGGGACGCTTCGCCGTCATCACCATGACCGAAAAGGCCGCCGACCGGGTCCGCGAGATCGTCGCGACCCGCGAGAACGCGCATGGCATCCGCCTGGGCATCAAGAAGGGTGGCTGCGCCGGCATGGAATATACCGTCGATCTGGTGACCGAACCCAACACCAAGGACGACCACATCGAGCGCGACGGCGCCCACGTCTATGTCGCGCCGGAGGCAGCGCTTTTCCTGTTCGGCACCGAGATGGATTTCGAGCAGACGACGCTGCGCACCGGCTTCACCTTCCGCAACCCGAACCAGAGCTCGGCCTGCGGCTGCGGCGAATCGGTCGAACTGAAGCCGGCCGATTTGAAGGCCTTGGCTGAAGCGCGCGCTTCCGCCTGATCTTTCCTTCTCCTCCGTTCACGGGGAGAAGGGACCTAATCCACCCACATTCCTGTTCGTTTGTGCCAGTCGGCAATTGATTCTTCCGGGTAGACGTCGAAGACCTTGTCCCTTTTGCCGATCTCCGGCTCGACCCAGTTCGCCTTGTATTTCAGCATAAGATGCACCTTCTCCGGCGGCTTTGGCAGGTCTGTGTCGATCGCCGAGGCGAAGGGATGCACCAGCTCCGGCCAGGTTGGGTCGTAGAGCCAGAGCGCCGTCCCGCATTTCGTGCAGAAGTTCCGCTCGCCCGTCGAGGTTTCGCGGTGCGGGTGCTCGTCGTCCTCGATCTCGGCGCGATAGACACCGAGATGGCGCTTGCCATGGATTTTCAGCGTCTCGTAATCGGCGCCGAGATTGATGGCGAAACCGCCGCCGCCCTGCTGCTTGCGGCAGATCGAGCAATAGCACAGCATGAACGGCACGGGCGTGTGGCTTTCCACCTCGAAACGCACGGCATTGCACCGGCAAGATCCTTTGAGCAGAAGCGGCATGAAAAACTCCGACGAAATTTGATTCTGAACTTGTCAGGATGGTGCCGGTTACGTCGATGACAAGGGGAAATCCGGGTGACATGATCGCCGCATGGACAACGAGCGCATAGAAGAGCTTTTCGAAGGCCTCGGCCCGGTCAGCATCCGCAGGATGTTCGGCGGCAAGGGCATCTATTTCGACGGCGTCATCGTCGCCATCGTCGTCCGTGGCGAACTGATGCTGAAGGCGGACGCCGAAAGCGCGCCGGATTTCGAAGCGGCCGGGTGCCGGCAATGGACCTACACCGACTCGCGCCACGGCAAGCTCGTGTCTATGCCCTATTGGAGCGTTCCCGACAGCGCTTTCGACGATCCAGACGAGATGGCGATCTGGGCGCGGCGTGCCTACGAGGCAGGACGGCGCGCCGGCAAATAGGCTGCGTCATGCTTCGGCAATTCCGGGCCGCATTTCACGCCAGTTCCCGCGCCTCGGGCACGAGCGCCAGCGCCTCGGCAAAGCTGGCGCTGGTGAAGGCGGCGCGCTCGACGGCGAGCGCCGCGGCGGCAATGCCTTCGCGCAGTGCCGCGCGCAGCGTCAGGCCGCGCAGCAGGGCAGCGATCGTGGCGCCTGCCAATGCGTCGCCGGCGCCGGCAACGTCGGTCCGTTTTTGTAGCGGCCGTGGCGAGATCGAGAACGCGCCGGTTTGGTCGAAACCGAGCACCGGACCGTCGCCGTCGGTGACCACGCCGCTTTTCAGGCCGGCGCGTCTCAGGCCGTCGATGACGCCTTGATCGTCAGCATCGATGTCAACGCCGGCGATCACGCCGGCCTCGTGCCGGTTCATGAAGGCCAGCGCTAGAAGTCCGAGCACCGGCGTCAGCCGCGCCGCTCTGTTGGGCGAGACGGCAAGCGCAAACACCGCCTTGCCGGCGGCGAGTGCCGCCATCCGCTCCAGCGCGGTCGACGGCAGGTTGGCGTCGCACAGGATCGCATCGGCCGAACCGATAGCTTCGCGCACCTTGGCGCGGCGAATTTGCTTGGGAAGCGCCAGCTCGTAGAGCACCATGTCGGCAAGGCCGGCGATCAGTCCGCCATCGCTATCGATCAGCATCGTATGGCTTGGCGTTGCCCGGTCGAGGAACACCGCCGACAGGTCGGCAATGCCGGCCTCGGTGACGGCGCGCAAGACCGTGTCGCCAAGGGCATCGCCGCCGCGCACCGAAAGCAGCGAGGCCGAGGCGCCGCGTCGCACCGCCCAGCGCAAGGCGTTGAAGACGGCGCCGCCAACATGCTCGCGCATCGTGCCGGGGTTCAAGGCGGCTGGCACGAAGGCGCCGGCAACCCGGCCGCGCCGCTCGATATAGGCGCCGCCCACGGCCAGGATCGTCGGGGAGTTCATCATGCCGGCAAAATGCCCTTTGCTGTTGCGCGGGAGGAGACTAGGTCGCTGGGCGGAACCCTGCAATCGCGGGTGCGATTCGGTTGGTGACGGCAGCGGCGCCGCATGCGAGGCGGGAGGCATTGGGAAGCAAATTTACGAAACAAAAATAGAACAAATATGGATATCCGTTATTTTTCAAATCCTTGCCGCTCATTGACAAATGAGAACAAACGAGGTACATTCTTTTAAGGATTGCGGGATTGTCCGGCCTCCATTGACGACCACGGGGTGATGTATCATGGCTCAGAATTCTTTGCGGCTTGTAGAGGACAAAGCGGTGGACAAATCAAAGGCTCTGGATGCGGCGCTGTCGCAAATCGAGCGTGCCTTCGGCAAAGGCTCGATCATGCGGCTCGGCGCAAACGAGCAGGTCGTCGAGATCGAAACAGTGCCGACCGGCTCGCTTGGGCTGGACATCGCGCTTGGCGTCGGTGGCCTGCCGCGCGGCCGCATCGTCGAGATCTACGGGCCGGAAAGCTCGGGCAAGACGACGCTGGCGCTGCACACGGTGGCCGAAGCCCAGAAGAAGGGCGGCATCTGCGCCTTCGTCGATGCCGAGCACGCGCTCGACCCGGTCTATGCCCGCAAGCTCGGCGTCGATCTCGAAAACCTATTGATCTCGCAGCCCGATACCGGCGAGCAGGCGCTGGAGATCTGCGACACGCTGGTGCGCTCCGGCGCCATCGACGTGCTGGTGGTCGATTCGGTGGCGGCGCTGACGCCGCGGGCGGAAATCGAAGGCGAGATGGGCGATTCGCTGCCCGGCCTGCAGGCGCGCCTGATGAGCCAGGCACTGCGCAAGCTCACCGCCTCGATCTCGCGCTCCAACACCATGGTCATCTTCATCAACCAGATCCGCATGAAGATCGGCGTCATGTTCGGGTCGCCCGAGACGACGACCGGCGGCAATGCGCTGAAATTCTATGCTTCGGTCCGCCTCGACATCCGCCGCATCGGCTCGGTCAAGGATCGCGACGAGGTCGTCGGCAACCAGACCCGCGTCAAGGTGGTCAAGAACAAGCTGGCGCCGCCCTTCAAGGTGGTCGAGTTCGACATCATGTATGGCGAGGGCGTCTCCAAGACCGGCGAGCTGGTCGATCTCGGCGTCAAGGCCGGCGTGGTCGAAAAGTCGGGCGCCTGGTTCTCCTACAATTCGCAGCGTCTTGGCCAGGGCCGCGAAAACGCAAAACTGTTCCTGCGCGATAATCCCGACACGGCGCGCGAGATCGAGCTGGCGCTGCGACAGAATGCCGGGCTGATCGCCGAGAAATTCCTTGAAAACGGCGGCTCCGAAAGCAGCGACGACGGTTTCGAGGACGACGCTGGGGTGATGTAGGGCAGGCGACGCCTCGCGGAGCCTCAGCCGGGTTTCGATTTGATGTTTTGATTTTGAGTTTGCGTAATCGATGCGTTTCGAACCGCCGGCCCCGTGCCGGCGGTTTGCGTTTGACGGCGGGGCAGAAGCCATTTCAAAGCGCTGGTGAAAGCGGGGATTTGAGCCCGTTTGGTGTTTCTGGACAGGCTGCGGTGCGACCGCTAAAAGGCCATGTCTATTTTCCGCCGGCAGCCGGCGGTTCTCTCGAAAAGGCAGTATTCATGAGTGGCGTCAACGAGATCCGGTCGGCATTTCTCGACTATTTTCGCAAGGAAGGTCACGAGGTCGTCGCGTCAAGCCCGCTGGTGCCGCGCAACGACCCGACGCTTATGTTCACCAATGCCGGCATGGTGCAGTTCAAGAACGTTTTCACCGGTCTGGAGAAGCGGCCCTATTCGCGCGCCACGACTGCCCAGAAGAGTGTTCGCGCCGGCGGCAAGCACAACGACCTCGACAATGTCGGCTACACTGCGCGCCACCTGACCTTCTTCGAGATGCTCGGCAATTTCTCCTTCGGCGACTATTTCAAGGAGCGCGCCATAGAGCTTGCCTGGAACCTGATCACCAGGGAGTTCGGGCTGAAGAAGGACAAGCTGCTGGTCACCGTCTACCACACCGACGACGAGGCGGCCTCGTACTGGAAGAAGATCGCCGGCCTTTCGGACGATCGCATCATCCGCATCGCGACTTCGGACAACTTCTGGGCAATGGGTGACACCGGGCCTTGCGGGCCGTGTTCGGAGATATTCATCGACCGTGGCGAGCATATCTGGGGCGGTCCCCCCGGCAGCCCCGAGGAGGATGGCGACCGGTTCCTCGAATTCTGGAACCTGGTGTTCATGCAGTATGAACAGGTGACGAAGGAAGAGCGCGTCGACCTGCCGCGTCCGTCGATCGACACGGGCATGGGCCTCGAGCGCATGGCCTCCATCCTGCAAGGGGTTGAAAGCGTCTTCGAAACCGACCTGTTCCGCCACCTGATCGACGCTGCATCGTCGGCGCTCGGCAAAGGTCCGGATGCGGACACCGTCGCATCGTTCCGGGTCATCGCCGACCATTTGCGTTCGTCCTGCTTCCTGGTCGCCGACGGCGTGCTGCCGTCCAACGAAGGACGCGGCTACGTGCTTCGTCGCATCATGCGCCGCGCCATGCGCCACGCGCAGTTGCTCGGCGCCCGCGATCCGCTGATGTGGCGCCTGGTGCCGGCGCTGGTCCGCGAGATGGGGCAAGCCTACCCGGAACTGGTGCGCGGCGAACAGATGATCACCGAGACGCTGAAGCTTGAGGAAACTCGTTTCCGCAAGACGCTGGTGCGCGGCTTGGGCTTGCTTTCGGAGGCGACGGAAAAGCTGGCCTCCGGCGACATGCTGGATGGCGAGACAGCGTTCAAGCTCTACGATACCTATGGCTTTCCGCTCGATCTGACGCAGGACGCGCTGCGCCGGCGCAACATCTCGGTCAACCTTGCCGGCTTCACCGAGGCAATGGAGCGGCAGAAGGCGGAGGCACGCAAAAGCTGGGCTGGTTCCGGCGAGGCCGCAACCGAGACGGTATGGTTCGCGGTGCGTGAGGAGACCGGCGCCACCGAATTCCTGGGTTATGAGACCGAGCAGGCGGAAGGCCTTATCGAGGCGCTGGTCAAGGACGGCAAGACCGTCGACAGTGCCGGCAAAGGCGACGCCGTTGCCGTGGTTGTCAACCAGACGCCGTTCTATGGCGAGTCCGGTGGCCAGATGGGCGATGCCGGCGTCATTTCGGGCGACGGGTTCTCGATCGAGATATCCGATACCCAGAAGAAGGCCGATGGGCTTTTCGTCCATCTCGGCAGGGTGGCCAATGGCACTGTCAAGACTGGCGCGACCGTCGAGCTGAAGGTGGACCACGCGCGGCGCTCCAGGCTGCGCGCGAACCATTCCGCCACACATCTGATCCATGAGGCGCTGCGCGAGGTGCTGGGTACCCATGTGGCGCAGAAGGGCTCGCTGGTCGCGCCCGAGCGTCTGCGCTTCGACATTTCGCACAACAAGCCGATCTCGCCGGACGAGATCGAAGAGGTCGAGCGCATGGCCAACGAGATCGTCGTTCAGAACGGCCCGGTGATCACACGACTGATGTCTGTCGACGACGCCATCGCCGAGGGCGCCATGGCGCTGTTTGGCGAGAAGTATGGCGATGAAGTGCGCGTCGTTTCGATGGGCACGGGCTTGCATGGCGCCAAGGCCAACCGGCCTTATTCGGTCGAGCTATGCGGCGGCACGCATGTCAGGGCGACCGGCGATATCGGCCTGGTGCGCATCGTGTCCGACAGCGCGGTCGCTGCCGGCGTGCGCCGCATCGAGGCGTTGACCGGCGAGGCCGCCAGAAAGCATCTCGACGAACAGGACAAACGGCTGAAGGCGGCCGCCGCCGCGCTGAGGATTTCGGCGGCCGATGTGCCGGCCCGCGTCGAGGCGCTGCTCGACGAGCGCAAGAAGCTCGAAAAGGAGCTGACAGAGGCGCGCAAGAAGCTGGCGCTGGGCGATCGCTCGCCAGCTGGTGTGCCTGCGGAAAACGAAACCATTGCCGGTGTCGGTTTTCTCGGCAAGGCGGTATCGGGCGTCTCGCCAAAGGATCTGAAACCACTGGCCGATGCCGGCAAGAAGTCCCTCGGCTCCGGCGTGGTCGTCTTTGTCGGCGCCGGCGAGGACAACAAGGCGAGCGTCGTCGTCGCCGTTACCGATGATCTGACCGGCCGCTTCAGCGCCATCGATCTGGTGCGCGTCGCGTCCGCGGCATTGGGCGGGCAGGGCGGCGGCGGGCGACCCGATATGGCCCAGGCCGGCGGCCCGGACGCCTCGAAGGCCGAAGACGCGATCGCTGCGGTGAAGGCGGCGCTGGAAGCTGCGTGAATCTGCACCAGTAAGGCCAGGCCGAAGTGGCAGCGGGGATGATGTGGCAACGTTGACCATGTATCAAGTCGACGCTTTTGCCGAACGGGCTTTCCAAGGCAACCCCGCTGCCGTTCTCATTTTGGAGGACTGGCTATCGGACGACGTGATGCAGGCCATCGCAAACGAGAACAATCTTGCTGAAACCGCGTTTGCGCGGCCGAGTGGCGAGGGTTGGGATTTGCGCTGGTTCACGCCGGTTCATGAAGTCGACTTCTGTGGCCATGCTACACTTGCGGCCGCCCATGTGCTGACTACGGAATACGATGGTCAGGGCGAAATGGCCTTCGCCACCCGGGTGGGCGAGCTGCGGGTTTCCCGGCGGGAAGGCGCCTATCAGCTCGATCTGCCGTGTTTTCCGCCGCGGCCCGTCGAGGACGAACTGACCTCGGCGCTGCAAGCGATATTGCCTCAGCGGCCGGTTGCGAGCTTCCGCAATTTCGAGAACCTGTTTGTCGAGCTTGCCGACGAGACAACCGTGCGATCTTTCGTTCCCGATCTGCTCAGGATCGGACGTTTTCATCCTCTCGGCCTGGTCATTACCGCGCCTGGGCAAGCCCATGATTTCGTCTCGCGTTATTTCGTACCCGGAGCTGGCATTCCCGAGGACCCGGTGACTGGCTCCATTCATGCGACATTGGTGCCGTACTGGGCTGAAAAGCTCGGCAAGACGCATGTATCGGCATTCCAATGCTCGCAGCGCGGCGGGCATTTGCTATGCGAACTGGCCGGAGATCGCGTGCTGATCACAGGCCGTGCGAAGACCTTCATGAAGGCGGAAATCTACCTTCCCGATTGAGCGGCTCGCCAATTCGGTGGCTGCTTCGCCTCAGCCAAGATCACGGTATGGCGCTTGGGCCGTGGCGGCGGCCAGATGGCGCAGGCCAGTGGCCTGGAAGAAGCGCCGCTGGAACGGCATAGCGCTCATCAGGGATGCCTTGATGCCTTCAGGGCACGCGTCATTCGCGTCGAGTCGCCCCAGGTCGACAGCCAAATCAGGCAGTCGGTGGTAACGGAGATCGCTGCGCGCAGGCAGTTCAGCAACGGTCCAGGCGACCTCAACTGCTCTTCGGCGTGACGGAGATGGGCAAGCTCTTCTTCGCGGATGGACAGGATGATGCCGTGCAACTCGTGATCGCGTCCGGTTAGAAAGAACAGCTGATCATCGAGATGTCGGTGCACCGCCGCTTCGACCGCTGCGGTGCAGGCCCAGACGCCTTGCGGGCCGAGCAGGGCAGTGAGGAAGCCTAGCAGCCAGCCGCCCCAACTCCAGAATTGCATCACGCGGCACGGTCGGGAATGTCGCAGCGGCATGGCTGCATGGAAAGCCGCGCAATGGCTGCGCTCGTGCCCAAGCATCTGCGACAAAGACGGCACGCAGTCCGGCCAGAAACGCTTCGCGACAAGAATCTGTGCAGAGTAGATTCTGATCGCGCCGTATTCGCCGGCGTGGTTGACTCTGACTATTCTGGCCACCGTCAGTACGTCCTGGTGGGAGAGTTCAGTCATGAATGCGCCCGAGAGTTAAGTCAGCCTGCCGGCAACGCTCGCACGCGCAGCAATGCGGGTCCACCAATCCCGAAGCTCGGCAGACTCGGCCAGCAGGGCTTGCCCCTCGGCGACCTTGACGAAATAGCTGATGATTGGCGCAGCGTGCAGGTCGGCCAGCGTCAGGTCCGTCCCCAACAGCCAAGGCCCTCCGGCTTTCAGCGACGACAGCGCCTGCAATGCCGTTCTCGCCTGCCGCAACCCGTTGGCGATCACGGCTTCGTCGGGTGGCGTTTTCTCCAGCCGCTCGACCGCGACATCCCAGACCATGGCCCTGTAGGCGTAGGCGTCGAGCAGGCCGGTGATCTGGTTCATGCGTGCTCGACGCCGGGCTCCGACCGGCTGCAGCGCCGGGCCGTCAAAGGCTTCGTCGACATAACGCGCAATCGCGCCGGTCTCGTAGAGGCAAAAGCCGTCATGTTCGAAGGCCGGGATGCGGCCAAACGGCTGGTGCTCGAAGTACCAGCCGGGAATGCCGTCCGCGGCAAAGACGTCGACGGGCACCAGCTCGTAGCCGACGCCCTTTTCCTCGAGCACCAGCCGCACGATGCGCACATAGACGCTGTAGTCCGCGCCGTAGACGACGGGCTTGCCCATGTCGCGGGCTCAGGCCATCGCCTTCTGCAAATTCTCGTCGATCTTGTCGAGGAAGCCGGTGGTCGAAAGCCATGGCTGGTCGGGGCCGATCAGCAGCGACAGATCCTTTGTCATGAAGCCGGACTCGACCGTCTGGATGCAGACCTTTTCCAGGGTCTCGGCAAAGCGCTTCAGTTCGGCATTGTCGTCGAGCTTGGCGCGGTGCGTGAGGCCGCGCGTCCAGGCGAAGATCGAGGCGATCGAATTGGTCGAGGTCTCCTCGCCCTTCTGGTGCTGGCGATAGTGGCGGGTAACGGTGCCGTGCGCGGCTTCCGCCTCGACGGTCTTGCCGTCCGGCGTCATCAGCACCGAGGTCATCAGGCCGAGCGAGCCGAAGCCTTGCGCCACCGTGTCGGACTGAACGTCGCCGTCATAGTTCTTGCAGGCCCAGACATAGCCGCCCGACCATTTCAGGCTGGAGGCCACCATGTCGTCGATCAGCCGGTGCTCGTACCAGAGCTTCTTCGCCTTGAATTCGGCTTCGAACTCCGCCTCGTAGACCTCCTGGAAGATGTCCTTGAAGCGGCCGTCATAAGCCTTGAGGATTGTGTTCTTGGTCGAGAGGTAGACGGGGTAATTACGCAGCAGGCCATAGTTCAGCGAGGCGCGGGCGAATTCGCGGATAGATTCGTCGAGATTGTACATGGCCATGGCGACGCCGGGGCCGGGTGCGTCGAACACATCGTGCTCGATCACCTGGCCGTCCTCGCCGACGAATTTGATCGTCAGCTTGCCCTTGCCGGGAAAGCGGAAGTCGGTGGCGCGGTACTGGTCGCCAAAGGCGTGGCGGCCGACGATGATCGGCTTGGTCCAGCCGGGCACCAGCCGCGGCACGTTCTTCATGATGATCGGCTCGCGGAAGATGGTGCCGCCGAGGATGTTGCGGATGGTGCCGTTCGGCGACTTCCACATCTTCTTCAGCTTGAATTCCTCGACGCGCTGCTCGTCGGGCGTGATCGTCGCGCATTTCACGCCGACGCCGTATTTCTTGATGGCGTTGGCCGAATCGATGGTCACCTGGTCGTTGGTGGCGTCGCGGTGCTCGATGCCGAGGTCGTAATATTCGAGCTTGAGGTCGAGATAAGGGTGGATCAGCTTGTCCTTGATGAACTGCCAGATGATGCGGGTCATCTCGTCGCCGTCGAGTTCGACGACCGGGTTCGCCACCTTGATCTTCGCCATGAAAAGAATGCCTCGCTTTTGGGGAACGGAACGGCCTTGCCCGCACGGCTGCCGGCCCTGGGATGCGGCCCGTATATCAAAGGCTTTTTGGCCGCGCAAACGGCGAACCGCGCCGTAGTGCCGGCATTCTTTGCCAAAGCTTCATTTTCGCCGCCAAATGTGGCAGGGGACTGCGAAATGCCGCAAACAGCAGTTCACTGACAACCATGGCCGCTACCCAGGATCCCGACACCCCTCTTGCCTCCGGAACGCCTGCGTCCGGACCGGCGATCATCCTGGTCGAGCCGCAGCTCGGCGAGAATATCGGCATGGTTGCGCGCGCCATGGCCAATTTCGGGCTTGCCGAGCTGCGGCTCGTCAATCCGCGCGACGGCTGGCCGAGCGACAAGGCGCGTGCCGCCGCAAGTCGCGCCGACCACCTCATCGATGCCGTCACGGTGTTCGACGACCTGGCCTCGGCGGTCGGCGATTTGAACTTCGTCTTCGCCACCACGGCGCGCGCGCGCGACAATTTCAAGCCGGTGCGCGGTCCGGTCGAGGCGGGCAGGGCGCTGCGGGCGCGGCAGCGGGCCGGCCAGCGCACCGGCATCCTGTTCGGCCGCGAGCGCTTCGGCCTCTATAATGACGAGGTCGGCCTTGCCGACGAGATCGTCACCTTCCCCGTCGATCCAGCCTTCTCCTCGCTCAACATCGCCCAGGCGGCCCTGCTGATGTCCTATGAATGGATGAAGTCCGGCCTGGAAAACGAGACCATGACCAACTTTTCCGGCCCTGAAATGCCGCCGGCTGCCAAGGAAGAATTGCACGGCCTGTTTGCGTATCTGGAAGGTGCACTGGAGGCGCGCGGCTATTTCCGCCCGGCAGCGAAGAAGCCGAAGATGGTCGACAATTTGCGCGCAGTGCTGACCCGCCCCGGCTTTGCCGAGCCGGAGCTCAAGGTGCTGCGCGGAATAATATCATCGCTGGACAGGTTCTCGCCGGCCATGCCGCGCGGCGACGGATCGCCCGGCGACGATCCAAGGCGGCTCCCGGCGGCCGCGGCACGCGCTGCGAGGGCGAAAGACAAAGACTAGGCGCGCAAATGCAGCTGTCTTACCAGTAACCGAATTTTATTTGGTTTGATCCATGGTTTTCGAAACGATGGATCTCGAATGTTTAGCTCAAATATCGGTCGTCTTCGCTTTTTCTTCTATTCCGTGACTCTGCTGGTTGCGGAAATCGCGACCTTTGTGCTGTGTGTCGTGCTGACCATCGGCATCGAGGGCTTGGCCAATTCGAAACCAGGTCCTTCCAGGGAAGGGCTGGCCGCGGCCGTTCTCGTCGCCTCGCTGGTGATCGTTCTGTTCCGCGCGAATTTCGCCTGGCGTCGAAGCCGCGACGCGCAAGGGTCCGGTTGGATCCTTTGGTCGTATATCGTGTTCTCGACGCTGTTCGCGATCCTGCAGGCCGGCACTGTTCTTGTCGTAAAATTCGACGGCGAAGATTCGCATTCCGGTCTTAACCTGCTGGGATTAGCTCTTGTCGGGCTGTGGGCCGTCATCTTGGCGGCCAGGCCGGCGGGCGGTCGCTCTTCCGATATAGCGTCATCCCTGAGTTTCGACGATTTCGACCCGCCCGGGCCGCTACGCGGCACCGCGGCGCTCCATTCAGCGTCAGCCGCCGGCGTGACGGCCCAGGCTCCGCCCTACGCCATGCGCGCCGCACCGGTGCCGTCGAACCATCGCGCATCTCAACCTGCATCTCCGGCAATCGGCCGGCCGCGGGCCGGCGGCTTCGGCAAGCGGGGCCTTGTGTGACCCGTCTCGCCGCATCAAGGCCATGATGGTTCCACATAGAAGCGGCCGGGACAAAGCATCATTGGCCGAAGCAAAATGCATAGGCCGGCCTTCTCTCGTGATCTCGTTTTGTAATTCCCCAGCCCTTAGTGATTCCCAGCCCTTAGTGACTCAATGACCATGACCGATCCGTCGAGCGCCCGTCCGATCCTGATGTTCGATTCCGGCATTGGCGGCCTCACCGTGCTGCGTGAGGCGCGCGTCCTGATGCCTGACCGCCGCTTCATCTATGTCGCCGACGACGCGGCGTTCCCCTTCGGCGCCTGGGAGGAAACGGCGCTGAGAACACATATTCTGGAGTTGTTCGCTAGGCTGCTCGAACGGTTTTCGCCGGCCATTTCGGTCATCGCCTGCAACACCGCCTCGACACTGGTCATCGATGCGTTGCGCGAGCGGTTTCCCGGCCACCCTTTCGTCGGCACCGTGCCGGCCATCAAGCCGGCGGCGGAACGCACGCGCTCAGGCCTGGTTTCGGTGCTGGCGACGCCCGGCACCGTCAAGCGCCAGTACACGCGCGACCTGATCAGCAAGTGGGCGCAGAAATGCCACGTCCGCCTGGTCGGCAGCGACAGGCTGGCTGGATTGGCCGAAGCCTATATGCGCGATGGTTTTGTCGACGAGGACGCCGTGCGCGCCGAGATCGCGCCGTGCTTCGTTGAGCATGACGGGCTGCGCACCGACATCGTCGTGCTTGCCTGCACCCATTATCCTTTTTTGGCCAACCGCATGCGCAAGACAGCACCTTGGCCGGTCGACTGGCTCGACCCGGCCGAGGCGATCGCACGCCGCGCGCTGTCGCTGCTTGCCGATACCGAGGCCGCTTATCGCAGAGAGGCACTGCCGGAAGGGGCCGACCTTGCGTTCTTCACCTCGAACAGCGCCGATTTTCCGACGCGCCGGCTGATGCAGGGATTTGGCCTGGCGATATCCTGACCGCAAGCAATTTTCGCTTTGGGAACATCACACCAGACAATGCGTTTTCCTCTCATCGGAAACGGGAGAAACCATCATGCCAGCCACCTCAAAAGCCCAGCAGAAAGCGGCCGGCGCGGCATTGTCAGCCAAGCGCGGCGAGACCAAGAAGGGCGCGCTCAAAGGTGCGTCGAAGGGAATGTATAAATCCATGAGCGAAAAACAGCTCGAGGAATTCGCCGAGACCAAGCGCAAAGGCCTGCCGGAAAAGAAGTCGAAACACTGATCGACTGACCATTCTGGCGGCGGATGCCGGTCAATAAAAGGCCCGCGGCTGAGCCGCGGGCCATGAAGTCTCAACGGGCGAGGGCGAAAATTACCAGTTCCAGCCCCACCCGCAGCGCCGCACTTTGTAGCGGATGACCTTGCGATGACCGTGACGCCACACCACCTTTTTCTTGACCACGATGCGGCAGACCTGGTGATGCCTGTGCCCATGCCAATGCCGGGCCTGCGCTGGCTCGGGCGCGACCGCCATCGTGCCGGCCATCACCGCGGCTCCTACCAACGTAAGGAAGAACTTCTTCATGCGAATTCCTGCTCCTCTGACTTCAGTCCCTTCCTGATGCCGCTGGCGCAACCTCCCGCCACATCCGGCACGTTCTACAACCGTAACACTATCCGGTTCGGCGACTCGCGCCAGCCAGAAGCTTGACAGCGGTTAAATCTCCGTTTAACCAGCCCACCAACACCGGGCCGCAATGCCCGGTGGTTTTCTTTATGTGTGCAAGACGTTTGGGCAGCCGGTTTTACTTTCCCTATGTCTTGTTTGAAATGACGTGTCCCGTGGGTTTTCCGTCGCGTTGCGTGGAAAACCCTGTCAGGTCTCGAAAACGGAGGCCAGAGGAGGGCGCGTTTCCTTCACCCGGACCATAAGGTTCCGGGTGTGTTGTTTTGAAAGGGAATGCGATGAGCAAGCGCGAATCCGCGAAGTACAAGATCGACCGCCGTCTTGGCGAAAACATCTGGGGCCGCCCGAAGTCCCCGGTCAACAAGCGTGAATACGGCCCCGGCCAGCATGGCCAGCGCCGCAAGGGCAAGCTTTCCGATTTCGGCCTGCAGCTGCGCGCCAAGCAGAAGCTGAAGGGCCACTATGGCGACGTTTCGGAGAAGCAGTTCCGCAAGGTCTATGAAGAGGCGGACCGCCGCAAGGGCGACACCTCGGAGAACCTGATCGGCTTGCTCGAATCGCGCCTCGACGCCGTCGTCTACCGCTCCAAATTCGTGCCGACCATCTTTGCGGCGCGCCAGTTCGTCAATCACGGCCACATCAACGTCAATGGCAAGCGCGTCAACATCGGCTCGTACCGTTGCAAGCCGGGCGATGTCATCGAAGTGCGCGAGAAGTCGAAGCAGCTGGTCATCGTGCTGGAATCGGTGGGCCTGGCCGAGCGCGACGTGCCCGATTACATCGAGGCCGACCACAACAAGATGACCGCGACTTTCACGCGCATCCCCGGCTTGGCGGACGTTCCGTTTGCCGTGCAGATGGAACCGAATCTGGTCGTCGAATTCTATTCGCGCTGATCGGCGCGTTCGTCACGACAAAACCGAAGGCCGCCCCTCCAGGCGGCCTTTTCTTTCTTCGTCCTTTTCAGGGACGTGAGTCGGAAATCGATTTCGATTTTCGATCCGATGCGCTACTGCGGGCGGCAACAGGACTTTAGGGCCGACGCGCCGTGAACATGCAGCCAGACGCCAAAACGCTTGACCCGATCGCCGAGGCCGAAGGCGGCTTTCATCCGCTGTTTGCCGATGTGCCGTCCTCCGTCGAGTTCAACAAGCTGCGCAAGCGGCTGTTGCGGCTTGCCCGCCAGGCGATCGACGATTTCGCCATGGTGAGACCCGGCGACCGTTGGCTGATCGCTCTGTCGGGCGGCAAGGATTCCTACGGCTTGCTTGCCGTGCTGCTTGATCTCAAATGGCGCGGGCTGCTGCCGGTCGAGCTGTTGGCCTGCAATCTCGACCAGGGCCAGCCGAACTTTCCCAAGCACATATTGCCCGATTATCTCGACAGCTATGCCATTCCGCATCGCATCGAATATCAGGACACCTATTCGGTGGTCACCGACAAGCTGGCCGAGGGCAGCACTTATTGCTCGCTGTGCTCGCGGCTGCGGCGCGGCCATCTCTATCGCATTGCCCGCGAGGAGGGCTGCTCGGCGCTGGTGCTCGGCCACCACCGCGAGGACATACTGGAAACCTTCTTCATGAACCTGTTCCATGGCGGGCGCCTGGCCGCCATGCCGCCGAAGCTGCTCAATGACGAAGGCGATGTCATGGTGCTGCGGCCGCTCGCCTATTGTGCGGAAGCCGATCTCGAGAAATTCGCCGGCGCCATGAAATTCCCGATCATTCCGTGCGATCTGTGCGGTAGCCAGGAAGGTCTGCAGCGCAACGCCATGAAGGCGATGCTCGACGACATCGAGAAGCGCATGCCCGGCCGCAAGGACACGATGATCCGCGCCATGACCAATGTGCGGCGTTCGCATCTGCTCGACAGGAAACTGTTCGATTTCGCCGCCCTCAACGAAACCCTCACCACTAGGCGTCCCGATGACATTTGAAGATAGCGCGATCGACTGGCTTGCCGACCTTCTGTCGGAAGCCGCCGTCGCCGAGATCATGCCGCGCTTTCGCCGTTTGAGCGAGGGCGACGTCCGTCGCAAGACCTCGGCCGCCGATCTCGTCACCGAGGCCGACGTCAATGCCGAACGGCTCATCACCGCCAGCCTGCGCCAGCGTTATCCCCACGCAATGATCGTCGGCGAGGAGGCCTGCTCCGACGACCCGACGCTGCTCGACGGTCTCGGCGATGCCGAACTCGCCTTCGTCATCGACCCGGTCGACGGCACTTTCAACTTCGCCTCCGGCGTGCCGCTGTTCGGCGTCATGCTTGGCGTCGTGGTCAAGGGCAAGACGGTCGCCGGCATCATTCACGACCCCGTCGGCAAGGATTGGCTGATCGGCGTTAGTGGCGCCGGCAGCCATATCCGCCATGCCCATGGCAATCTGGAAAAGGTCCATGTCGCCAAACCGGCGCCGATGTCGGAAATGACCGGTGCGGTCTCATGGCACTATGTGCCCGAGCCGGACCGCTCACGTTTGGCGCGCAACCAGACTAAGTCGCTATCGCAGTTCAATTATCGCTGCGCCGCCCACGAATACCGCCTGCTGGCCAGCGGCCACGGCCATTTCGTCGTCTACAACAAGCTGATGCCTTGGGACCACTTGGCCGGCGTGCTGATCCATGCGGAGGCCGGCGGCCATGCCGCGCGCTTCGACGGCAGCGCCTATCTGCCGTCGCATGTCGGGGGTGGCTTGCTGGTCGCGCCGGACCGTGAGAGCTGGCGGGAGCTGCGCCGCGAGCTCTGGGCGGAATAGCTCTTCGCTGCCAAAGGTGTCCAATCTTGTGCGAAACCGGAGATCTCGAATGAAACCTCGGTCCGCAATTGTTGCAACGGCCTTTGCCCTTGCCTTGGTTGCCGGTGTCAATGAAGCAAGAGCTGGGGAACGCGCATGTCGCAGTCCCGACTCCGTCGACACCATAGACGAGATGTTCTCCGCAATCTTCGCCTGTTGGAAGCCGCCGCCCGGAACCGCGGGCATGACCCTGACGCTGCAGTTCTCAATTCGCCGAAACGGCACGCTTATTGGCAAGCCGCGCGCCACTTTCTCCCATCTAGGGGACGATGGTCCGCTCAACCGGGCCTTTGTGGCTTCCGTCCTCGAGGCGCTCGACAAGGCTCTTCCACTGCCCGTTTCCGACAGTATGGGTGGAGCAATCGCAGGACGTACGCTGTTCCCTCGCTTCACCGCGGTCAGTGAGGGTGCATCATAGGCGCACGCGCAATGTGTATTAAACCGGCGGGTTATGCGGCTGGAATAGTCTGCCGCGCTCGGCCAGCAGGATCATCAGCAGCGCCGCCACCGACACGCTGCAGAACCCGGCGGCCAGCGGCGTCACCGTGCCGTTGAAGGCTTGGCCGATTAGCGTGCCGAGAATGCCGCCAAGAAATGTCTGCATGAACCCAAGGATCGACGACGCAGTGCCGGCCAGGTGCCCCAGCGGCTCCATAGCGAGCGCGTTGAAGTTCGCGCCGAGCGCGCCGAACGGGACCATGGCGCAGGCAAAGAAGGCAATGAAGAGCCATAGCGGCATCTTCATTTCGATGGAAACGACCAGCCAGGCAAGGCTGATTGCCAGAAACAGCAGCAGCGCGCTTTGCGACAGGCGGCGCATGCCGATACGGCCGACGAGGCGCGAATTGAGGTAGTTCGAAAACGCAAGCACGCCGGCAACCCCCGCGAAGATGACCGGGAACATCTCACCGACATTGAACACGCTGACATAGATCTGCTGGGCCGAGGCGATGAAGCCGAACATGGCGCCGAAGATGAAGGTGCTGGCGAAGGCGTAGCAGAGCGCGATGCGGTTGGTGAGAACGATGCGGAAGCCGCCGATGATAGAGGACAGCGTCAGCGGCCGGCGATATTCGGGATGTAATGTCTCGGCCAGGCGCAGCAGCGACCAGGCGGACACGATCAGCGCGCCGGCTGCCATGGTGACGAAGATCACATGCCAGGTCGCAAACAGCATGATGAACTGGCCGATACCGGGCGCGACCACCGGAATGGCCATGAACACCATGAAGATCAAGGACATGACTTCGGCCATGCGCCTTCCGTCGAACGTATCGCGCACGATCGAGACGGCAATGACGCGCGTCGCCGCCGCGCCGATGCCTTGCACGGCCCGGCATAGCAGAAGCGTGGCGAATGACGGGGCGATTGCCGCAGCGCCGGCCGCGACGACGTAGATCACCAGCCCTGCGACAAGAGGCGCGCGGCGCCCGAAACGGTCCGAGATCGGCCCGAAGAACAGCTGTCCGCCCCCAAAGCCAAGGATATAGGCGGTGACCACATATTGCCGGTGGTTTTCATTTTCGACGCCAAGCGAAGCGCCGATCTGCTGCAGCGCCGGCAAAATAATGTCGATGGCCAGCGAATTGAGCGCCATCAGCGCCGCGCACAGCGCAATGAATTCCCAGCGCGGAATGGGCAAGGTGCTTGCCTTTTGCTGCGCTTGTGCTTGCTGATCCACGGCCAGTCCGATCCTCAACGAAAATGCGCCGGCTGGCCGACGCATCCATTCGTTGATTGCCCCGATGTCGGGCAGAACTTTTGCCAAGGTGGGGGCTGCCCCGGCGCTTATCGCTTGACCCCCGAAAATCGCAGTCGGAAGGTCATACGCAGAAACAGAAGTCAGGCGGCGCCTTTGACGCTGACGCCTTTTTCGACGAGGAAGGTCTGCAATTCGCCCGCCTGGAACATCTCGCGGATGATGTCGCAGCCGCCGACGAACTCGCCCTTGACGTAGAGCTGCGGGATGGTTGGCCAGTTGGAGTAGTCCTTGATGCCTTGCCGCAGTTCGGCCGACGTCAGCACGTCGACGCCCTTATAGTCGGCGCCGATATAGTCGAGGATCTGCACGACCTGGCCGGAAAATCCGCATTGCGGAAAGCCGGGGGTGCCCTTCATGAAGAGAACGACGTCGTTGCCCTTCACCTCATTGTCAATGTAATCGTTGATGCCGCTCATGGAATACCCTTTCATGCCTGTGGGAGTCAGGCTCGAACATTACCCTTCAAATAAACCCATGGGTTGCGCGAAACAAGATGTTTGCCGCCTTGCCATGCAAATGGCGCAAAGGAAGGTCTGATCTTGGGCCAAGCCGTTGGCCACCATTTGTCCCGAGGCGTGATGAAAAGACGGTATCTCGCCGGGGTCGTCCTCGCCGTTCTGTTCGCCGCACTGTCCTTGATCTGGTGGGCCAAGTCGCCGAGGCAGCCACCTCTCGTCGTCGGCGGTGGATTACCGGCGCCGTGCCGCGACGCGAGCTTCGAGGCGGTCGCCTATGTCGTCTGCGAAATCGATCTGCGCCGCTATGACATCGGTGTGTTCCACGCAGGCATTGACGGCAAGGCTTTCGGTTCACTGGACAAATTCGACAAGGCGATGGCGGATCAGGGCCGGCCGGTGCTGCTCGCCATGAACGCCGGCATGTATCACCAAGACCTGACTCCGGTCGGCCTTCTCGTCGAGGACGGCCGGGAGAAGGCGCCGATCAACCTCGCCGACAGCGAAGGCAATTTCTTCCTGAAACCGAACGGCGTCTTCCTGGTCCGGAAGGATGGCAAGGCGGCGGTCATCGAGACAAGCGCCTATGTTGCGACCAGACTGGACGTGATGTTTGCCACGCAATCCGGCCCGATGCTGGTGATCGACGGCCGGCTTCATCCCCGCTTCGAGCAAAACGGCACATCGCGCTATATCCGCAATGGCGTCGGCGTGCGTGACGAAAACACTGTCGTGCTGGCGATCTCGCGCTCTGAGGTCAGCCTCGGCAGCTTCGCCCGACTGTTTCGAGACGCGCTCGATTGTCCCAGCGCGCTTTTCTTCGACGGGGCCGTTTCGGCGCTGTCGAACGGCGAGCGGATGATTGTGGGTGGAAACTATCCAGCCGGGCCGATCATCGCCGTGACCGGTAAGAAGCTTGCGAGCCGGTAACTGCAAGAGAGCTCAGTCCGGCACGCTGGTCTGCAGGGCAAGCGCGTGCAGCACGCCGCCCATGTTGCCCTTCAGCGCGTCATAGACCATCTGGTGCTGCTGGACGCGGCTTTTCCCGCGAAAGCTTTCGGCCACAACCTCAGCCGCATAATGGTCGCCGTCGCCGGCCAGGTCGCGAATCGTCACCTTGGCGTCCGGAATGCCTTCCTTGATCAGCCGTTCGATGTCGTGGGCGTCCATTGCCATGTGAGGATTCCTTGTTCAGGTCGTGATCTCATAGATATGGTCGAAATGGCGGATGAACCACAGGGAAAGGGGCCACTCGATCACATCACGGGTCCACGACCTCATTTGCCATGAAGCGAGGGAACCAGGATTCGTGGGCGGCAGTCAATTCGCTGACCGGTATCGCACGCGCCTCGCCCAGCTTCAGTTCGCTGCCGCCGGTCGAGCCGATCCACGGCGCAAAAACGCCGAGCTTGTTTTGCTGTTCGCGAATGGCGTCCCATTGCTCGCTCTGCGGGTCGATCGACAGCGTCAAGAGATAGCGGCCCTGGTCCTCGCCGAACCAGACCGGGATTGGATCTGTGCCGATCAGGCCGGGGATGGTCGCGCCGATGCCGGAGGCCATCGCCATCTCGGCCAGCGCCACCGCGATGCCGCCATCGGAAACGTCATGCGCCGCGGTAACGACACCGGAGGCGATCAGTGCCCGCACATGGTCGCCGACCCGCTTCTCGTGGCCGAGATCGACCGGCGGCGGCGGGCCGTCGGCGCGGCCATGAATGTCGCGCATATAGACCGACTGGCCAAGATGCGTTCCCCACATGCTCGGCGCGCCGACCAGCACGATCATCTGGCCTTCGGCGGCAAAACCGATCCGTACCATCTTCGACCAGTCGGCAATCAATCCGACGCCGCCAATGGTCGGTGTCGGCAGGATGCCTTGGCCGTTGGTCTCATTGTAGAGCGAGACGTTGCCGGAGACGATCGGGAAGCCGAGCGCCCTGCAGGCATCGCCAATACCTTTCACCGCGCCGACCAACTGACCCATGATCTCCGGCCGTTCCGGATTGCCGAAATTGAGGTTGTCGGTGGCCGCGAGCGGCAGAGCACCGGTGGCGGTAAGATTGCGCCAGCATTCGGCAACCGCCTGCTTGCCGCCCTCGTAAGGGTCGGCTTCGCAATAGCGCGGCGTCACGTCGGAGGAGAAGGCGAGCGCCTTGGTCGGGTGGCCGTCGACGCGCACGACACCGGCGTCGCCGCCGGGAAGCTGCAACGAATTGCCCTGGATCAGCGTGTCGTACTGCTCCCACACCCAGCGGCGCGAGGACAGGTCCGGTCCGCCCAGCAGCTTGAGCAGTGCCTCGGCCACGTCGGCTTGCGGTGCATCGCCGGCCAGCGGCGCCGGCTTCTTCGGCTCGACCCAGGGACGGTCATATTCCGGCGCTTGATCGCCGAGATCCTTGATCGGCAGGTTGGCGACCTCGTCGCCCTGGTGCAGCACGCGGAAGCGCAGATCGTCGGTAGTCTTGCCGACGATGGCAAAGTCGAGGCCCCATTTGTGGAAAATCGCCTCGGCCTGTTTTTCCTTTTCGGGGCGCAGCACCATCAGCATGCGCTCCTGGCTCTCCGAAAGCATCATCTCATAGGCGCTCATGCGCTCTTCACGCACCGGCACCTTGTCGAGATCGAGCTCGATGCCGAGGTCGCCCTTGGCGCCCATCTCGACCGCCGAGCAGGTGAGGCCGGCGGCACCCATGTCCTGGATGGCGATAACGGCGCCGGACGCCATCAGTTCGAGGCAGGCTTCGAGCAGGCATTTTTCGGTGAACGGATCGCCAACCTGCACGGTGGGCCGCTTCTCGTCGATCTTGTCGTCGAACTCGGCCGAGGCCATGGTGGCGCCGCCGACACCGTCGCGCCCGGTCTTGGCGCCGAGATAGACCACCGGCAGGCCAACACCCTTGGCTTCCGACAGGAAGATCGCATCAGTCTTGGCAAGTCCCGCCGCAAAGGCATTGACCAGGATGTTGCCATTGTAGCGGGCGTCGAAATTGACCTCGCCGCCGACCGTCGGCACGCCGAAGGAATTGCCATAGCCGCCGACGCCGGAAACGACACCGGCAACGAGGTGCCTGGTTTTGGGATGGTCCGGCGCGCCGAAGCGCAGCGCGTTCATCGCCGCGATCGGCCGCGCGCCCATGGTGAAGACATCGCGCAGGATGCCGCCGACGCCGGTCGCAGCTCCCTGATAAGGCTCGATATAGGAGGGGTGGTTATGGCTCTCCATCTTGAAGACGACGCAGTCGCCGTCGCCGATGTCGACCACGCCGGCATTCTCGCCCGGGCCCTGGATGACTTGCGGCCCGGTGGTCGGCAGCGTGCGCAGCCACTTCTTCGAGGATTTGTAGGAACAATGCTCGTTCCACATCGCCGAAAAAATACCAAGTTCGGTAAAGCTCGGTTCGCGCCCGACTAGGTCGAGGATGCGCTGGTACTCGTCGGGCTTCAGCCCGTGCGCGGCAATGAGTTCAGGAGTGATCGGCACGGAATTGGAAATGGTCATGATCGGCAATTGTGTCCTTGGGATCGAGTCCCGTCTTATCGCAAGCGATGCAGCCGATACACCCCGTTGGATGACTAAAACGATGGAAAGCAACAGCTGACCGCAAGTAGCGAAAGATCGCCACTCGACCCGCCGGTTTCAAGCCGGTTCAGGAAAAGCTGTCGTAGCCGGCGCGGCCTTCGTCCAGAAGCCGCCGGATTACCGCGACGCCGTGCGCGATATCGTCCCGCTGTCGCGGCTGCGAGATGCCAAACCGCACGCCATGAAAGGCCTGTTCGGAACGCCCTGCCTTGAACTCATCCTCGTCGTCGATGAGCACGCCATGTTCGAGGCAAGCCTGTTTGAAGGTGCCGGACAGCCACGGGTCGGGCAAAGTGAGCCAGACGAACGGCACATTGTCCAGCGCCTTGAAGTCGAAGCCGTCGAGTGTCTCGCGCACGATCGCGATGCGCGCACCGATCTCGGCAATGCTGCGCTTGCGCATCTCGGCGGCCTGACCGGACAGCACCAGCCGGCTGCCCACCTCCGCCAGCAGAAAGGGCAGGCCGCCCGTCATCATCTTATGGGCGACCCGGATGCGGTGACGGTAGGCCGGCGGGCAAGCGAGCCAACCGCCGCGAACACCCGCCGCGACCGATTTCGACAGGCCGCCGGCAACGATGGTCCGTTCGGGAGCATATTCGGCCATTAAAGGCGTTGGGTCATCGGTCAGTCCACCATAGAGATCGTCCTCGATCAGGACGACGTTATATTGACGGGCGACATGCGCGATTGCTTCGCGGCGCGATGCCGACAGCGTTGTCAGCGTCGGGTTCTTCGCCGTCGGCATCAAAAAAATCATCTTCGGATGCTTTTGTGCGCAGACGCGCTCGAAATCCTGGGGATCTATGCCCTCGTCGTCAGCCGCCACCAGCGCGGTCCGGCGACCGATCAGGCCGGCACTGCGGGAGATCTGCGAATAGGTGAGGTGCTCGAAGACGACATAGTCGCCGGGGGCGGTGAGTCCCGCAATGGTTGCCATCACCGCGGCGTGGGTGCCGAGCGTGGGAACGATTGCATCCGCCGCCGGGCGATAGGAATTGCGCGACAACCAGCGCCTCCCCGCTTCCAACCAGCGGTCCGGGAAATCACGAGTATAGCTTGAAATCTCATGCGGATGGTCTTGCGCCGTGCGTGTCAACACGTCGGCGACGATGGCACCCTGGCCGACATCCGGTGCGGCCGTGCTATCGAAGCGCAGCTTGTCGCCGGGCGCATCCATATAGCGTGTGCCTTGTTCGACCGGCCCCAGGAAATCCGGCTTTGCGCTCTCCGACTGTTGAGCGATAACATAGGTTCCGCGGCCGACCTCGCCGCTGACCAGTCCCCGCTCGCGCAGCAATTGATAGGCCCTGCCGACCGTGCCGACGGTCGTGCCGATGTCGTATGCCAGATCGCGCTGCGGCGGCAGCTTTGCCCCTGCACCGATCAGGCCGCGGTCGATGTCCGTCTCGATGGAATCGGCAAGCCGCTGATAGAGCGGGCCGGTGCGGGCGGTCAGGTCCGGAAGCCAAGTTGTCATGGTGACAATTTTTTACATTGCACCGAAATGGGAGTCAATACATATGAAGCGGGCCGCACGAAAGGCACAATTGCAATCTTGGCAGAAAGACAATGGGTACAATAGAGACAATCCGCTACGCGGCAGTTGAATTGACCGGAAGCCGCTCGTCGGGCCGGAGATCCTATGTTCGCCGGATCGTGCAAGTGGTCACGTCATTCGTCCGATGGATCGATGGTCTGCTGGAGCGCCGGCGCAGTCGGCTGGTCCTGCTCGAGATGACCGACGATCAGCTCAAGGACATCGGTATCTCGCGCTGCGATGCCCATCGTGAAGGTCTAAGGCTGTTCTGGGACTGATGCGTTCGAGCGCTTCAGCGGACGCTCGCCGTCCTGAGCCGCGCGACGCCGCGGTCCACAAGCACCGCCACAATACATAGCACGAGAAAAAGCCCCGTGATGGCCACGGCCGAGACGGCGACGCTGGTCGCGCCGTTCTTGGCGACGTTGAGGAACGGGTAGGGCACTTCGCCCGATATTGGCGCCCGCGCCAGTACATAGGCCAGATACGCGATCGGATAGATCATCCACCAGGAGATGTCACGCCACCGCGTCGAGCCGTCGGCGCCCGCCACAAGCCACCACAGCACGAACAACACCGGCGTCACATAGTGCAAGAGCACATCGCAGAGCAGGAACAGCCCTCGCGGCTGCCAAAGCCGCGCCAAGACCGTTGCATAAACGATGAGAACCAGCGTTATGGCGACGGCTACGCCCGCCCGCATCCGTGGGGCGGCAAAAGCCGGAAACCAGGCATAACCCGTTGACGACAGCAACGAGGCATGGACGAGCACCGCGCCGATATTGGTCAGGATGGTGAAGAAGCTGAAATAGAAGACCAGCGAGCCGACAAAGCCGCGGCCGGCTTCCATTGATGCCGGGACGGTGATGCAGAGCTGCAGGACGAGCCCGGCCAGGCCGACGACCAGACCGGTGATCTGCAGCAAGCGACCCATTGGGCTAGGCAGCAGCGCCACAGGCCGGATTGCCCGTCTGCCAGCGGGTAATGTCCGAGCCGATGCGGGCGCCGAGCGGTTCCGCCATCAATGGGCCGAATACGTCGACGCGGCTCGAATTGCCTTGCGCCTGCACGACCAGCAACGGCTTTCCGCCATAGTGTTTGGCCGGCACCAGCAGGAAGCGCGGTGTGCCGCTGAACGAATTCAGTTCGTTGGCCATCTGATAGGATTTGAACGCAGGGTCCTTGCTGGCGATCC
The DNA here is from genome assembly GCF_040322015.1 of Mesorhizobium sp. M0208. Classification (NCBI taxonomy): domain Bacteria; kingdom Pseudomonadati; phylum Pseudomonadota; class Alphaproteobacteria; order Hyphomicrobiales; family Phyllobacteriaceae; genus Mesorhizobium; species Mesorhizobium sp. M0208. The sequence goes on along the minus strand of NZ_JAMYSP010000035.1, from coordinate 31,415 downwards.
AGCATTTGTGGGCAGCTATTGCCACCTGCTCCATGGCAAGCAGTGACGCGCTCTTGCCCGCCGGCGCTGGCGTGCTCTTCGGGCCTGACTGGCAGGAGGCGAGTACAAGACCGGCGGAAGCGGCGAGGGCGAGGCGGGCTAGTGTCGATCGCATGGTCAAGCGGCGCCCATCTCGAGTTCGGACAGAAAGATCTTCAGACCGTCCGTCATCTCACCCCAGACGCGCGACAGCGCCGGGTGCTGCAAGGCGATTTGCTCATAGGCATCGAATTTCGGATAGGCATCAAGCAGGTCGGGGCGGCCGATCGTCGCCCTAAAATTGTTGAAGACGAAGCGGGTCGGCGTCAGCCACGCATCGGCGAAGGAGATGTCGTCGCCGAGCGCGAACGGGCCATGCGCCATGCGGGCCTCGATTGCTGCAAGCCCGTGATGCAATCGGGCGAACTGTGCCTTGATCTCGGCCTCGTTGCGCTGCGGCACGAAATAGAGCTCAAACAGCTTCATGGTGGGGGCGAGCACGTCAAGGTCGGTGATGCGAGCGAACATGCGCACCAGTGCCCGGTCCTTCGAATCCTTGGGCAGCAGCGCTGGCTCGGGAAAGCGCTCCTCCAGATATTCGGCAATCACCACCGATTCGACGATCGTTTCGCCCGAGCCGGTGATCAGCACCGGAATCCGGTTCAGCGGCGAGATGGCACGAAATGCCTCGGGGATGGGAAACCCAGGCGGCGGTGCAATGACCTTGAGCGGCACGTTCTTGATGTAGGCCAGCGCCCGCACGATCGACGAATAGGGCGACAACGGCCGCGAATAGAGTTTCATGACCGTCGCTCCAGGAGGAAAATTGAAGGCATCAAGCGGCGATGCCCAAGGCGCCTTCGAACAGCGCCCGGCCGTCGCTGCCGCCATGCGCCGCTTCGATCAGATTTTCGGGATGCGGCATCAGGCCGAGCACGTTGCCGCGGCCGTTGACGATGCCGGCAATGTCGTTGATCGAGCCGTTTGGATTGGTGCCTTCGGCATAGCGGAACACCACCTGGCCTTCGCCTTCGAGGCGGGCCAAAGTTTCGGCGTCGGCAAAATAATTGCCGTCATGGTGCGCTACCGGTGCGCGGATGATCTGGCCCGGCTGGTAGCGGCGGGTGAACATCGTGTTGGCATTGGCGATCTGCAGCTTCACCTGGCTGCAGACGAATTTCAGCGAGGCGTTGCGCATCAAAGCGCCCGGCAGCAGGCCGGCCTCGACCAGGATCTGGAAGCCATTGCAGACGCCGATGACCGTGACGCCCTTGGCTGCCTTTTCGGCGACAGCCCGCATTACCGGCATGCGCGCGGCAATGGCGCCGCAGCGCAGATAATCGCCAAAGGAAAAGCCGCCGGGAATGGCGATCAGGTCGACATCGGGAATTTCGGTGTCCGTCTGCCAGACGGTGACCGGCGGCGTGCCGGAAATCTTGGTCAGCGCCGCGATCATGTCGCGGTCGCGATTGAGGCCGGGGAGCAGGACGACGGCTGATTTCACCTCAGGCGATCTCCACCGCGTAATTCTCAATCACCGTATTCGCCAGAAGCTTGTCGCACATGGCTTTCAGATCGGCCTCGGCCTTGGCCCTGTCGCCCTCGGCAAGCTCGACATCGAAAACCTTGCCTTGCCGCACCTGGCCGACGCCGCCGAAACCCATTGCGGACAGCGCATGCTCGATTGCCTTGCCTTGTGGGTCTAGCACGCCGTTCTTGAGGGTTACGGTAATGCGGGCCTTGATCACGCTGGACATGCTCCTGTTCACCTGTTGAGCGGGCAAGCCGTCAGTGCGGCTTGCCTTTGACGCCGTCGGTCGATGCGACCAGCACCGGCCCGGCCGGACGCGGCGGTTCGTTCTCGTTCATGATGCCGAGGCGGCGGGCAACTTCCTGATAGGCTTCGACCAGCCCGCCCATGTCGCGGCGGAAGCGATCCTTGTCGAGCTTGTCCTGCGTCGCCACATCCCACAGCCGGCAGGAATCCGGCGAAATCTCGTCGGCGACGACGATGCGCATCATATCGCCTTCGAACAGGCGGCCGCATTCGATTTTGAAGTCGACGAGCTGGATGCCGACGCCCATGAACAGTCCGGAAAGGAAGTCGTTGACGCGAATGGCCAGCGCCATGACATCGTCGATCTCCTGCGGGCTCGCCCAGCCGAAGGCGGTGATGTGCTCTTCCGAGACCATCGGATCGTCGAGCGCATCGGCCTTGTAATAGAATTCGATGATCGAGCGCGGCAGCACGGTGCCTTCCTCGATGCCGAGACGCTTGGCCAGCGAGCCGGCGGCGACGTTGCGCACCACCACTTCGAGTGGAATGATCTCGACTTCCTTGATCAGCTGCTCGCGCATGTTGAGCCGGCGGATGAAGTGGGTCGGAATGCCCATCCGGTTGAGATGATTGAAGATGTGCTCGGAAATGCGGTTGTTGAGCACGCCTTTGCCATCGACGATTTCATGCTTCTTCTTGTTGAAAGCGGTAGCGTCGTCCTTGAAGAACTGGATCAGCGTGCCAGGCTCCGGTCCCTCATAAAGGATCTTGGCCTTGCCTTCATAAATGCGGCGGCGATTTTTCATCTGATTTTTCTCTGGATTTGCGGGCAGGCGGCAAGCGACCAGTTCCTGTCCGTCTGCCTAAAATAAGATGGCGACGGTGGGGTTCAATGCCGGTGTCTATCCCAATCGCACTGTTTGCTCAATCGGCAAATCCTTTCAATCAACCGCTTTCGGGGACCGAAATGCCGCAGCGCAGCAACCAATGTAGCATATTGACCGGCCGGCGCCCTTTTGGTTTGTGCTCCGGCAACACATATTGGCACGACGAATCGGATTTCACGGAGGGATGCCATGAGCAGCATGAAAGACCGCGAAGAGGGCTTTGAGCGCAAATTCGCATTCGACGAGGAACTTCGGTTCAAGGCCGCGGCACGCCGCAACAGAGCGCTCGGCCTGTGGGCTGCCGAAAAGCTCGGCAAGTCAGGCACCGATGCCGACGCTTATGCCAGGGAAGTGGTCGTCAGCGACATTGAGGAAGCCGGCGATCACGACGTTTTCCGCAAGATACGCAAGGATTTCGATGCGGCCGGCATTGAGCAGTCGGACCATCAGATCCGCCGCACCATGGATGAATTGATGGCGCAGGCGATCGAGCAGATCAAGAACACCTGATCCTTCTCGATACCGATCGAATGCTGGACCAATCGACCGCTCGGCCCAACCGGGCGGTTTTTCTTTGCCTTTGCGGTCATTTCCGGCTGAATTGTTGCAACCAAAGAGGAAATCGCCAATGTCCCTGAAGTCACGCCTTGCGGCCGACGAGACACTGTTCACCGCATGGTCAGGCGTGCCGGATGCTTTGACGGTCGAGATACTGGCCAGACAAGGATTCGACGCGGTTACGCTCGACATGCAGCATGGTGGCCATCACGAGGACAGCGTGCTGCGCGGGCTTGTGCCGGTGCTGGCCGCCAACAAGCCGGCTTTGGTGCGCATCCCGGTCGGCCGCTTCGACATGGCCAGCCGCGCGCTCGACTTCGGCGCCGAGGCTGTGATTGCACCGATGGTGAATTCAGTGGCGGACGCAAGGCTGTTTGCCGCCGCCATGAAATACCCGCCGCTCGGCGAGCGCTCCTGGGGCCCCACCTATGCCTTTCCGCGCCATGGCAAGGGCGATCATGCCGACTGGCTGCGCGACAGCAACCAGCGCACCATGGCGTTCGCCATGGTCGAAACGCGCGCCGCGCTTGCTGCACTCGACGGCATTCTCGACACGCCGGGTATCGACGGCATCTTCCTCGGCCCGTCGGATTTCTCGATCGCCTGGTCGAAGGGGACCACCGTCAGTTCGACGCTGGAGAGCATGATGGAGACCGTCGCCTCGATCGCCGAGCGCACCCGCAAGGCCGGCAAGCATGCGGCGATCTATGTGATGGAACCGGCCATTGCCGGTCGTGTGGTGTCGATGGGTTACCGGCTGCTGGCGATGGGTTCGGAGCATTCTCTGATTTCGCTTGGGGCAAAGACCCTGCTGAGCAGCGTCAGGGATTCGATCGCTTCCTAGAGATCCGTCAGGAATTTCGCGAACGTCATCGAACCTTCGGGCCAGGGGCCGAAGCCGGAATCCGCGTTGAGATGACCGGCATCGCCGGCGTCGATGAACAGCGAGCCCCAGGCCGCGGCAATGTCCTCGGCGACGCCAAAGGCGCAGAACGGGTCGTTGCGGCTGCCGATCACCACCGACGGAAATGGCAGAGGATCGCGCGGATAGGGACCGAAGGTCATCAGGTGCCTCGGCTTTATCTTTGGATTGGCGACATCGGGCGGCGCCACGAAGAAAGCGCCGGCGACCGGTCGCTCGAACCGAGACAATGCCTGGATGACCGCGGCGACGCCAAGCGAGTGAGCGACAATGACGACCGGCCGCTCCGCCTCGTTAACCGCCTTGGCGACACCGGCCGTCCAATCCTCGCGCACCGGCTTCGACCATTCCGTCTGTTCGACGCGGCGCGCTGTCGATAGTTTCGCCTGCCAGCGGCTCTGCCAATGATCGGGGCCGGAATTGGTGTAGCCCGGCACGATGAGAATATCTGCTTCCCTGACTTTCATGGCGCGCATGTAGCGAGAGGCGCTGTCGGGTGCAACCGGGTATAAACTCAACAGCGACATGCAAACGCACCTCTCATGAGCCCGGTCTGCTCGCTATTGTGAACACCTTGTTCGCTTCTTGCGCTCTTGTGTGAACGATAGCGATCGACGATCTGTCGCCAGGAAAGAATGGCTGTTCCGAGATTTTGGCACGGACACGGCGTAGAATGATTGATGGCGCCGGGTTCCTCCGTTGGAAGCTTGTCGAGCGCCGGCGGAACGGAGCACTTTGATGAGCGAACTGCCTTTTGCCGCAACGACCCCGGTCAGCGTTGCCCGCGTCGGCTTGCGGGCGCGCGATGCAGAAAATCTCGCTGCCTACTATCGCAAAGTCGTCGGTTTGCAGGAACTGAGCCGCGCCGGCGGCACGATTACGCTCGGCGCAGTCAATCGCCCTTTGCTCGACATCGAAGCGGATCCGGCTGCGAAACCCGATGACCCGCGCAGCGCCGGTCTTTTCCACACCGCCTTCCTGCTCCCTAGCCGGGTCGATCTCGGCCGCTGGATCAACCACGCCATCGCGGGCAAGATTGGCATCGAGGGCGCGTCCGATCATCTGGTCAGCGAGGCGCTTTATCTTACCGACCCGGAAGGCAACGGCATCGAGATCTATGCCGACCGCCGCCCCCAGGATTGGAAATGGAATGGCGACAAGATCGCGATGGCGACGGAGCGGCTGAACATTCCGTCGGTCATTGCCGAAGTGCCGGCCGGTGACGTCGGCTGGCAGGGCGCGCCGGAAAACAGCTTTATCGGCCACGTCCATCTGCGGGTCGGCCGGCCGGAAGAAGCCGAAGCATGGTGGCATCAGGAGTTCGGTTTCGACACCGTGGCAAAATACGGTGGCGCGGCGGTATTCTTGTCGTCCGGCGGCTACCATCACCACATTGGCGCAAATGCGTGGCAGAGCGCGGGTGCCGGCCGCCGCGATCCCGCCCGCTCCGGCTTGGCCTGGGTCGAGATGCGTTCGGACAATGTGGCTGATGCAACGACCCGCGAGGATCCGTGGGGCACGGTGATCAGGACCGTTCCCGGCAAGGCGTAGTTCGGTTAGAGCTTCGCCTTTTCAAGCAAGCGGCCAAGCATCAGCAGGCCCGCCGGCCACAGGCCGAGGCCGGCCTCGTTTCCCATATGGCCGAGATCGCCGGCATCGGCGATATCCGCGCCCCAGGCTGCAGCAAAAGCGGTCGCCTTGTCGAAAGTGACGCGCGGGTCGCTACGGCTCGCCACCACCAATGCCGGGAAGGGCAGGCGCTTCAGCGGCATCGGCGCGAACGGGCGCACCGCGTCGAATGAGGGATCGGTATCCTCGACATTGGTCGCGGCAACCAGGAATGCCGCCGCGACCTTGTCGAGTTGGCTTTGACTGGCGCCGGCAGCCCACTTCACCGCCGTCGCCACCGCCAGCGAATGCGCAAGTAGCACGACGCGGCGCGGTGCGGCGGCCACCGCGGCATCCACCTGGCCGATCCAGTCGCCAGGCTTAGGCCGGTCCCACTCGGCCTGCAGCACGCGGCTCGAATTGGGGAACACCCGGCACCAATGCGACATCCAATGATCCGGCCCGGAGTTGCCGCGCCCGGGCAGGGCAAGGAAATCGAAATCTCCGGCCGACGAAATCATCAGGCCTCTCCAAACACTCGGCTAAAGATCGTATCGACGTGCTTGGTATGATAGCCCAAGTCGAATTTCTCGCGGATCTCGGCCTCGGGCAAGGCTGCGACAACGTCCTTGTCGGCCAAAAGTTCCTCAAGAAAATCAGCGCCTTGCTCCCACACCTTCATCGCGTTGCGCTGCACCAGCCGGTAGGCGTCCTCGCGCGAAACGCCAGCTTGCGTCAGCGCCAGCAGCACGCGCTGCGAATGCACAAGGCCACGGAATTTGTTCATGTTCTTCAGCATGTTGTCGGGGTAAACGAGCAGTTTGTCGACAACGCTGGTCAGCCGTGAGAGTGCGAAATCGAGCGTCACCGTCGCGTCGGGCCCGATCATGCGCTCGACGGAGGAATGCGAGATGTCGCGCTCGTGCCACAGCGCCACATTCTCCATTGCCGGCAATGCGAACGAGCGCACCATGCGGGCAAGGCCGGTTAGGTTCTCGGTCAGCACCGGGTTGCGCTTGTGCGGCATCGCCGACGAACCCTTCTGGCCGGGTGAAAAGTACTCTTCTGCTTCGAGTACCTCTGTGCGCTGCAGATGGCGCACCTCGATCGCCAGCCGCTCGATCGACGAGGCGATCACGCCGAGCGTGGCGAAGAACATCGCGTGGCGGTCGCGCGGGATCACCTGCGTCGACACCGGCTCCGGCTTCAGTCCGAGTTTCTTGGCCACGTATTCTTCGACATATGGGTCGATATTGGCAAAGGTGCCGACCGCACCGGAGATGGCGCAGGTGGCGATGTCCTTGCGTGCGTGCACCAGCCTCTCGCGGCAACGCGAGAATTCGGCGTAGGCCTGCGCCAGCTTGACGCCGAAGGTGGTCGGCTCGGCATGGATGCCATGGCTGCGGCCGATTGTGATCGTGTCCTTGTGCTCGAAGGCGCGGCGCTTGAGCGCCGCAAGCAACCCGTCAATGTCGGCCAGCAGGATGTCGCTGGCACGGGTGAGCTGCACGGCAAAACAGGTATCGAGAACGTCGGAGGATGTCATGCCCTGGTGGATGAAGCGGGCATCCGGCCCGACGAATTCGGCAAGATGGGTGAGAAAGGCGATGACGTCATGCTTGGTGACGCGCTCGATCTCGTCGATGGCTTCGACATCGAATTTCGCCGCCCCGCCTTTCTCCCAGATGGTCTTGGCGGCCTCCTTCGGGATGACGCCGAGCTCGGCCAATGCGTCGCAGGCGTAGGCCTCGATCTCGAACCAGATGCGGAACCGGGTTTCGGGCGACCAGATGGCCACCATTTCCGGCCGGGAGTAGCGAGGGATCATCAGTCGGTCCTGACTTGCGAGAGCATTTGCCCGCGTCCTAACAGAGGCAGGCAAAATGCTCAACGTTGCTGGCGCGCAAACCAGACACTGGCGACAGCGAGCGCAATGAAACCGAGCGGAAAATACAGCCGGATGCCAAGGACGACGAACTGGTAGAGTGCCGTCAACATCGTGAACACGAACTGGAAAACCCAGGTGATGGTGAACGCGGGCGCATGCCATTGGACATAGTAGGAGCGGTATTGCAGCCCAAAGAGGCCGCCGGTGACGACAATCGTCGCTGCGAGAAGGCAGACGAAGGCGGCGGCGAGGGCGATCTCCCAGTGGCGTCCGAGCGAGACGAGCCGCGCCAGGAACAGCCCAATCGGGAAAGCGAGCGCACCGCCGGCTGCATAAAGCAGCGAGACGAAGCGGATCTTTGCCGGGGTCTCCCAATCGTACTGCAGCAGATTGAGCAGCGCGCTGCCGCCCATCGCCATGGCCCACAGCAAGGCACCGGCAAATGCCGTGCGCAGCGACGGCAGAGCGCGGCGGAGACGATGCAGGGCGCGATAGCGCATGGCGGGGAACGTCACAGGCGACCGGTTACCGCGATCCAGCGATAGTCCGGCCCTTCGAACCCGTATTGGCGCACTGCGATCAGCACGGCATAGGCGCTGAGGCTATCCAGTGAAAATGTCTGAACCGCGCCGATCTGGTAGCCATTCGGACAGCCTCTGCTTTGCGGGATCGATTTGTCCTCGTGAATAATGCTCGTCTGACCGCCGTCCCTCGCCTCGATGCGCAGCAGGCGAAAGCCATTGATCTCGCCCTGGCTCTGGCAGCGCTCGGTGTCATTCATGCCGATCTGGTCGAGCCGGAACTCGAGCGGCTCGTCGACCGGCGAAAAGATCGGGCGCGGATTGACCACCATGCGGAAGGGATCGGCAGAAAGCTCGGTCACCGGGTTGAAGCCGGCGGTGATGCCGCGATTTGCCTTCAGTTCCGCTTGACTGACGATCGCTTCGCCCTTTTGCCGGGCCTGCAGCCGCGCCGCGTCCACCGCGGCATTCTCGTCATCGAGCCGGACACGGATCGGCGAGCCCTTCAGGAAACTGTCGTCGGCCGTGTCGATATAATAGCGGTTTGCATAGGGGAATCCCGATCCGTCCTGGACGCCGTATTCCTCGAAGGCAAAGACCCCGCCATCGCGGCTGAAGCCGAGGATCTCAAGCTCGGCGACATCGCCTGCGTGGGCGGCGGCCAAAGTTGCAAGCTGGGCAAGCAGGCAGACGGCAAACAGAGCAAGATTTCGCATGGGGAATTCCATTCAGGCGGTGGACGCCGTTAGATTCCTATCACGATGCCGTCAAAAGATCGTGCTGACTGAAACACAAAGTCGATGCATCCAATCCGGCTGTCGTTTGTTATTGTCGGCAGCTTCACCGCATCGTGCCTTCCGAAAATCAGAATCGATTTCGGAAGGTACGGCGCATTGATTCAAAATGTTTTAGAGCGTCCTTTGCGCGTTCAAAAGCGCGCGGCGCTATAAGGGAGACCCCCATGACAGATGCAGCCAAGATTCGCGAACGTATGGAAGTGATCGGCGCCGACGGGGTCCATGTCGGTACTGTCGACAAGGTTGACGGAGATCGCATCAAGCTGACCAAGCGCGACAGCGGTGAGGGCGCTCACAGGGGTCATCACCACTTCATTCCTCTCAGCCTTGTCGCCGAGGTCGAGGGCCAGAAGGTGCGGCTGTCGGCAAACTCAGACGTTGCGGTCACGTTCGAGGAAGAAAAATCCGACCCCACCTGATCATAAGTCCAGTCTGATTACGGCAAATCCGAATAAGCACTGCGCGGTCAGCGCGACGACCAGACCGGGAACAGATCGCCCTCGGCCGGCGTCGCGGCAAAGACGCCGCGGCTGATGGCGCGCGCCATCGTGGCGCCGGCGGCGGCGTAGAGATCGATTGCATCGTTGGGCCTGAGCTCGATGCCGCTCTTGCCCGTTGCCAGCGCGAAGACCAGATCGCCGTCTGCGGGCGTGTGCGTCGGCCAAATGGCACGGACAAAGCCGTCATGCGCTGATATCGCCAGGCGTTTGGCGGCGGCCTTCGTGAGTACCGCATCGGTGGCGATCAAGGCGATGGTCGTGTTGGCGCCGGTTTCCGCCTGCTCTGCGGCATGCTTGTCACGGAACTTCAGCAGGATCTTTCTGGCATCGTCAGGCATCGGGTGGGGATAGCCTAAGCCGCCGAACTCGTCGCCGATCTCGAACGGTGCCGCCCAGAAATGGCGGGTCCCGGCGACCGTCACCGAGCCGGTCGGGTTGACGGCGGCGAGCGCGCCGATGGTGACGCCGCTGTCCAGCACTGTCGAGGCCGAACCGAGCCCGCCCTTCAGGCCGGAGCTCAAAGCCCCGCTACCTGCGCCGGCCGTGCCGAGGGCAAAGTCGATCGCGGCGGCTTGCGCGGCTTCGTAGCCAAGGTCACGGTAAGGCGGATACCGGCCCCAATCCTTGTCGCCGCCATTGCGCAGGTCGAACAGGATCGCCGCCGGCACGATCGGCACCCGAAAGCCGCCGACCTCGACGCCGATGCCTCTTTCGCGCAAGGCCGCCTGCGCCCCCGACGCGGCGTCAAGGCCAAAAGCCGAGCCGCCCGAAAGCACCACGGCATGGATGGCGTGGATCGAATTGTGCGGCTCGAGCAGGTCGGTTTCGCGGGTGCCTGGCGCACCGCCCAGGATTTGCACGCCGGCCACGGCCGGCTCGTCGCAGATGACGGTGGTCACGCCGGATTTCAGCTTCGCATTCGCCGCATTGCCGACACGCAGGCCGGCGACGTCGGTGATGAGATTGCGTGGACCCGTACGGAACATCCCCGTGCTGGACATCATTGGCTCTCCGCCGGCACGAAACGGCCGCCGTCGAAACGGTAGGCTCGATAAGGATTTTGCGTCAGGTCACCCTTTTCGTCAAAGCGGATCGGTCCGATCGCCGTGGTGAAGTCATGCGCGGTCAGCACGTTGGCCAGTCTCTCGCCTGAGCTTTGCGTCAATGCCGAAGCCGACTTGGCGATCTCGACCGCGGCATAGGCGGGCAGGGTGTAACCTTCCGGCACGATGTTTTGCCCGGCAAAGCTCTGCAGCACCTTGGGGTCGGCGACATCGGCCCATTCGGGCGGCGCGATCATCAGCGTGCCGATGGCATAAGGCACATCGCCGAGCGGCGCGCGCAACGCTTCGCCGCCGGCAAACACCATGCCGGTATTTAGCTGGCCAGCATCCCGGCCCATAATGGCGACATCATCGCCGTCGCCGCCGGCAAAGACATGCGTTGCGCCGGCTTTCTTAAGTCGGCCGATCAGGCCGATCTGGTTGTCGAGCTGCGGCCGGAACGTGTCGACGAACACCGGCTTCAGAGCCGCTTGCTCGGCGGCTGCCCGAAACGTCTCGGCCATTTCGCGGCCATAGATCGTGCCGTCGTCGACGATGGCGAACAGCTCGGCCTGCCATAGGCGGGTGAGGATGGCAGCGACGGCATTGCGCTCGTCGTCGCCGCGCGGCCCGAGACGATAGATCGGCCATCCCGTCTTGGCGCGCCGGTCGGTCAGGCTTTCCGTGCGAACGCCGACTGTGATCACCGGTATGCCGGCATCCTTGAGGATCGGCAGAGCCGCCTCGATTGCGTCGGTGCACAAAAACCCGATGACGACGTTGACCTTGGCCGCGGTTAACTCCCGCGCGGCGGCGGCGCCACCATCGGCCGTGCAGGCGTCATCGATCGTCGTGATTTCGGCGTCGTTCGCTTCAGCCGCCGTTGTCGCGCCAGCCTCGATCTGTTTGCCGAGGATCGCCGACGGCCCCGACAGCGGTGCCGCGACGCCGACCCGCAGCCTCTCGGCGCTCGCACCACCGGCGACCGAGAGCCAGGCCAGCACCGCTATTGTGGTTGTCCAAGGTCGCATGCGAGCGAAGAATTCCTCCGCGCCGATCGCGTGTTCTGCCGGCGCCAATGCCGTCAAGACCTAAAGGCTGGCCAGCTTTGGCGCAACACGGGAATCCAGGATATACGTCAAGCACTTCGCTTGTGGGCTGCAATATCCCCCCATATATAACGGTTGGTTCTGACTAGTGGAAAATCATCGGTGCTGAAGAAGAATGACATCGGGCCGCAGGCCTACCGCGACGCGATGGCCCATTTTGCCGGTCATGTGCATGTAGTCACCACCGATGGCCCCGCCGGCAGGCGCGGCGCGACGGTGATCGCGGCCTGCTCGGTGTCGGACACGCCGCCAACGATCCTGGTCTGCCTCAATCGCGAAAATCCCAAGAATGAGCCGTTCGTGGAAAACGGCAAATTTGCCCTGAACACGCTGGCTTCGGATCAGGAGCCGCTGTCGATCGGCTTTTCCGGCATGACCGGCCTGCCGGTCGAGGAGCGTTTCGCGTTGGCCGAATGGGACGTGATCTCGACTGGTGCGCCGACGCTGAAGGGCGCGCTCGCCGTCTTCGACTGCGAACTGATCGACTCCAAGGATCTGGCCACGCACCGTGTGCTTTTTGGCAAGGTTACAGGTTTGCGCATCGGCGATAACTTGCGGCCGCTGATCTATCACAACCGCGGCTACCACGCTCTGTAGAGGCTTTCAGATGGCTGCGCCCGCGGAGACAGAATGACCGAGTGGAAAACCGCGTCCGGCGCCGCGGATGATCGACGAGACGCTCGATCTGTTGCCCCGTGCGGATTATGTGGCGGAACCGGTCGCTGGCAACCGTGCTGTTTATGGGTTCGGTCGACCCGCGCGGGTGGATCGAGGCTGGCGTGAAGCGCGTCGCATAACCACATGTCTCTCAGGGAGAAATCATGGAACGCAGTATCTATCTCGATGAGGCTCGCGACCCGCTGATCATCGCGGAGGGCTGGATGAAGGACGGCAAGGATGTCGCCATTGCCACCGTGGTCGAGACCTGGGGCTCGGCGCCGCGGCCGGTCGGCAGCCACCTGGTCATCGACGCCGAAGGCAATTTCCACGGCTCCGTCTCGGGCGGCTGCGTCGAAGGCGCCGTAGTCACCGAGGCGCTCGAGGTTATCGATAGCGGCAAGGCCAAAATGCTCGAATTCGGCGTCGCAGACGAGACCGCCTGGCAAGTCGGCCTGTCATGCGGCGGCCGCATCAAGGTCTATGTAGAAAGATTGGGTTGATCTCGAATGGATCCCTATGCGCTGAAGACACTCAACGCCGAACGCCGCGCCCGCCGCGCGGCAATCCTGGTCACCGATCTCGGCGACGGCCGCGACCGTGTCGTGCGCGAGGGAGACCGGGTAGCCGGTGAACTCGGGGCGGCCGTCGCCAAGGCATTTCGCACGGGCAATTCCGGTTCGGTCGAAGCTGAGGGGCGCACGTTCTTCCTCAACGCACATCTGCCGCAGCCGCGCCTGGTGGTGATCGGCGCCGTCCACATCAGCCAGGCGCTGGCACCGATGGCCAGGATCGCCGGCTATCCTGTCGAGATCATCGATCCGCGCACGGCCTTTGCCACGCCCGATCGTTTTCCCGATATCGCGCTGCATGCCGAATGGCCACAGGATGTGCTGACGCGTCAGCCGCTCGATAACTATACGGCGCTGGCTGCTCTCACCCACGATCCGAAGATCGACGATTTCGCGTTGAAGGCGGCGCTCGACGCCGGCTGCTTTTATGTCGGCGCGCTCGGCAGCCGCAAGACCCACGCCAAACGTGTGGAACGCCTGCTGGCTTCGGGGGCGACAGCCGACCAGATCGCCCGCATTCATGCCCCGATCGGCCTCGACATTGGAGCTGCCAGCCCGGCCGAGATTGCCGTCGCGGTGTTGGCGCAAGCGATCCATGCCTTTCGCTCCCGCGGCCTCGAATCCAAAGGCGCGGTCGCGTGAAATTTGGTCCCGTTGCGATCGATGCGGCCGAAGGGGCAGTGCTTGCGCACGCCACTACAGCCGGAGAGCGCCGCTACCGCAAGGCGCACCGGTTAAGCGCCGGGGATGTGTCCCTGTTGAAGGCCGCTGGCATTTCCGAGGTCGTCGCGGCGGTGTTGGCGCCCGATGATCTCAGCGAGGACGTCGCCGCTGAAAAGATCGCCGCATGTATGATCCATCGCAACATCGAGGCGAAGCCTGCCGCGACAGGTAGGGTCAACCTCCACGCGCAGGCTGCCGGCATGTTCACCGTCGACGCGGCGATGATCGACGCCATCAACGCCGTCGATCCGACGATCACCATCGCCACGCTCGCGCAGCATGCGCCGGTCGAAAAAGGTCAGATGGTAGCAACGGTGAAGATCATTCCGTTTGCGGTCGCCTCCGCTTTGGTCGATGCGGTGGCAAGGATCTGCGCGGGCGGCGAGATCTTTGCGGTCAACGCCTATCAGCCGGTGCGCGTCGGCGTCATCCAGACGGTGCTGCCCGGCATCAAACCCAGCGTGCTCGACAAGACGCTGCGCGTCACCGAAGCACGCCTGGCGCGTTCGGGCGGCAGGCTGACGGCGGAGCGTCGAACGCCGCATGAAATTATCCCCGTCGCCGAGGCTGCGGCCTCGCTGATCCGCGACAACGATATGGTGGTGATCTTCGGCGCTTCGGCGATGGCCGATTTCGGCGACGTCGTTCCTGCTGCGATCGAAAGGGCCGGCGGCACTGTCATCCGCGCCGGTATGCCGGTCGATCCCGGCAATCTGCTGGTGCTCGGCACACTCGGCGGCAAGCGCATCATCGGTGCGCCGGGCTGCGCCCGCAGTCCCAAGGAGAACGGCTTCGACTGGGTGCTCGACCGGCTGATCGCCGGTCTCGACGTGACCGCCAGGGATATTGCCGGCATGGGTGTCGGCGGGCTGTTGATGGAAATTCCGACGCGGCCGCAACCGCGCGAGCCGTTGCCGGCCAAAGCCGAACCAAAGGTCGAGATCGTGCTTCTGGCCGCCGGCCGCTCCAGCCGCATGGGCGGGCCGAACAAGCTCTTGGCACTGTTCGATGGCAAGCCTCTGGTCCGCCGCACCGCCGAACGCGCAGTCGGTTCGAAAGCCGCGGCCACCATCGTCGTCACCGGCCACCAGAGCGAGCGCGTGCGCAGTGCACTGTCTGGCCTCGATGTGACCTTCGCCGACAATCCGGATTTCGCCGAGGGTCTGTCTTCGTCGCTAAAGGCCGGCATCGCCAAGATTTCCGGCGACGCCGCCGGCGCCATGATTGTCCTCGGCGATATGCCCGGCGTCGCCTCGGCCGACCTCGACAGGCTGATCGAGGCGTTCCGCAGGTCCGAAGGCCGATCGGTGGTGCGGGCCTCGCACGCTGGGCGGCGCGGCAATCCGGTGCTGCTGCCGCGTTCGCTGTTTGCCGCGATCGCTCACCTCCAAGGCGATACCGGCGCCCGCCATCTGGTCGAGGCCGAAGGGCTCGACGTCATCGATGTCGAGATCGGCGAAGGGGCAGCGATCGATGTCGACACGCGCGAGGCGCTGGAAGGCGCCGGCGGCGTGCTGCAGGATTGACAAACCGAAGCCGAAAAACGCATGGCTGAGGGATGGCCTTTCGTTCCTGCTTCCGGTTCCGCTTGCCCCCCTCTGGCCTCCCGGCCCTGCCGATGGCGATTCTTTTGCAGCTCTTTTGTGTCGCCTACGCCAACGCTCTCGAACTCAAACCCTTCAAGGACGATCTGTTCGCCTATCCGGTCACACTCTCGTCCGAGAGCAACGGCGCCTATACGGTGGTCGATTATCGTGAGCTGCGCGACATCAACGCTCGTGACGAAGTGCCTGAGCGTCGTGTGCACGCGCAATACACCGAAACCGGCGTGCGCAAGGTGCAGCAGGATCTCTTGCTGAAGACCGACGCCGGCGATGTCCGCCACATTGCCGTCGGCAAGACCGGGGGCGCCAGCATCATCGTGCTTTATCTGCACGGGCAGGGCGGCAGCCGTAAGCAGGGCACCGACGACTTTACCTTCGGCGGTAATTTCAATCGCATCAAGAACCTGATGGCGGGCAACGGCGGTCTCTATCTATCGCCGGACTTTTCCGATTTCGGCGACACAGGTGCCGCCCAGATCGCCGCGCTGATCGACCACTATGCCGAACAATCGCCGAGCGCAAAAATCTTCGTCGCCTGCGGCTCGATGGGCGGCTCATTATGCTGGAAGCTGGCCGCCCGCAATGATACCGGCCGGCGCATCGACGGGCTGCTGCTGCTCGGCTCGCTATGGGACGAGAGTTTCTTCTCAAGCCCCGCCTTCAAGCGTCGTGTGCCGGTCTTCTTCGGCCAAGGCAGCAAGGACCCGGTGTTTCCAATCGAGAAACAGGAAGCCTTCTTCCGCTCCATCCTGGCCAAATCGAAGAGCTATCCCACGCGCTTCGTCCGCTTCGAGACCGGCACGCACGGCACGCCCATCCGCATGACCGACTGGCGCGGCACGCTCAACTGGATGTTGTCGAAGGCCCCTTAAGGCGCGGTATTGTAGTCGACGACCGTCTGCGGATTTTCCTCGCCGTCATAAGACGCGTCGACGTCGTACTGGACCAGGGAAAAATCGCCGTTGCGAAACAGATAGGTCCCCGACGAAGAGGCATCGCCGATGCCACGCCATTTGTTGAAGGTGGTGATCGTCTTGGTCTCTTCGTCGTAATCGGAATTGGTTGCCCAGCCGGAGGTCTGGAAGCCAACTATGGTCATGCCCAGCAATTTGCCGTCGCTGTCATTGTTCTCGTAGCGGATGTCCATTTCAGGTTCGGCGAACTGCAATTGTCTTACGCCAAGCACGTCGTCGCTCATGTAATAGATCGAGTTTTCGTTGTAGGCCGCGGCCGAGCAGGCGAAATGGAAAAGCCGCGTTTCGCTTTCGGGATCGCTGGCAGCCGCATCCTTGTCCTTGTAGTGGATCGAGAAAATGTCCGGCTTCTGCGCCAAAAGATCCTTGTCGCACTGGTCGCCATAAGTCGCGGCAAACGCCTTGTTGGCCTGCTCAAGCGCTGCGTCCTTCTTCGGCGGCGGCGGTCCTTCGCCGCAGCTTGCCGGCACGGCATCCTCAAAATCGGCCTTTGAGGGTTTCAGCGCACCCTTGTCGATGAAGATCGAGCGAAATGGCGGTTCCTGGATCGAGGCGTTGATCTGGCGCAGCGTATAGCAGCCGGCAAAGACATTCTCGCTGCCGTCCTTGGCCGTCGCCCGGATGGCGACCGGAACGCTGTAGTAGATGCTGCCGGCAGCCCCGTCTTCGGATACGCCACCGGTTTTCACTTCGACCGTGTCCGTGCCGTCATAGCCTTTGACGAAGGAATTGAAATCCTTGGCCGGCTTGGTGTCGCCGAAATAGTCCCAGGCGCGCGCGAATTCGTGCCGGCTGATGGCACTATAAAGCGACCGGATCACCGCCTCGGCATTCGACCTGTCGTCGATATAAGGCGCGTCTGCGGCGAGCGCCGATTGGCCGGCAACGGCAAGAGAGATAAAGGCGGTCGCTGCAAAAAGGGCGCGTCTCATCGGGAACCTCCACTCGATAAAAAATCCTATCATATCGATCGCGGCGACGTGGTGGCGCTTGAACAATCGCCTGCGAAAGCGCTACCTCTCGCCATAGGCAGTAGGGCCCCGTGGAGATTTCTTGTGACCATATCAATGTATGAAGCATCCGTGCCGGTATTTTCGGCGAGGCTGAAGTCACTAGCCAATGTGCTGAACATTGCCGAGCAAAATGCGGCTGATCGCAAGATTGATCCGCAGGTGTATCTGACGGCGAGGCTGGCGCCGGACATGTTTGCGCTGACCAGGCAGGTACAGATTGCCACCGATCACGCCAAGGGCGCGCCGTCGCGGCTTGCCGGGCGTGAGGTGCCAAAATACGAGGATAATGAGACGAGCTTCGTTGATCTGCAGGCCCGCCTTACCAAGACGCTCGACTATCTCGCGACATTTTCGGCGGCCGAATTCGATGGTTCAGATGACAGGATGGTCGAACTGCGGCTTGCCGGGCGCGAGGTTTCGATGCCGGGAATGCAGTATCTGCTGCATGCCGCCATGCCCAATTTCTACTTCCACCTGACCACCGCCTACGACATCCTGCGCCACAACGGCGTGCCATTGGGCAAGTCGATCTTCCTCGGATTGCGTTGAGATTAGCTCGTGAGATATCCCGCTGCGGCGGGATTCTCACGGCGCGCTGTTTAGCGTACGGACATTTCCCGAGCGATGCGCGGGAAATCGGCCGGCTTGACGCCGATATCGGCGCGATCGGCATTGCTCATCGAATGGAGCAGCGCCAGTGCCGCACGATAACGCAGTTGTTCCCGCGGACGCGGACGGGCGAACATTTCAGTGAAGAATCCCATGATTCAAGCCCCTTATTGAACCTCCACGGCCGTCAATATAGGCAGATCATGACAATTGTGCAGTGCAGCATTCGCATGGCAGCCATGCTGCCCTGATCTTTTTTGACATAATTCGGCTGTTCCGGCGAAACTTCGGCGGTGCTTCGAGCGTAGGCCTCAGTCCCGGCACTTGGCCGGTTTTTTGTTAGACGCAGCGAAAAACTCCGTTCGCCGGCATCCTGGAAAGTCGCCTGGCCTGCCGTCGGTGGGCTTGGAAGCGGGCGGCGCTTTCCTGTATGCTATTGCTTCCTCCTCGCGCAGCCGCGCAAAATTCCCGCCGGAGAAACTCCATGCACAAACGCCGTCTCGGCCAGACCGATCTTTTCGTGTCGCAAATCTGCCTCGGATCGATGACTTGGGGCCAGCAGAACACCGAGGCGGACGGTCACGCCCAGATGGATCTGGCGTTTGCTCGCGGTGTCAATTTCATCGACACCGCCGAACTCTATCCGATCCCACCCAAGGCGGAGACACAAGGCCGTACCGAGACAATCATCGGCAATTGGATGAAGGAGAAGCGCAATCGGGACCAAGTGATCGTCGCCTCGAAGGTAGTTGGTCGCACCGCCAACACTTGGTTTCGCGGCGACCGCTCGTCTAAGCTGGTGCGCGCCGATATCTTCGACGCTATTGATAAGTCACTCGCCAGGCTCAACACCGATTACATCGACCTATATCAGATCCATTGGCCGGAACGCGACGTGCCGTGGGGCGCCAATCCGAACCGCATCGGCACCTTGCCGCGACGCTCCGATGCCGCCGGTGTGCCGGAAGGCGAGACGCCGATCGCCGAGACGCTTGCCGTATTTGATGAACTGGTGAAGGCCGGCAAGATCCGCCATTTCGGCCTGTCGAACGAGAATTCCTGGGGCGTCATGCGTTTCATTGCCGAAGCCGACAAGGGCCTCGGCCCGCGCGTCGCCTCGCTGCAGAACGCCTATAATTTCGTCAATCGCACCTTCGAGGTGAACCTTGCCGAAGTCTGCGAGCGCGAGCAGGTGTCGCTGCTTGCCTATTCACCGCTGGCGCAAGGCTATTTGACCGGCAAATACGATCATGGCGCGCGGCCGCAGGGCTCGCGCTCGCAGTTGTTCAACCGCGGCCAGCGCTACGAGACGCCGAATGCTGCCGAGGTGCAGCTCGAATACAACCGGTTGGCGCGCACCTTCGGCATGGAGCCGGCGCTGTTTGCCAATGCCTATGTCTCGAACCGGCCCTTGGTCACCTCGAACATCATCGGCGCCACCACCATTTCGCAACTCGAAATGGCGCTCTCTTCCGCCGACGTGGTCTGGACCGAGGACATGCAGAAAGCCGTTGATGCGATCCACCAGCGCGTCGGCAATCCGTGCCCTTGATGCGTCGGGCGTGGTTGTCCGATCGTCATAAGGAGAGGGGAACAGCCATGGGCTTCCGGATCGACGCGGTGCGCGCGAAATTTCCGGCTTTGTCGCTGACCGACAAGGGCCGCCGGCGCATTTATCTCGACAATCCTGCCGGCACGCAGGTGCCGCAGTCGGTGGCGGACGCGGTGTCACGCTGCCTGCTGACCACCAATGCCAACCTCGGCGGCTTCTTCGAGACCACCATTGCGGCACAGGACATTGTCGACGAGGCCCATCTGGCGATGGCCGATTTCCTGGGTGCGGCAAGTCCGCCGGAAATTATCGTCGGTGCCAACATGACGACATTGACCTACCACATGTCGCGAACGCTCGGCCGCACGATGAAGCCCGGGGACGAGATCATCCTCACCCGCATGGACCATGAGGGCAACGTCTCACCCTGGCTGCAACTGGCTGAAGACCTTGGCCTTGTCGTGCGCTGGCTGCCTTTCGACCAGCAGAGCTGGCAGATCGAGGAGGCGGCGCTCGCCGCGTTGCTTTCCGAGAGGACGCGGCTCGTCGCGCTCAACTACGCCAGCAATCTCACCGGGTCGATCAACCGGGTGAAGGCGTTGACCGGCATCGCTAGGCGGGCTGGTGCGTTGGTCTACGTCGATGCCGTCCAGTTCGCGCCGCATGGTCTGATCGACGTCCAAAACCTCGGCTGCGATTTCCTGATCTGCTCGGCGTACAAGTTCTTCGGCCCGCATATGGGAATTTTGTGGGGCAGGCTGGGCGTTATCGATGCGCTTAAGCCGTATAAATGCCGTTGCTCGTCCAATGCCTTGCCGGAGCGCTTCGAGCTCGGCACGCTGCAAATTGAATTGATGGCCGGCCTGTCGGCGGCTATCGATTATTTTGCCGAGTTGGGAGCGGCAGCTGGCGCGCAAGGGTCGCGTCGGCGGAAAATCGCCAAGGCCTTCGAAGTCTCAATCGCTTACGAGAACCCGCTGACGCAACAGTTGATCGACGGTCTGTCGGATATTGCCGGCCTGACCATCCACGGCATCACCGATCCGAAGCGGATCGATGAGCGTGTGCCGACGGTGTCGTTCACTGTCGAAGGCATAGTGCCGGAGACGGTCGTGCGGCAGATGAATGCGGAAAACATCTTCCTGTGGTCCGGCCACAACTACGCCTGGGAGATCGTCCACCAGCTCGGCATTCCGGCCGAGCAGGGCGTGGTGCGCATCGGCATCGCTCATTACAACACTGCAGCCGAGATCGACGAGACGCTGGAGAGCGTGCACCGCGTTGTCGCCATGCTGAGGCAGGAGCGATCCTGAGCGGGCCACGCCGACGGATCATCGCTTGTGGGCGCCGCCAAAACCGGTGAGGAAGGCGGTGAGATTGTCGCCGAGCTCATCGCAGAGATAACCGCCTTCCTGGACGATGACCGTTGGCAGGCCGAGCCGGGCGATCGCCTCGCCAATGCGCGAAAAACCAGGCGTGCTCACCGACAGCCCGCCGAACGGATCACCTTCGAAGGCGTCTAGGCCCAGCGCGACCACAAGCGCATCGGGCGAGAAGGCGTCGATGCGCTGGAACGCTGCCGCCAGTGCTTCGAGGAAAGCCGCATCGCCGGATTTGCGCGGCAGCGGCAGGTTGAGATTGTAGCCGAGGCCGGCGCCTTCGCCGCGCTCGTCCGCATAGCCCCAGAAAAACGGATAGAACCGCGCCGGGTCGGCATGCAGCGACACGGTGAGCACGTCCGGCCGGGCATAGAAGATGCCTTGCGTCCCGTTGCCGTGATGCAGGTCGACATCGAGGATCGCCACCCGCGCTGCCTGCTTGCGTAGAGCCTGTGCGGCGACCGCCGAATTGTTGATGAAGCAGAAGCCGCCGGCGACGTCGGCAAAGGCGTGATGGCCGGGCGGCCGGCACAGCGCGTAGGCGGCCGGCGCTCCCAACATCACCGCCTCGGCGGTTTCAACCGCGCTCCAGGCGCTCCAAAGCGCGCTCTGCCACGTCTCGCCGGAGATCGGGCAGGCTGTGTCGGCCATGTGGTAGCCGGCTTGGCCGACCGCCGAGGCCGGATAGGAGCCGTTCCGCGCGATCGGGTGGATGTTGGGGATGACCTCGGCCGAGGCGCCCTCGATGCGCTGCCAGCGCGCGAAGATATGGTGAAGGAAATCGAGATATTCCGGCGTATGTACCGCGGCAATAGGGCCGAGTCCGTGATCCCGCGGCCGTTCGATCGTGCAGCCGGCAGCCTTTGCGCCGGCCAACAATCGCTCGACCCGTTCCGGCTTTTCCGGATTGGGCTGCGGCGCGCCGCTGGAGAGGAACGCCTTCGGGTCGTGGCGCTTCTGTTCTTCGGCATAGAAGGCTTTCATGTTGGCTCCTCCGGTGCATCGGCGAAGGCGAAAAAGGCGTCGCCGACGATCTTCTGCACCTGCTCGTAGCTGGACCAGGCAATGCCCAACCGTTCGTAAAAAGCCTTGGCGGTCTCGTTGTCGGTATCGACAGACAGCTTGAGATAGACGCCGCCGTCCTTCCGGCATTGCGCCGCGACCCGGCGCAGCAGGTGCTCGCCGATCCTGCGGCCGCGAAAACGGTCCTCGACATAGAGGTCCTGCACATAGACGCCGGGCCGTCCCATCCATGTCGAGAAGATTGGAAAATGCAGGCAAAGCCCGGCAAACTCGCCGCCGACCTCGGCGATCAGGGTCGAGAAGGCAGGCTTCTCGCCAAAGCCATAGGTGCGGAGATCCCGAGCTGTCGAGGTGATCTCCTGATGTGCGCCGACATGCGCGCCGAGCCGTAGGAGCGCGGCGTGGATGGTTTCGACGTCCTCCACCCAGCCGGGGCGGATGACGATGTCTCTTGACGGTGGGTTGGTCACGGCCGCATCTCAGAACGCCACGCGATCGCCGCCCTTGAGCGCCAGCATCTGCCGCGCCTCGGCCGGCGTCGCGACCTCCAGCGACAAGCCGTCGAGCACGCTGCGGATGCGGCGCACCTGGTCGGCATTGGACTTGGCGAGTTGGCGCCCGTCGTAGAGGCTGTCCTCCAGCCCGACGCGGACATTGCCGCCCATCGCCGCCGCAATCGAGATCATCGGCATCTGGTGGCGTCCGGCGGCCAGCACCGAAAATTGGTAGCTGTCGCCGAACAGTTTGTCGGCGATGCGCTTCATGTGGATCAGGTTTTCTGGATCGGCGCCGATGCCGCCAAGGATGCCCAAAACAAACTGGATGAACAAAGGTCCAGACACCAGCCCACGATCGCGAAAATGCGCCAGCGAATAGAGATGGCCGACATCGTAGCACTCGAATTCGAAGCGCGTGCCGCAACCGCGCCCGAGCTTCTCGAGCACCGTCTCCATGTCGGCAAAGGTGTTTTTGAAGATCGTGTCGCGGGTGGCCTCGAGCAGTTTCGGCTCCCATTCGTGCTGCCATTCCCGCGGCCGCTCGAGCATCGGGAACAGCGCAAAGTTCATCGAACCCATATTGAGCGAACTCATTTCCGGCTCGGCCCTGAGCGGCGCGGCCAGCCGCTGGTCGAGCGTCATCAGCGACGATCCGCCGGTGGTGATGTTGATCACCGCATCGGTCGCCTGCTTGATGCGCGGCAGGAACTGCATGAACACCTCGGGGTCGGCGGTCGGCCGCCCATCCTTAGGGTCGCGGGCATGAAGATGCAGGATCGAAGCGCCGGCCTCGGCGGCGGCGATTGCGTCTGCGGCGATCTGGTCCGGCGTCACTGGCAGATGCGGCGACATCGACGGGGTGTGCACCGACCCGGTGACGGCGCAGGTGATGATGACTTTGCGCGGTGCCATGGTTCGTTCCTCAGCCTTCGACCGGCAGGTCGAGCTCGCCGGCCAGCACCTCGAGCGCGTCACCGATGATGGATATGATCTCGCCGATCTGCGCGGCGGTGACGATCATCGGCGGCGCAACCATGAAATTGTCGCCGTCGACACCGCCCTTGACCTTGCGTCCGTAGATGATCAGGCCGCGCTCATAGGCGAGGTCGAGCAGGCGCTGAGTGGCCTTTTTCGCCGGCTCGATCGGCCTCAGCGTGTCCGGATCGGCGACCATTTCGGCACCGGTGAGCAGGCCCTTGCCGCGGACGTCGGCGATGAACGGAAACCGCTTCGCCAATCCCTTCAGCTCGTCCATCAATAGCTCGCCCATGACAGCCGCGTTGGCGATCAGGCCGAGACGGTCCATCTCACCTAGCACGGCGAGCCCGGCGGCGCAGGCGAGCGGATTGCCGGCATAGGTATGGCCGTGCTGGAAGCCGCCCGACGCGAGCAATGGCTGCACCAGCCGCATCGGTGCCGCCAGCGCACCGAGCGGGGCATAACCCGAGCCCAGCCCCTTCGACAGCGCGATGATGTCTGGCTTGCAGTTCCAGTGGTCGCCGCCAAGGAATTTTCCGGTGCGGCCGGCACCGCTCATCACTTCGTCATGGATGAGCAGGATGCCGTAGCGATCGCAGATCTCGCGGATGCGCGGATAATAGCTGTCGGGCGCCACCAATGCTGCCGTGGCAGCGCCGCCGACCGGCTCCATGATGAAGGCGAGCACGCTCTGCGATCCCTCGGCGAGGATCTTTTCCTCCAGCATGTCGGCGTAGCGGATACCGCGCTGTTCCATCGAAAGATTGTCGCGGTCACGCCAGGCGGTGGGCGCCGGAACCGTCGGCATGAGCTGCATCATCGGCGCAAAAGTTTCGGCCAGCGCATCGTCGCCGGTGACGGCGAGCGCGCCGAGCGTGCCGCCATGATAGGACGGAAAGCGCGTGATCACCTTCCAGCGGCTGGGCTGGCCGATGGCGACCGCCCATTGCCGCGCCAGCTTGACGCAGGATTCCGTTGCCTCCGAGCCACCGGAGACGAAAAAGATGCGGTCCAGGCCCTCGGGGAGTTTGGCCGCCAGTTGCCGCGCGAGCTCCTCTGCCGGTTCGTTCTCGAAATGCAGGCGGTAGGCGAAGGTGGCGCGGTCCATCTGCCGTTTCATCGCGTCGAGCACGTTGCGATTGGAGTGGCCGATATTGGCGACCATCGGGCCGCTCGATCCGTCGATGAAGCGGCGGCCATCCTGCGTCCACATGTAGATGCCTTCGGCGCGGTCGATCAGCGGCCGGCGCAGGCTGGACAGATAAAACAGATGCGAAGCTTCGCGGGCTTCCGGGGCAGGGGACTTCAGCATGTCATGACTTTCCGAGATAGCGGTCGAGGACATTTCTGGTAACACGCTCGACCATCGCATCCTGCCTTAGCAGGCCGGCAACCCATTCGCAGCTTCCGGCGTGAAACACCTCGCCTTTGCCGCGCCGGAAATTGACGATCATGCCGTTGCCGCGCTTAACCTTATCGAGATTGGCGTCGCTCGCCTCGCCGAACAGCGTTTCGGCGGTGAAGCGGCCGTCCTCGTCGCCGAGGAACTGGTCCTCGAACGGGATGTCGGCGCTTTCCTCGACCTGGGCAGCCATGCCGACCGCGAGCACCTGCAGGCCGTCCGGTGCGCCGCTGTCGGGCGTCGGGTAGGGCAGGCCGCCGCGGATCTCGAAATCGAGCCCATCGACCTCATAGCCATAGACATGGCTGTCGGCGCCGAGCAGGTCGCCATAGTAGATGCCGGTACCGGCAAAGGCCCAATGCTCCGGCCGGTAGACCGGAAAGCCGCGCACACCGCGCGGCGCGCAGCCGCCCCAGCCGGCATAGACGCCTCTTGTCGAGTTGAGGCCGAAGGTCGCCGCACCCGGCCGGCCGATTTCCGGCGCTTCCCAGGAATTGGTGGCGCGCCTTATATCGCCGCCGCGATAGGCCGGGTCCTCGGCGCGGGCGCGGTATTTGTAGCAGACCTGCCGGCGGCCTTCGTCCTCCAGCCTGGTCTGCCACATGAAGTTGCCGGCAAAGCGCGCCGCATGACCGCCGCGCTCGACATAGGTGTCGACCGCATCGCGCATTTCCCAGGTCCAATATTCGTCGTGGCCGACGAAGACGACGCAGTCATAGCCGTCGAGAATGTCGGGCGAAAAATGCAGATCGTGCTGGCTAGCGAGATCGACGGCGTAGCCGGAACGCTCAGCGAAGCGGAAGAAATGGCTGTCGTAGCTTGCCCAGCCGGCTGAGGCGTATTTCTTCGAATGGCCGGTGGCAAAGGCCCATTCCATGTGCGGATAGCGCGGCACGGTTTTCGGCGGCACCGCGACTTCGAGCGGCACGCGCGGCGCATCCTTGGGCAGCACGACGAACCCGCGGCACCAAGGCCGCTGCGTCGACACCATTCGTGCATACTGGTCGCGGGCCGGCCCGGTGATGCCTTCGTAATGGTTGGAACCGCCCCATGTGTTGTAGGCGAGCCAGGTGCCGGTGGCCGCGACCTGCAGCACGCGGCCGGGTTTCTTGCCGGGCTGCGGCGAGACGATGAAAAGGTGATGACAGCGGATCGGCTTGCCGTCGCGACCGTCCGCTTCAAGCGTGACGCGATAGGCGCCGGATGGCCAGTCGTCGCCGATGCGAAACTCGAACGACGCCTGCCAGCCGCAGCCTTCGACCGAACATTGATCCGGCGTATCTTGCCAGCGCGCCGCAATCCCGGTCCTTTCCAACATTGTCGTTTCCGCGCCGCCGTCGCGGATGATCGCGATGCCGAAACCGGCGGCCGTCGAACTGACATGCAGCGCCACCATCTCGCCGGGGCGATAGGAAAAACGGTCGCTGTAGCACCAGATTTCGCCGCGCCCGCCATCCATACCGGGCCATTCCCAGTAATGGCTGCGCACCGCCTGGCGTCGCTGCTGCGGCGTCAGTCCGAAATCGGGAAACTCGGTCGGCAGATGGTTCATGGACACCGCTAAGGTCGAAGGCCGCCATTTCGGCCATCCGCCGGCCAAGCGTCAATTGGAAACGATCGGGCCAGCCATTGCCGGGCTGCTCCCTTGGCCTTGCCGGCCAAACAGACTATCTCACAAAGGGCGGCGTTGTCCGCCACGGGAGCCGATATGCTGAGAGTGCAAAAGGTCAGGGTCAACGATATCTACGTGCCGACCGCGCGCAAGAAGACGCTGCATCCCGAAACCGTCCGCCATCTGGCCGAGGACATTCTGGAAAACGGAATGAAGATGCCGATCCAGGTGCGCCATGACGGCAAGCGTCATATCCTGGTCGAAGGGTTGCATCGGCTGGAAGCGGCCAAGTGGCTCGGCGAGACCGAGATCGACGCCTATCTGGTGCAAGCCAAGCGCCACTGAAGCCATTCAGTTCCGTCGCTCGAATCTCCGGTCCCGCGGATTTTTTCGCGGACCGTGTCGGCTTGCGTCTTGTTGGTTCGTCCTAGACACGGAAGCCAAAACCGACGTGTGAGGAACGCCATGACCACCAAGCTCGACATCGCCCCCAACTCCAACCGCGAGCTGGTTCTCGCCCGCATCATCGATGCGCCGCGCGAGAACGTCTATCGCTGCTGGACCGAGCCGAACCTGTTGACGCAATGGTTCTCGCCGAAGCCGTGGACGACGCCGCGCGCCGAAATGGATGTGCGGACCGGTGGCTCCACCCTTGTGGTCATGGCCGATCCCGACGGCAAGGAGTTCCCGAATCCAGGCATCTTCCTCGAAGTCGTACCAGGCAAAAAGCTCGTCTTCACCGATGCCTATACCAAGGCGTGGGAGCCGTCCGAAAAGCCGTTCATGACGGTCGTGCTGACCTTCGACGACGAGGGCGAGGGCAAGACCCGCTACATCGCCCGGGTTGCGCATTGGTCGGTCGCCGACCGCGAACAGCACGAGAAAATGGGTTTTCACGACGGCTGGGGCCAGTGCGCCGAACAGCTCGAGGAGGTCGCCAAGCTACTTTGATGCACAAGCGACTTTGATGCAAACGAGAGAGGGAGACTGATATGTCCAGATCGATATTTTTTGCCATTTTCGCCTCGGCCGCCGCGCTCTTTGCCGCGCCGGGCACCATCAACGCAGAGGAGGCCAAGCCTGCCATGACGACCGCAACCGCAACACTGCCGAAGCCGCAAAAGTCCGGCCTGCTGCCGATCAACGGCCTGAACTATTATTACGCCGTCCATGGCAAGGGCGAGCCACTGCTTCTGCTGCATGGCGGTCTCGGCACAACCGACATGTTCGCGCCGATCCTGCCGAAGCTTACCGAAGACCGCACCGTCATCGGGGTCGACCTGCAGGGCCATGGCCGCACCGCGCTCGGCGACCGGCCGCTCAGCTTGGAGGCGATGGGCGACGACATGGCGGCGATCGTCAAGGCGCTCGGCTACGACAAGGTCGACGTCATGGGTTATTCGCTGGGTGGGGGCGTCGCCTTCCGCATGGCCGTGCAGCATCCCGACGTGGTGCGCCGGCTCGTCCTGGTCTCGACCGGCTACGCCGCGGACGGCTTCTATGCCGAGATGCGTGGCCAGCAGGCACAAGTCGGCGCAGCGATGGCCGACATGATGAAGGACACGCCGATGTACAAATCCTACGTCGCGGTCGCGCCGCATCCGGAGGATTTTCCGAAACTGCTCGACCAGCTCGGCGCCTATATGCGCAAGGACTACGATTATTCTGCCGACGTGCCGAAGCTGAAAATGCCGGTCATGCTGGTGTTCGGCGACAGTGACATGTACCGGCCCGAGCACGAGATCAAGTTCTACCAGATGCTTGGCGGCGGGTTGAAGGACGCCGGCTGGATGCGCGAGAACCTGTCGCAAAACCGCCTGGCGATCCTGCCGAACCGCACTCATTACGACGTGTTCTTCGCGCCGGAACTGACAGCTGCCGCGCTGCCGTTCCTCAATGGCGAGACCAAGGTCAAGACTTGGGATGAGGTCGTCAACGAAACGAACTGACGTCCAGTCAATTGGCTGCCGGCCGTCTCCCGCGAGATGGCCGGCATTTCGTTGATGAGGCCTTGGCGCGGCGCATCCAGCCGATCGCCCATCGGCCCGGATCACAGCTTTAGATGACGCCATCAAAGCTTTTCAATTGACGGTGCCACGCCTGTCGATAGGTATCGCCTATCCTCGCAGGAAGGGACATGGGCGATGGCAAGATATCAGGGCGGGTGTTTGTGCGGTGTGGTGCGCTACCATGTCGAGGCGACACCGATCAATGAGCGCGTCTGCCATTGCCGGCTCTGCCAGAAGGCACTGGGTGCCGCCTTCAACGCGCGCGTGCTGTTCCGCATCGACGATGTGACGGTCGACGGTCCGCTGGCGACGGTGAATTCCTCGCCCGATCTCAAGCGTGGCTTTTGCCCGCGTTGCGGCACGACGCTGTTTTCCCGGCGCGATTCCGCCGGCATCATCGGCATCACGACCGGCTCGCTCGATGATCCTTCGGTGTTCAGGCCTGAGATGCATATCTGGACCGCCTCGAAGCAGCCCTGGGTCCAGATCGACGACGGCCTGCCGCAATATGAAGGCGCGCCACCTCCGGCTTGAGGTGAAGTCTGGGTAAAATTTAATCCAAAGCGACACGAGATAGCCGGCAAAGCGTCATTGGCGGGCCATCATTGCTGCCTATCTATTGCGTGCGGGCGGCAGTCGAGGAGGCGACGGAATGAACGACAGCATCAACACCCTGGACGAGCTCTTGAGTGATCCGATGATCAAGCTGGTGATGGAGCGCGACCGCGTGCAGCCGGCAGAACTTCGCACGCTGCTCGAGGAAAAGGTCCGCCGGGCGGACGATGATGTGGCGGTCAACGATCGTTTTGTACCGCCGGCCCACCTTATGGCCACGACCTGCCACAAGCTGTGGCTTTGCGGCTAGGTCTTGAAGCGGTCAGCCGGAATTTGCCGGCAAATAGCTGTAATGGCTGCGGAAATAAGCGAGCCTGAAGCCGAGGCGCGCATAGTTGCGATACGCCGGCCCGTCGCGTTCGCACTGCCGCGCCTCGATGTCGGCCACGAACAGTTTTGCACCGGCCGCAAGTCCGTCGCGCACCATCGCTTCGCCGAGCATTGCATCGAGGTCGAAGCTCGGCGCCATGATGCCGGGCACCGGCGCGTCGATGCCGCTCCAGGCCATGCCGTCGGCACCGATGAACATCGAGCGCACCGCCGCCACCGCGCCGTCCCGCCGCAGCATATAATGATGCCAGCCGCGTCGGCCGGCCAGCGCTAGCAACCATGGTGAGGTCGGCAACCGATATTGGCTGTCGATGAACCCAGCCCATTCCCTTGCCGTTGCCGACGTCACCCGCTCGACCGAGACATCCTTCGACGGGAAAAGCGGCTCCGTTGGCAATGGCGTGGCGTCGCGAAAGATGCGTTCCCAACCGCCCTGACGCTGCAGGCCGCGTGCCTCGAGCCAGCAGCTGAGCGTCGCGGGCTCGGTATGCGGATTGGTGTAGAACCAGGGCCGCAGAATACCGGCCTCGCGATAATGCGCCAGAAGCGCGTCGAGCCGGCTCTCGGTGGCAGCGCTATCGACACCGAGATTCTTGACGCAGTTGAAATGGATGAACGGGATCGTCGTGCAGGTGGTCCAGACGAGATCGCCATCTTCGGCGATGGCAAGGCCTTGCCTTGCGGCAAAGTCTGCCGGGGCGGCGCGATAGAGATCGAGCCAGGCATTGACCTCGGCGCGTTCGATAACGCGGCTGAGATCGCGCGATATTTCGTCGATCCCGATGGCGGGCGAGCGTGGCTCGGGCGGGGCTACGGGCTGCAATTCTGATAGGGCGGCGGGCTGCATGACTTCCTCCCAAGTATGGCCTTACACCGTAAGATTAGTGGAGACTAATCTCATGCCGTGAGTTGTCAAGCGGGATTGCGAGGCAGCCACGTGGTCGAACGTTGGGGGATGGCGCACCCCCGTCCGGGCGAACGTTCCGATGCAAACCCCCTAACAATTCGATTCAAACTTTGTTGGTAGTTTCTTGTTAGGAATCCAGCTTGGTTTGTCCGACGGCGTTGTCCTGCCTTCGGTCTGTTGTGTTTTGCGTACAGGTCCAGATGCGGTTATCAGGCGTCGTCATCTTTTCGATCGCAGCGCTGTGCCTTGCCGGCTGCACGTCGACCTCCGGCGTCGATGCGCTGCAAGTGCCGTCCGGCGAGACCACCAGCTCGGTTGTGCGGCCACCCGCGCCGGTGGCATCCGTGGCGAAGACTGATGCTGCGCCCGCTTTTGCCGAACAGGAGCACGACGAACAGCCGGTCGCGATGAACGTGCCCGATCAGGACATCGAACCGCCGGCCGAGGTCATCGCGCTGATGTCGCCGCCGAAGCGGCTGACACGCGCAGCACCGGCGATGCTTGCCGAGCCGGTCACGCGCTATGGTTTTCGCGACGCCAAGCCGATCAATTTCGGTAAGTCCTCCTCGCCGAGGCGCCTTGCCGTCCATGGCGTCGACGTTTCGCGCTGGCAGGGCAATGTGAACTGGCAAAAGCTGCGCGCCCAGGGCGCCAACTTCGCCTACATCAAGGCGACCGACGGCGGCGATCATATCGACCCGATGTTTACCAGGAACTGGCGCAATGCCGACGCCGCCGGCCTGAAGCGCGGCGCCTATCACTTCTTCTACTGGTGCCGCACCGCCGGCGAGCAGGCCGACTGGTTCATCCGCAACGTGCCGAGGGTCGAGGGCGCGCTGCCGCCGGTGATCGACGTCGAGTGGAACGGCGAATCCAGCTGCAAGCGCCGCCCGTCGCGGCAAAAGGTGCTGGAAAAGATGCAGGTGTTCATGGACAAGCTCGAGCGCCACTACGGCCAGCGCCCGATCATCTACACCGCGCCCGATTTCTACCGTGACAATCTGCGCGGCGCCTTCCCCGATTATCCATTCTGGCTGCGCGCCGTGGCCGCGCATCCGTCAAAGGTCTATCCCGGCCGCAAATGGCTGTTCTGGCAATATTCCGGCTCCGGCCTGTCGCACGGGGTGAGGGGCCGCATCGACCTCAACGTGTTCCATGGCGATGAGCGGGCATGGCGCGACTGGGTTGGCGGCCGGCAGATGGTAGCGGAGGCGGAGTAGCGGCAGCTCTTGCCTTCTCCCCTTGTGGGCCTGTTGCGTAATTCGCTGATTGTGATTCTCTGAGACGAAGCTCGGAGGGAATCGCGATGGCAGTGAAGCAGATGGGCCAGT